>JAPLST010000209.1:13488-15281 GCA_026398485.1 bacterium
CCAGCCCGGCCCGCGGCGCGCGCCGTCGCGGTCGCCGCCGCCGCCAGCGAACCGGCGGCGCTTGATTTGCGGGGCCGCGACTTCAACTTCGCCGTGCGGTGCGACGAGCTGCGCGCCCGCGAACTGCTGCTGCGGCCGCTGCAGCTCGACGTTGCCGTCAAGGACAACATCGCCACGCTCGTCTCGCGCAACGTGCGCCTGAACGACGGCGAGGTGCGCCTGAACGCCAGCGCCGATCTGGCCGTGCCCGGCTTTACCTACACGGCCACCGCCTTCGCCACCAATGTGCCCATGCGTCCGCTGGTCAACTCCTTTGTGCCCGACCAGCGCGAGAAAGCCGACGGGCTGCTGGCGATGAATCTCAGCCTGCGCGGCGCCGGCGTGACCAAGCCCAGCCTGCAAAAATCACTGCGCGCGCAGGCCCTCGTCACGCTCGACAACGGCACGCTGCTCAATCCGATCATCCTTGGCGAAATCGGGCGCAGCCTCCACATTCAAAGTCTGCAGAGTATCCGTTTGGCCAATGCCTTTGTCCCCGTTGTGGTCGAAAACGGCATGGTGAAGCTCGCCGATGCGCGCCTCGACACCAGCTCGATTCATGCCACCATGCGCGGTACCATGGATTTTGAGCAACGCCTGGACATGCTGGTCTTCCTCGGCTTGAGCGGCACGGAAATCGTCAATATCTGCGGGGCCTTCGGCGTCAAAATGCCGCTCACCAAAAACATGAACCAGATTTACAATCTGCCCGTGCCCATTCCGGTGCGCGGCACCCTGAGCAAACCCAAGGTCGAGGCAACCTACTCGCAGTTCCTCACCGATGTGGTCAAAGCGGTCGGGATGGATCCCACCGGCGTGCTGCGCGGCATGCTCAATATAATCCCCAAGGGCCAAGTGCCCAAGATGGATCAAGGCATCAAAATTCTCGAGGGCCTTTTCAATAAGTAACTGACCATGTACGACGTGCCGCGTCATGATGCGCCGGAGTCCGCCTGCCTGGTCGGCTTCGATTTGCCATCCAATATCATTGCCGACCAGAATGTCAGCTTCGCCGAACTGACCGCGCTCGCCCTCACCGCCGGCGCCCGGCCTGTCGCCGAACTGATCTGCAAGCGCGCCGCCATTCATCCCGCCTATTACATCGGCAAAGGCAAGGCCGAGGAATTGGTCAAATTGTGCCATGACCACGACCTGCATCTCGTCCTGGTTGATCACGATCTCGCCCCCGGCCAAGCCCGCAATCTCGAGCAAATGACCAATGCCAAAATCATTGACCGCACCGGTTTGATTTTGCAAATCTTCGCCCAGCGCGCCCGCTCGCGCGCCGGCAAATTGCAGGTCGAACTGGCCCAGCTCGAATACCTGCTGCCGCGCCTGACGCACCTGTGGTCGCACTTCTCGCGCCAATACGGCGGCCTCGGCACGCGCGGCCCGGGCGAGACCCAGCTTGAAGTCGACCGCCGTCGCGTCCAGCTGCGCATCCGTCGTTTGCATGAGCAGCTTGAGTCCGTCCGCAAGCAGCACGCCGTCCAGCGCATCCGCCGCCAGCGCGCCGACATTCCACTCGTCGCCCTGGTCGGCTACACCAACGCCGGCAAGTCCACGTTGCTGCACACCCTGACCGATGCCGACGTGTTGATCGAGGACAAACTCTTTGCCACGCTCGATCCCACCTCGCGCATCTGCCAGTGCCCCACCGGCGAACGTTTTATTTTCACCGACACGGTCGGCTTCATTCGCAACCTGCCGCACGGCCTCGTCGCCGCCTTCAAGGCCACCCTTGAAGAAACCGA
>JAPLST010000499.1:0-3144 GCA_026398485.1 bacterium
CCGGGGTGCTTGACCCCAGCCGCAATATCAATTTTCGCAATCATCCACACTACTCATCCAACATAGCGCTCTACGCGCGGACCGTCCGCTACATGCCGTTGGCGATGACGTGCGTCACGAACGTGCAGCCGTTTGGCCATTATGTCGCGGTACTCACGAACCCGCCGCTGGGTAAGCTTGCCATGCTAGTGGCAACCGCCGGGACAAAGCAACCGGAACAGGTGTCGTGCTGCGTCACCAGTCTGCTGACGCGCACGCCCCAAACGTACAAGCTCGAGTGCATCCGTCGCTCAGATACAAACTCCACATGGTGTACGGAAGACATTCCCACCGGCGTATATTGTTTCACCATGCAGTATGCCAATGCGGACGTGCAGACAAATATTCTCATCCAAACCGGCATGACGACACTCACAATGTATGCGCCCGGCTATGTGCCGAATTATATAGCGCCGCCGCCGCCTATGTTGGCCAAAACATACAACCTGGCCGTCCATGTCTACAACGCCGACGGCACACCGGCCACCGCCGGCCAAGTCGAAGTGGCTGCGGAATCTTCCGTGAACAACAGGAGCCGGATACGCAGTGTTGAGTGCGCCATTGCCGCCAACGGCAGCGCGGTCTATCGCAAACTGCCACTCGACGCGTCGAACATTCTTGTGCAGGTGCGGACGGTGAATTTTGTGCTGCTGGCCAGCACCGTTGTGAGAAATGTGCTGGCCGACACTGACCGCATCGTGTGCATCACAAATCCGCCGCTATGTCAGGCCACCATCACCATCCAGTACCCGCCGTCCAATCAAGTGTGCTGGTTGGAATGCGAATTCAGCAGCACGACCATAGATCATTTGCAACGGTGCGCCCCGCGCTGCACATTGCAGACCAGCACGGCCTCGGTCTGGCGCGTTGAATCAATACTCACCGGGATGTATGTGTTCATTGCCCAATTTAGCAGCGGCGCGCGCGTGCAAACAAATATCACCATCACGATCGCCACGCGTGCCATCCAGTTCGCGCCGCCGGTAAAAGCGACGGTATCCCTGCGCATCGCGCCGCGCATTCCGAACATGAGCGTCACGAATCATATCATGACCGTGCTCGTCGCAAATGAAAATGTTGCGCACGATGTGCATGAAGCCCGCTTCATCAGCGGTGTCTATGAGTGTATCGGCCTCGATCCGGACGCGCGCTACGAGGTATATGTCGGGCTGACCGTTACCTCGCTTTTTCTGAAGGGCGTGGCACCATGCAATCAAACCTTGGGCATCGATTTGCCGCCCCTGTACACTCTGCGGGGCAGCGTGGAATGCCCGGAACGACCGGACGCGCGCGTGGTCGTCATGTGCGCTAATTATTCCCGAGACTTCCGCACGGGTAGCTTTGCGCTCGCGCTGATTTCGCCGGGAACATATCATTTCACCCTTGGCCTTGCCGGGCACAGCGCGACGACATTCCCCGTGACAATCTCGCCTGGCGACGTGGATCTTGGCACACTGCGCCTGACGGCCACCGGCATGGCGGTGGTGGCTGGTCGCATTATTGGCCGGCGCGTCAGCGGCGGTAAAGTTTCTTTTAATAACGGCCTTGATTATTCACACGAGACCGTGGACATTGCCGACAATGGCACCTTTATCACGGAGCCCATGACGCGCGGATCACGTGCCGCGCTTGCCGCGGATTTCAGTGACGGGCGATGGACCAACATCGCAAAGGTGTTCCTGACCAATGACGTGATCGATATTGGCGATGTACAGGTCGAATGACCGACAGAATATGTCCTCTGCAGTAATGCCGCTGGCGGGATCGGTGGGAGGATTAATTGTGGATTTGGTATGATGATCTCTATGAAAATTCTGAAATTCCGATATAAAGAAAACATCCGCCCGGCTTGGACTGCACAGCATCCGCGGCGTGCCCCGCGGCCACAAAGATTGCTGCAGCTGTGTGGCCAAGCCGCCCGGCTTGGACTGCACAGCATCCGCGGCGTGCCCCGCGGCCACATTCCTGCGCCAACGACACACTACTGAAGTTTGACTGTGCTCGCATCCTAAACCTTATATCGGAATTTCAGTGAGAATTACGAACGCTTGGTTTCTTGCACTGCTTGCCGGCTACATGCTGGGCGCCGCGCCTGCACGTGGTGACATGACGCTCACCGGCAGCGTGGTGGATATATTGACCGAGCGACCGATTGCCGGCGCGCGCGTTTGCCTAATGGGCGAGACGCGCGGCGTGCTGCAGCATGCCATCACAACGACTGACGCCGCCGGCGCATTCGCAGGTCAGCTCACCGGTACGCTCGACAACGTGCGCGTCGGCATCAGCGCGGCGCGCTATCAGCCGGTGCTGTTGGCCGCCACATCCGCAGTGGTGCAGGCATGCCTGCTGCGCGCACGAACCTATGCGGTGCGCGGCACTGTCACGGATGCGTCGAACACGCCGGTGCGCAATGCGCAGGTCGCGTTGATTGCCGACGACGAAGAATGGCGTGCCACGTGCCGTGCCGGTGATGTCTGGACCGATGCCGCCGGCACGTTCGAGAGTGCGCATGCGCCGGTGAACGCCGGCCCGCTGTCATTGCGGGTGCAGGCGCCGGGCTTTGTCAGCGCCGGTGGCACGGCGCTGCGGGTCGATCCGGAAGACGGCGATGCGTTTTTTACCGTGCGCCTCGGTCGCGGCTGCCATGTGGTTGGCCAAGTGAGGTGGGACAACGGCGAGAAAGCCACCAATGCCCGCGTCTGGGTGCGCGCCGTCAAGCCCGAGGAAGTCGAGATCAGCAGCACAATTTTGACCTACGCGCCATTCGAGCCGATTGATGGCTGCGTTGCCTACACCGACCGCACGGGTACGTTCGACATTGCTGCTGTTCCATACGGCGTGCGCTGCACGGTGCATGCGGACGCGCCCGGTGGCATGCCCGATCTGCAAGTGCCCGATGTAACTGGGAAGCAGAACAGCAGTGCGGCCGTGAACTTGTGCCTCACGCGCGGTGATGCCTGGCTGGCGCTGACGCTGACCAATGCCGCCAATACCAGAATCACCAACGCGGTTGTCAGGATGGTACGAAAAGAGGTGAACTCCGGGGGTGGCATATATTTTGTCATATCCTCCATCGTATTGCCCGATCAACGCTTGCTGTTTGGG
>JAPLST010000499.1:3170-11931 GCA_026398485.1 bacterium
GCATGCATTCCATCGATGTCGATGCGCCTGGCTATGCGCAATTTTATGACCGGCTGGCCCTCACGCCCGGCGCGACCTCGCAGATAACCATGGCGCTGCTGCCGGTGCCCATCCGCTATGTGCAGGTGCTGGACATTGACAGCCGGTGTCCCGTGACCAATGCGACCGTCGAACTGGTTCGGCGCGGGACGCAGGTAGACCGCAACGGTTTTGTCTGTCTGACCATGCCGTCATCGCGCGCAGTGACCGTCACGGCGCCCGGCTATGCGCGTGTTCATGAAAGCGTTGATATTGCGGAACCACCTTGTACCAATATTGTCTGGCTGGCCCGGCCGTTCGATCTGACCGTGTTTGTTATGAATGCCGTCGGCACGCCGCTAACCAACACGCGCGTCGAACTGGCCACCGCCGGCTTGCCGATGCCACATCGATTCAGCCAGTGGTCGCTGATCGAGGATCTTTCGTCAAATGGTATGGCGGTATTCCGCAATGTGCCCATGTACTCATCGAATTTTCTGGTGACGGTGCGCAACAATCTTTGGTTTCCGCTGCGAAGCCAACCAATCAAGATTTCTGCAACGGAAAGTTGCGCAATGGCTATTTTCTGTCCGCCGCTGTGCCGGTTTTCGATTGCCATGACCACGGACCCGTCCAACGCGGTTACTTTTTTGGAAGGCAGGCTTAACGATGCTGCGTACAGCATGCTTGCCTTTGGCGCACGCGATCAGATCATGCAATCAAGCAGCAATGCTGTCTGGCATTCAGACTTGATGCCCATCGGCACCTATACATTTCGCCTGAGATTGGCGAGCGGCATGCGCATCTACACCAATGTGACCGTGTCACTTTCCACCACCAATCTGCACTTGTTTGCGACTGCGGACGAGGTCACCCGGCTGCGCATCATCCTGCGGCCTGCCACCACGAATAACGATATCCGCTCCGTGCCGGTATCTGTCCAAAAAGAAAATGCAGACCCGGGTGTTTTGGAGGCATCGTATGATGTCTGCTTCACGAATGGCGCGTATGTCTATGACTGTCCCGAACCGGAAGATCGTTACCATATTACGATTGACTTGGTAACCACCGCGCTGGTGTACCACAGCGTGTCTGCGCGCAGCGGGCCGCTCTCTGTGGATCTGCCACCGCTCTACACGTTGCGCGGCACGGTGGCCTGCCCGGATCGCACCAACACTCAGAGTCACGTCGTCTGTTTGGGAAAACCCTTTAACTGCCGCGGCGACTATTTTGCCATTGGCAACGTTGCCGCAGGGGTGTTGCCCGTGACGATCGGGGTCGCTGGTCACAGCGCGACCACGTTTCCGGTCACGATCACCGATCGGGATGTGGACCTTGGCGCGATCCGCTTGACCGCCACCGGCGCGGCGGTCGTCACCGGCCGCATACTTGGCGGCACCGGGCCGCAGCGCAAAATTTACTGGTGCAACGGATTGGATTTTCAGCACAGTGTCATTGCGGTGGCCGATGACGGCACCTTCCGCACGCCGCCGCTGACGCGCGGATCACTTGTCGCGCTTACACTGTTTAATCCGAATTTCCACGGCACTGCGACGAACATTGCGCAAGTCCTGCTGACCAACGCCGTTATCGATCTCGGCGACCTGCGCGGCGAGTGACTGACTGGATATGTCCCCCGCAGTACTGTCGCGGGCGGGATCGGTGGGGAACTCAGAGCGCATGGCAACTCATGGCGCGAACGCTTCTGTCGTAGTGCAGCGTCGGCATCGCCGAGGGGAGCGCGGCACGCCGGTGCCGCTGAACGTAGGCGGGATTTCCATATCCCGCTAACGCTACAAGAGATGCGATCGGGAGATCGCACCTACTTTCAGCCGATCAGGTGATCGGCGTTCCCTTCGCTGCGCGCAGCGACACCTCAGCATCGCGACGCAGCGGTCGCTCCCATTTTACAGCCGCTGCCGTTGGCGGAGTGAATTAATCGTAGATTTGGTATTATGAACTCTATGCAAATTACGCAAACTTGTTTTCTTGCGCTGCTTGCCGGCGGCATGCTGGACGCCGCGTCTGCACATGCTGACATGACGCTCACCGGCAGCGTGGTGGATATATTGACCGAGCGGCCGATTGCCGGCGCGCGCGTGTGCCTAATGGGCGAGACGCGCGGCGTGGCGCAGCATGCCATCACGACGACCGACGCCGCCGGCGCATTCGCAGGTCAGCTCACCGGCGCGCTCGACAATGTGCGCGTCGGCATCAGCGCGGCGCGCTATCAGCCGGTGCTGCTCGCGGCCACATCCGCAGTGGTGCAGGCATGTCTGCTGCGGGCACGAACGTATGCGGTGCGCGGCATTGTTACCGATGTGTCGAACACGCCGGTGCGCAGTGCGCACATCGCGTTGATTGCCGACGACGAAGAATGGCGCGACACGTGCCGTGCCGGTGGCGTCTGGACCGATGCCGCCGGCACGTTCGAGAGTGCGCATGTGCCGGTGAACGCCGGCCCGCTGTCATTGCGGGTGCAGGCGCCGGGCTTTGTCAGCGCCGGTGGCACGGCGCTGCGGGTCGATCCGGAAGACGGCGATGCGTTTTTTACCGTGCGCCTCGGTCGCGGCTGCCGCGTGAATGGCCAAGTGACCTGGGACAATGGCGAGAAAGCCACCAATGCCCGCGTCTGGGTGCGCGCCCTCAAGCCGGCGGAAGTCGAGATCAACAACGAGTTGCTGGCGAACGCGCCGTTTGAACCGATTGACGGGTGCGTTGCCTTCACCGACAATGACGGTGCGTATGAAATTGATAATGTGCCGCCCGGCGTGCGGTGCACGGTGCATGCGGATGCGCCCGGCGGGATGCCCGAAATGAACGGGCCGCTGTCGCTGGTGAACATAAACAGAAGCCGGGCCGAGCTGTGGTGTCTCTCGCGCGGCGCGGCCTGGCTGGCGCTGACGCTGACCAATGCCGCCAATGCAAGAATCACCAACGCCGTTGTGAACATGCTGAAAATGACCGACGAGCACAGTGGAAACTACTTAATCATGCCGTCCACGCTGCTGCCGGATCAGCGCTTGTTGTTTGGGCCGATGCCCGCCGCGCGCATGAGAAACATGACCATTGCCGCGCCGTCATATACGGATGTAAGCCGCGAATTGGCGCTGGAATCCGGCGCGACGTCGCACATGACCATTGCGCTGCTGCCGGTGCCGACACGTTATCTGTGCGCGCGTGACCAGGACACGCAGGGCGCAGTGACCAACGCCACCTTTGCCGGCCCGCAACGGGTGACGGTGGATCGCGCCGGGGTGGCCGCGGTGCCGCTGGCGAACTCTTGCAGCGTGAATGTCAGGGCGCCCGGCTATGCGCCCGCCATTGTATACCTCAGCCCAAACGAGCTGGCGGTGACCAGCACCGTCTGGCTGGCCAAGCCGTTCGATCTGTCCGTGCATGTCTATAATGCCAACGGCACGTCCGCCACGGTCGGGTGGGTCGAGGTGGATTGCAGCGCGCCGGACGCGAGCTACCAAAACAACACCAAGCGGTTTCACACCATGACCGGCCTCGGCGCGAGCGGCGTGGTCAGCTTTCGCAATGTGCCCTGTTATGCGTCGAACGCCACCATTGGCGTGCGCGGGCTGAATTACACACAGCTCGCCAACCTTACCATGGAAAACATTCAGGCGGGCACGCAAAGGTCGGTGACCATCACCAATCCACCCTTGTGCCGATTCACGGCGACTATCGTGACGGAAGCATCCAACCCGGTGTGCGCGGTGGAGTGCATGGTCAAATCCCCGGGCGAAAACAGTTGGTCGAGCCACGAACTTCGCCGCATTGCGCAGTCCCGTACCAGCTCGGTGTGGTATGCGGAAGCGATGGTCACCGGCACCCACGCGTTCACCATGGTGTTTGACAATAGCGCGCGCAGGAGCACCAATGTCACCATCACGCTTGCTACGCATGCCATCCAGCTTATTGCACCAAAAGCACAGGCAACCCTGCGCATCATTCTGCGGCCCGCCACCACAAATGCCACGCTTCAGACGGTGCCAATATT
Source organism: bacterium (assembly GCA_026398485.1). Classification (GTDB taxonomy): domain Bacteria; phylum Auribacterota; class UBA3054; order UBA3054; family JAPLST01; genus JAPLST01. The sequence continues at coordinate 7,198 of JAPLST010000499.1, forward strand.
TGTCAAACTACCAAACGCTGATCCAAAGGTGTGCAACGCATCGGACATTGCAAACTTCATCAATGGCGAATATGTGTGTGTCGGGCTTGATCCAGACGAGCGCTACAACGTCATCGTTGCATTGCTAACTACCTCGATTGTGTACAGCAGCGTTTCATCACGCAGCGGGCCATTGTATGTGGACTTGCCAACGCTCTACACGCTGCACGGACAGGTGGAATGCCCGGAACGTGCCGGCGCGCAAATTACGATTGTCTGTGCAGGAGATCAGCGCAGATGCCTTGCTGGCCGTTTTGCCATTCCCATGCTTACTCCGGGAACATTTCCTATTATGTTCGGTGTTGCTGGTCACAGTGCGACCACGTTTCCCGTCACGGTCACCGATCACGATGTGGACCTGGGCACAATTCGCTTGACCGCCACGGGCATGGGGGTTATCAGCGGGCGCATCATAGGCGGCAGCGGCAAACGGCGCCGCGTATTTGGACAAAACCGCTGGGAGCGACCAGCGGTGGTGAACGTGGCGGCGGATGGCACCTTCCGTACCGAGCCAATGACGCGCGGTGCACCCGTGTCGCTGATGTATGATGCTGGGGCTCGCTGGACGAACATCGGGGAAATTCTGCTGACCAACGAGGTCACCGACCTTGGTGACGTGCGCATCGAGTGAATGACGGCATAGCGGCGCGCAGCGTGCTATCAAATCTGGTGCCCCGCCGATCCTGCCGTTGGCGCATGCGCGTCAACGTAGTGCAAAAATCCCCCTTTTCTAAAGGGGGCGGGCGCGCAGCGCCGGGGGATTTCGTGCGGGTTACCAGGTGAAGGCATACGCAGAAAATCCCCCGCACCCCCTTTACGAAAGGGGGATTGCAGCGGATCAAACGAGCCCATAACCGTTCCACACGCATCCAATACCCGGCGCAATGTTGGCGATCAGAGTACGGCAAACTTCAATAAATACAAGTGTCCATTCTTAAGTTGACGCGCATGTGCCGGCGGCGCGATCGGCAGATGCAGAGATTGGGCAAAACAGTGGCGCGCCCTTTACTCAATCTTATTCACCCACGATCCCGTCAACGGCGGGATCGTGGGGGGGGTCTCTGCGTGCGGGCGCCCCACCGAGAATGAATATCTAATATTCAACACTCAATATCCAATGATGAAGGAAAGACCACAATAAAGAATGAAGAGCCGCGAATACCCGTCAATGATTTTTTATTAATTTGTTCGCCGCAAACAAATTATTGGACATTCGCATTCCCTAAATCACTTTATTGGCGCGGTCGTGGGGGTCTCTGCAGGTGCGAGGCAATGTAGCCGCGGGGCCTGCTTGGAGCTGCTTGGAGCTGCTTGGAGTCCCGCCATCGGCGTGGATCCCGCCATCGGCGTGGATCGCCGCGGATGCCGGGCCGTCCAAGCCGGCCGGCTACGGCCGGGCGTAGATGACCCAGGTCGGCGGCAGATTCGTCCACACCGTGGTTTTGAAGACATGCTTGCGCACGGTATAGTTCACGGTCGCATTTTTCTTGGCTTTGAACTTCCAGACGGTGTGCTTCTTGTTGGGGGTCAACAGGTAGGGGCCGGCGTGCGGCGTGGCCGCGTTGCCACTGACGGTCGCGATGCCCACCTGCCAACCCTGTGCGAGCAGGGCTTCCAGCGCGGGCGTTGTTTCCTTGCCCTTGATGGTGCTGTTCTTCTTGGCTTGGTGTGCCGTCCAGAGCGGGCACGTCAGGGTCAGCAAGGCATAGCCGTCGTTGCCGCTGCTGTAATAGCTGCTGACGCCGCTCATCACGGTTTTCACCCAGTACCAGTAGGTGGTGCCGTGTATCACGGTGGTGTCAAGATAGCTTGCCGTGGCGCTGTTGCCCAGCAACACGCTGGTGCCCGGCGCGCCATCTTGACTGCGATAGATGGCGTAGCTGCTGGCGCCGCCGACGGCGGTCCACGTCAGTTTGACTTGGTTGAGATAGTCGCCATCGCTGGCGGCGAGGCCGGTCGGCGAGTTAGGCTCAAGAAAACCACTGTTGCTGCCGCTGAAACTGCTGTCACTCAAGGTCGAGCTGGCTTTGACCCAATAATAGTAGACCTTGTCGTGGGCGGCGCCCGTGTCATTGTACGCCGTGCCGCTGATACTGGTCAGCAGCGTGGCCGTGCTTGAATTGTTGACCGTGTTGCGATAGACTTTGTAGGTATTGGCGCCCGCCACGGTATTCCAGGTCACGCGCACATAAAAAGAATAGGTGCCGTCGCTGGCGCTGATCCCGCCGGGTGCGGCCAGTGGATACGGCTCGGAAGTCACGATCAATGAGAAATACTGCGGGGCGGTGAGCGCGCCCCAACGGCGGACGCGCACGGTGTACGTGCCGGCGACCGGTGCGTCAATCAGCACCTGTTCGACATTGTCAACCGAGTTGTCGGCGCGGGTGGCAGCCGCGCCCGGGTTGTTGTAATCAAGATGGAAGGGATAGTGCGTGGTGGTGTTCGGGTCGATCACGCGCAGATCCAGGTCGTTGACCAGCTTCCTGGTGCGGTCATCGTCGCCGGTTGTCGTTGTCCCCGGCGGGTCGGTCCAGCACAGGGTCGCTTTGAACGGTGCCACACCCGCGGAGGTGTAGGTGTATTCGAGCCAGTCGTCCGCATCCGTGCGCAGCGCTTCGCGGATGTGGGTCACGCCCATGCCGCGATGATCGCCGGCGATGAGATCGGCAGCCGCCCAGCCATTGACCAAGCCCCAGCCATAGGCGTAATCCGGCCCGGCCGTGCCGATGTCATCAGCCGTGTGAATCAAGAGTGCTTTCATGGTGCTCGCGCGCGGCTCATTGCCAAAGCGCCGGAAATACTCGAGCAACAGCGCGGCCGTGCCGCACACATTCGGTGATGACATGCTGGTGCCGCCGGCCGTGGCATAGGCCGCATTGCCGGCGTTGTGCGTCGAATACAGATCCACGCCGTTGCCGACCACATCCGGCTTGATCCGGCCATCGTCGGTGGGCCCCCAGGCGCTGAAGCCGGCCATCGTGCCGGCCGCCGGCGAGCGAAACGGAAAGCCCCAATAGAAAACGACCGCGTCGTTGACCGCACCGATCGTCAGGCTGTTCTTCGCCAGCGCATACCATGACATGCAATCATAGCCGCCCTTGTAGGCGCCATCACCCAGCGGATGGGTGGCGGAATTATAGGTTGTCGCGATGAAGCTGCTGCCATTCCAATGGTACACGGTGTCGCCATTGGCGGGGTTGTCGTCACGGTCGTTGCCGGCCGCACAGATGATCAAATAATACGGTGCGCCATAGGCGACGGTGTCGAGATTGCGCGCTTCATCGCCATACTGCCCAAACGTTGGATCCTGCAGCGTGCCGAGACCACGGCGCCAGTGCCAGCCGCTGCCGCCAGCCGAATCCCAAAACCACCCGCCATCCAGCCCATACGAATGATTTGACAAGTACAGTTTGTCGCCTTGGCCGGGCGCGCTGGCGCCGCGGGCGGTCATCTCGGCGATATCCGTGTTCCAATCATAGCTGTGAATGTGGCAACTGGGCGCCATGCCGCGCGCATTGGCATCCACGCCGGACGCGGCGATCGTGCCGCCCACATGCGTCGAGTGCCAGTGTGACGCCGCGCCATCCATCACCTGCACGCGCCCGCCAAATTCCTGATGGGTGGACAAGACCGTGCCGCCGTCCCACACGCCCACCGTCACATTGTTGCCGGCCAGCCCGTAGACCGGCAAATCGCGCAGAACATCGGCCGCGGTTGAGATCGCCGCGTTGACGTTGAAGGTCGAATAGTACAACGGCTGGCCCGCCGCATCAAGGCGCATCAATTCGCGCGTCACACCGTTGACGTCATAGCGCACCGGCAGCCCATGCTGTTGCGCCCACGCGACGGCGACGGCTTGGTCGTGCTGACTTTGTTCGGTGAACGCCCGCACGGCCGCCGCCCGCACGGCCGCATCGCTGAACGGCGCCGCCACATCCGCGGGCGTGGGCGCGGCAACTAGTGCCGTGCCGAGAAACATGATGCAAATAACACTGCTGCTGCTGTGGCGCGTGTTCATGGACATTTCCATCAATGGTTAATTCGATATGTAAATAGTGTAGCACACAATCGGTGTGCGTTGCAAGGGCAGGCCCGGTCTCGGATCCGGCGGTTGGTAGGTGTTGCTGCCGCCCGTTTTCTTAACCTTTGCCATGCTTTCTTTCGCCGCGAAAGAAAGCACCTCACAATTCGTCCAGCGTAATATTCGCGAACTCACCCGTGCTGGCCACGCCGCCATAGCCCAAATGCACAAACAAAGTGGCCGCGCCGCTGACCTGATTGGTGAACACCAGCGCCTTGGCCCACCAATCGGTGCTCTCGCTCATCCACAGCAGCGACTGCTCCGGCTGCGGCGGCAGGAAGATGGCGACCCGCCCGCCAAAGACAACTTTCGAATCGGTCGTCGCGCAGGAACGCGCCCGCGCACTGAGGCGGTACACCGTGCCGGACACCAGCGAGACCAATTGGCGCACGCCGGTCAACTGCTTGAGTGGGTTTTGAATTTGGAGCGCCCATTGCGCCGGTTGCACCGCGATCTGGGTCAGTTGGATTTCAGTGGTGGCGCTGCAGGCATGTTGCCAGTAATCCCAGCCTTTGAGACCTTGCGCAAAATCACCATTCTGTGCCAGGGCCTGCTGCACAAGGGGAATGACATACGGCGCCGGCGCCGCGCTGGCCGGCGGGCTTGCCGGCGCC
>JAPLST010000240.1 GCA_026398485.1 bacterium
CATGCCCCGCGCGGAGCGCGTGGCGTACGGGCTGCATGCTTGTGACGCTGGTGTGCTTTTGTGGCAAACTGTTTTTGCTGCAAAAGAAATTACCGCCGCTGCCGCAGATTTCGCAGATGGCTGAGAAGACCACGAAGCGCCGCGAAATACTATGCCGAACATGTACGCCCTGCGGCGTGATCAGACAGCCGCAGTGCCGCTGTTGTTCGCCGCTTCATCCGCGTGCTGGGGGAGTTCATCACGCTGGACGGCCTGATAGACGTCCGCGGGCGGCATGCTCAGCGCGCGCACCTTGTCGATGGCATGGTCTGCAACAAGGTATGCGCCGCGGCGCTGGAGAAAACGGCGGATGTCGGCGCCGGGCGTGCCGGCGCGCATCAACTCGGCGATGGCGGCATCAATCGGCAGGATTTCAGCGACGACCTGCCGGCCGTGGTAGCCGGTGTTACGGCATTTCGCACAGCCAATGGGGTGCGCGACGTCACCCGGCACATCCTGGGTGAAGGGCGCCAGCATGGCACGTTCTTCATCGGTGATGGGCTCGATATGTTTGCAGTGCGGGCAGAGGAGTTTCAGCAATTTCTGGGCGACAATGGCGATGATGGCGTCGGCCATGATGCTGCGCGAAAGGCCCAGACGCTCGAGGCGGAAGAGGGCTGCGGTGGCGTTGATCGTGTGCAGGCTGGCAATGGTAAAGCGGCCGGTGCTGGCGAAGTCGAAGGCGATCTGGGCCGACTCGCGGTCGCGGATCTCGCCGATGAAAAGAATGTCCGGGTCCTGGCGCACGACGGCCTTGAGCATGCGCGTGAAGGTCATGTCGGCTTTCTCGTTGACTTGCTGCTGGGTGGCGAAGGGCAGGCGATATTCAATCGGGTCTTCGACCGTCATGACGCAGCGCGTGCTGGTGTCGATGCCGTGCAGCATGCTGTGAATGGTGGTGGTTTTGCCGGAGCCCGTGCCGCCGACGGCGAGAATCAGGCCATTCATGCGACTGGCCAGTTCGGCGAGCGTGGCGGACTGCTGCGCGGTAAAGCCAAGGTCACTCAAGGGGCGCGGTTTCGTATACGGTTCCAGCAGGCGCATGGTGGCCGCCTCGCCGTGGGGCGTGGACGTGGTGGCGACGCGCACCGTAAAGTCACGGTTATTAATGGAGATGGCAAAGGCGCCGTCCTGCGGCAGCCGCTTCTCGGCGATGTCGAGTTCGGCCAGCACTTTGATGCGCGAGACAACGCGGGCGCCGGTGTCTTTGGGCATGCGGAAGTACTCATGCAGATCGCCGTCGACGCGGAAGCGCGCGACGGTCGTGGTCTCGTGCGGCTCGATGTGGATGTCGCTGGTGCGCTCGGAGACGGCCACTTCGAAAATGTTGTTGACCATGGCCACAATGCGCGCGCCGGCGGCGTCATTGGCGTCGTTGAGCGCGTCGTGCAGACCGAGTTGCTGCTCGTTGTCGCCGGCCTGCCGTTGCACTGTGGCCGCGGCCAGCGCGGCGATTTCCGCTTTGCGTTTGGCGCGGGCCGCCTCGTCATACGTGAACGTCAGGGCGATGGTGTAGGGATCGGCCATGCACAGGCGCGAGCCTGGGGTCAAGCCGGCGAACTGCCGGAGCATGTCGAGCATGTTCCAGTCAAAGGGGTTGCTGAGCACAAAGGTGCGTTCACCATCATCCTCGCGCATTGTCAGCACATTATTGGCCAGCGAAAACATGCGTGGCAGGACGCCGAGTTCAGGGCTGTCCGGATCGATGTCGAAGAGATACGGCAGGCCCATATATTCGGCGACGTACTGGCTCAAACGGTTGGTGGTGATGGCGGCGATGGTGGCGAGCAGGTACAATTCGCCGGGGGCGACGCGCAGGCATTGCTCGCGTGCCGCGTCGGTGAGATCGAGGGTCTTCAACAGAAATTCTTTGAACTCGATGAAGACATGCGGCTGGGCCTTGTCCGCCCAGGCCGGCCGCAGCGCCAGCAATTCGCTCCAGCGCGCGGTATTGGTCAGGTGTTTGCGCACCAAGTCCAGCAGCACCTCTTTTTTGATGGGCTTGACCAGAAAGTCAACGCCGCCGGCGGCGAAGGCGCGCGCTTTGCTGCGCTCGTCGCCGAGCGAGGTTTCAAAGATGACCGGAATATGCGCGGTGGCAGGATCGCTCTGCAGGCGCTCGCACAAGGCATAGCCATCCATGCCGGGCATGCGCACATCCAGCAGAATCAGGTCGGGATGCACGGTGGTGATGGCCAGCAAGGCTTGGGTCGCATCGTCGGCGCCGGTCACTTCGAAGCCGGCTTGGCCGAGCAGGCGGCAGACGAGCACATGAATGTCTTCGTCGTCATCGACACACAAAATCAGCGGGCGTTCGTGGTGTTCACTCATGGGTCAAGGTCACCTGCGCCAAATACCGGGTTAGCGTGTCAATTTCGGACACGATGGTCGTCTCGTCGGCGGCGTGGGCCGCGCGTTCGAGCTGCGCGCCGATGCTGGTGATCCAATCAAAGCCATAGCTGCCACCCGAGCCTTTCAGCATGTGGCCGATGCGCTCGATGACCGCGAGCTGGCCGTCGGCCAGTGCTGCGCGCAACGCCACCACATCCTGGCGCCGCCGTTCCAGAAAAGCAGGCGCTAGTTCACGCACTTCATCCGGGATTCGCAGCGGCACGGCTGCCGCGCCTGCGTCTGCGCCCGTGCCAATGCCTGCGCCGGCGGCGTGGCCGGCCAGCGTGCCCGCGCCGCACGCAACCAAGGCTTGCTGCAGGTCGTCTTTTCTGAACGGCTTGGTCAGATGCGCGTTGCAGCCTGCGCTGATGCTGGCGCGGATTTCGTCATGGTACGCGTGCGCCGTCAGGGCGATGATGGGGGTGGGCGGCGTGGCGGTGGCGCGCTCCCATGCGCGAATGTGCCGCGTGGCGGTCAAGCCGTCCATCACCGGCATGCTCATGTCCATCAGAATCACATCATACTGTGCGGTGGTCGCGCGTGCCACGGCGGCGGCGCCGTCGTCAACCATCTCGAGCCGGTGCCCCTTGAGGTGATGCTCGACCAAGAGGCGGTTGTCGGCGGCATCATCGGCCAGCAGAATGCGCAAGGGCGCCAGCATGGGTGTGGCGCGCGGTGGCGCGCTCTCGGCGTGGTGCGGCGCAGGCGTGTCCGCTAGGGCGCGCGCCAGCGTGTCGATCAGCGCCGCCTGGCGCACCGGCTTCATCACCCAGAGGGCGCCCAACATGCGGCTGTGCTGCTGGTCTTCCGAGGTGAGCATCATAATGACCGTGTGGGCCGTGCCCCAGCGCTGGCGCACGGTTTCAAGGACAGTATGACCGTCCATCCCGGGCATATGATAGTCCAGCAGCAATACCGCGAACGGCGTGCCTGCCTGATGGGCGGCGGCAATGGCGGCCAGCGCGGCGTCACCGCTGGCCGCCTCCGTGACGACGAGGCCGGCGTGCGTGAGCATTTCGCGCAGGATCATGCGGTTGATGTCGTTATCGTCGGTAATCAGCACGCGTATGCCCGCGAGGTGCGGCACCGGCGCACGGTGCGGCTGGCCGGTGGCGTCGCCGCGTCCGCAGCGCGCGGTAAAGGAAAACGTGGTGCCGGCGCCAACCGTGCTTTGCACCTGGATGCGGCCGTGCATCCGGCGCACCAGTTCACGGGCGATCGCGAGGCCGAGGCCGATGCCACCGTACTTGCGGGTGGAACTGGCATCCACCTGCGCAAAGCGTTCAAAAACCGAGTGCAGCCGGTCGGCGGGTATGCCGATGCCGGTATCCGTGACGGCAAAGAGCAGCGTGCTGGTTTTGGCGGCGCGGCGCGCCACCGCGCCGCACGTCACCTCGATCGTCACCATCCCGCGTTCGGTGAATTTGATGGCGTTGTTGATGAGGTTGATCAGGATTTGCCGGAGGCGCGCCGGATCGCCGGTCAGATTGGTGGGCACATCCGGGGCGACGCGATACGTCAATTCCAAGTGTTTGCGATGGGCGGGCAGCGCCATGACTTCGCAGGCGTCTTCAAGGACGCGGACCAAGTCGAACGGGATGTTTTCCAGTTCAAAACGACCGCTGTCCATGTGCGTGAGATCGAGAATGTCGTTGATCAACCGCAACAAATCTTCGCCCGCATTGCGAAACATCCTCACATACTGGCGTTGCTCCGGCGCGAGCGGAGTCTCCCACAGCAAATCGGCCATGCCAATGATGGCGTTCAACGGGGTGCGGATTTCGTGGCTGATGACGGCGAGAAAGCGGGTTTTGGCATGGTGCGCGGCGTCGGCTTCGCGCCGGGCGTCATGCACCTGCCGCGTGCGTGCGCGCGGGGGGTGCAAGCACGCGGGGCGAGTTGGGATGGCGGGGGCCCGTGCGCCACGTTTGCCGGTCCGCCGTGTGGTCATGCGCGGGCCAGCTCTTCAATGAGGGTGATCAGGGTGTTCAGGCCGAATGGTTTTTGCAGCGCTTCAATGCCGTCTTTGACGGGCATGAGCAGATCCATGAGCACAATGTCGGTCGGCGCAGCAATGAAGCACGCCACTGCTTCGCGTCCGTTGCACGCCTCGGCAACGGTGTAGCCGGCAAGCCGCAACGCGTCCGCAATGACATTGCGCACCTTCTCTTCATCGTCAGCAACAAGCACATGCACCATAAGTGGCTCTAGTATAATATTTACGCAGTGACCTGTCAATGCGTGCGGTTTCGGTTTTCAGTTTTCAGTTTTCAGTTTTCAGTTCAGCATCCAGTCTTCCAGTCTTCCAGTCTTCCAGTCTTCCAGTCTTCCAGTCTTCCAGTCTTCCAGTCTTCGTGCATGCCTTGCGGTATAAGAGAGTTCTTGGTATGATAATCACATCACAGCAACTGACCATGCAACTTGAATCAATGACGTTCACGACACCCACACAGGCCGCGCTGCCGGTGCGTATGCCCGCCACCGCATGCCTGCGCGCGGGGCGGCGTGCCGGCGTGGCGTTGCCGGTCGCGCTGGTGCTGCTGGCCGGCTGCGCGAGCGTGGGCGTGCGGCGCGTTGATTTTGACCAGCGCATTCCGGAACCCGAGCGGCTGGCGCTCAGTGTCACCGAGCCGGGTGCGTGCGCCCAGGACATTCTGCAGAATTACGGCGTGGCGGCGGAGTGGGGGAGTAATCCCGATGCCGTGCTGCGCCGGCTCGGCGATGAATATTACCGCACGACCAATCGGCCGGTGCTGTACGCGCTGTCAGAGCTTTCGTATCTGCGCGCCAAAGACAATCTGGCAAAGCCCAAGCGCGCCGCGCCACTGCTCCTGGCGTGCATCGTCTATAGTTATGCATATCTGGCGGGCATGCCGGCCGCGCCCGCCGGCACGCCGCTGGACAGCGCCGCGCACAACGCCATGGCCTTCTACAACTACACCTTGGGGCGCTATCTGATGCTGGCCGAGCGCGCCAAGCTGCGCTATGCGCAAGGGATGCAGTTGCGGCTGCCGCAAGGCTACGTGGCACTTGACCAGCGCGACTACAAACTGATCTGGCAGTCAGGCGAGCTGGATGAATACAAAGTTGCCTACGAATACGAGGCGAAGGGCATGGATGTGTATCAGGTGACGCGCGGCATTGGCGTGCCGATGATTGCCATTCGTCGGCCACCCAACAAGGAAAAACTCACGCCGGAAGAGCGCTATCTGCCGCAGCAGATGCTGACCTATGCCGCCACGGTCGTCTTGCGCAGCGCGCTCACCGCGAAGCTGGATGCGCGGGGGCGGCATGTCTGGCATGCAACCCTCGCAGTCTGTGATCCGGTGCAGACCGATACCGTGAAGGTGGGCGCGCGCACGCTGCCGCTGGCGACGGATTTGACCACCCCGTTGGCGTACGTGATCGGGCAGGCGCCCTCGCCCAGCGGCTTTGCCGGCATGCTCAATCCGGCGTCGTATCAAACGCAAGACGGCTTGTTCATGCTGCAGCCGTATCAACCCGACAAAATCCCGGTGGTGTTTGTCCATGGGCTGATGTCCACGCCGCAGGCCTGGCTGCAGATGCTGAACGACATCATGGGTGACCCGGCGCTGCGCCGCCGGTATCAATTCTGGTTCTTCAAGTATCCGACGGGGAATCCGATGTTGTACTCCGCGGCGATTCTGCGGGATGCGCTGCGCGGCGCCCAGCAATTATACGACCCGGCCGGCACCAATGCGGCGTTCAACCAGATGGTGGTGGTGGGCCACAGCATGGGCGGCTTGCTGACCAAGACGCTGGTGCAAACGAGTAGCAACACCTTGTGGCGCCAAGTCACGGATGTATCGCCCGAACAATTGCAGCTGGCGCCGGACGAGCGCGCCTTGGTGGACAAAATCTTCTTCTTTGAGGCGCAACCCTACATTGCGCGCGTCATTTTCATGGCGACGCCGCATCGCGGGTCGAGCGAGGCCGAGCGGCCGATTGCGCGCCTGGGCGCAATGCTGACGAAGCTGCCGAGCGCGCTGGCGGCGCCCGGCGTGAATATTGTCAAGCGCGTGGCGGCGCATGCTGCCGCCGAACCGCAGAGTGATGCGGCCCAGCGCATTGACCACAAGATGACCGGTATTGACAGCTTATCGCCGGACAATCCCACGCTGGCGACGTTGTGCACGCTGCCGATTGCCGTGCCGTTCCATTCGGTCATCGGCAACAACAAGCAGGCGGGCGTGCCGGGCGGCACGGACGGCGTTGTACCCTACACCAGCTCGCACCTCGAGGACGCGCAATCCGAACTGATTGTGAAATCGGATCATAGTGTCGAGGAAAACCTGAACGCCATTCGCGAAGTGCGCCGCATTTTGCTGCAGCATCTGGAGTAATTTCTTTCGCGGCGAAAGAAATTGTGGTTGCATAGTTCGTTGAAGAAAATGGTGAGGGAATTGCCACCATTTTAGTGCGTCCTAAATAGCGTGACCTATAGCACACAAGTAAAGAAACGTTGGACGCACTCCACTAACAGGATGCGCTGCGGTGCTGCACCGCTTGTGGTCACTCAGCGAAATGGCGCCCATTCCGGTTCGTGGTCAAAAATCCAGCGGTAATAATCGGTCTCGGTCAGCAGTGTTGCGGCATCCGCATCCACCAGCACTTTGCAGCACGGATGCAGCTGCAACGCGGTGGCGCTGATCATGGCGGTGATGGGCCCTTCGACGGCTTTGGCGATAATGGCGGCCTTGGCGCGGCCGGTCGCCAGCAGGATGATTTCGCGCGCGGCCAGAATGGTGCCGACGCCCATGGTCAGGGCGCGCGCGGGGGTGCGCGCCGGGTCGCCGCCGAAAGCGAACGCATTCTGCGCGCGGGTCAGGGGCGTCAACGCCTTTTCCCGCGTGCGGCTCATCAGGGCCGAGAGCGGTTCGTTGAAGCCGATATGGCCGGACGCGCCGATGCCCAGCAGTTGCAGGTCAATGCCGCCGCTTTGTTCGATGCGCTGCTCATATGCCGCGCACTCGGCCGCCAAATCGGGCGCGGTGCCGTCGGGCAAGTGGGTGCGCCGGGTGTTGATGTTGATGTGGTCAAACAGGTGTTCCTGCATGTAACGGCGATAGGAGCCGGGCTGGTCGCCGGCCAGGCCGGCATACTCATCCAGATTGAAGGTGGTGCAGTGCGAGAAATCGAGCTGCTCGTCGCGGTGCAGGGCGATCAGCCGGGCATAGACGGCTTCCATGGTGCGGCCGGTGGCAAGGCCCAGCACCAGTGCCGGCGTGCGGCGCAGGCGCGCGGCCAGCAGGCGCGCGACCAAATCGGCGGCAGCGGCGGCGCATGGCTGAATGATTACTTCCATTATCCAATCTTGGTGGCGTGGGTCATAAATGCTTTTGCACATGGCGTTTGAAGACCCCCACGGCCTTGCGCCGTGGGTGAATAAGATTGAAGGAGACGGCGCGGTGCTTGTCCCAATCTCTCCTTCCACCGGCGCAAGGCCGGTGGGGAGGAAAACATAAAAACATTACAGGTAAAGCGTGGTGTAATAAATGCCGCCTTAGGCGCCGCGCAGCGCGGCGGTTACGTGGTGGACCACATCAGCAGCCGGGCAGACGGATTCCACGCCGGTGCGCATGTCTTTCATTTTATAGATGTCCGCCGCGCGCTCGTCTTCGCCGCGCATCAGCACGATCTGCGCGCCGGCGTGATTGGCCTGGCGCATCTGGGCTTTGGGCGACTGTTTTTCATAGGCCGTGATGGCGGCGATGCCGGCGCGCCGCAGCGCGTCGGCGATGATGAAATTCTCCTGTACGGCGCGCTCGTCAAAGGCGATCAGAAACACCGGCGCGGGCGGCACGGGCAGTGCCGTCGCGCCGGCCCGCAAGGCCATCAGCAGGCGCTCGACACCCAGGGCCCAGCCAACCGCGCCGGTCGGCGGGCCGCCCATTTCGGTCACCAAGCCGTCATACCGGCCGCCGCCGCCCAAGGCATCTTGCGCGCCGAGCGCGGTGTGGGTCACCTCAAAAATCGTGTGCGAATAATAGTCCAAGCCGCGCACCAGCTTGGGCTCTTCGTGGTAGGCGATGCCGAGCTGGGTGAGGGTGGCCAGCACCTGCTGATAATGGGCGCGGGCCGCGTCGGACAGCGTGGCCTGCATGCCGGGCAAGGCCGCTGCTGCCAGAATGTCGCGGCACGCCGGCACTTTGCAGTCCAGCACCCGCAGGATGTTGGTTGCACACCGCCGCTGGCAATCGGTGCAGAGCGTGGCCTGCAGCGGCGCCAGACACGCGCGCAGCGCGTCTTGGTAGCGCAGCCGGCTGTCCGCGTCGCCCAGCGTGTTGAGCTTGACCGTCAAGTTGGTCAAGCCGAGTTCCTCATACAAACGGACTAACAGGGCGATCACTTCGGCATCCGCCAGCGGGCTGTAACTGCCGAACAATTCGACGCCGATCTGGTTGAACTGCCGCTGCCGGCCCGCCTGCGGCCGTTCATAGCGGAACATCGGGCCGCAATAATAGAGTCGCACGGCTTTTTGCTGCGCCAGCAGATTATGTTCGAGGCAGGCGCGCACGACACTGGCCGTGCCTTCCGGGCGCAACGTCAGCGAGCGGCCCTTGCGGTCGGGAAAGGTGTACATTTCCTTTTCGACAATGTCGGTCGCGTCGCCGATCGAGCGCACGAACAACTCCGTCTGCTCGAAGATCGGCGTACGTAGCTCGCAAAAACCATGGCGCTGGAAAACAGCCCGGGCGCGCGCCTCGACAAATTGCCACAGGGGCGTGTCGCTCGGGAGAATATCATAGGTGCCACGAACAGCGGTGATCATGGGGAGGGCGCCGGCAGGGGTGATGGCTGGGCCGCCTGCCAGGCGCGCGCGGCCGCGATCCGGCGCGCAATGCTGGGGTGGCTGTGCAGCAAGAACTCGATCAATGGTGGCGGCGTCTTGTCCGCCAGATTCATGCAGGCAAGGCGTTCCATCGCGGCGATAAAGGCAGCGGCATCCTTGGTGGTCTGCAGCGCAAACGTGTCGGCTTGGCGCTCATAATAGCGCGACAGCATGTTGGTGACCGGCAACGTCACCAGCCCAAACACGAACAAGGCCAGCACTACCAGCGGCAGCGTTGCCACGCAGGCCACGTCGTGGATGCCGAGTGCGGCCGCGCTGCGGTGCAAGACCAGGTGGGCCACGCCCATGCCGAGCACGGCCGCGCCGCTGGCCGTGCCGATCATTTTAAGCACATGGCGGTGGTAATAATGGCCGAACTCATGGGCCAGCACGGCCACAATCTCAGGCCGTTCAAAGGAATCCAGCAGCGTGTCACCCAGCAAGATGCGCTTGCTGCGGCCGAGGCCGGCCATGGCCGCATTCGCTTTGCGCGTCTTGGCCGACAAGCCAATGCGGTACAGGCCGAGCATGCGAATGTTGGCCTGCGCCGCCGCGCGCTGCACCATGGCTTGCAGTGCGGCGTCCTCCAGCGCGGTGACGCGGTAAAACAGCGGGACGATCACAATCGGGAACAGGATGCCAAGCACGACTTGCAGGATAATCCATGCGCCGGCGGCCCACAGCCACCACCAGGCGCTGACGCGCAGCAAGGCATAGATCAGTTCCACGGCGAGCAACGCCAGCGTCAGGGCCAGGGCAAACGCTTTGGCTTCGTCACCCAGCCAGTTGCCGATGGTTTGCGTGCTCAATCCATAGTGATGTTCGAGATACCAGGATTTCCACCAGGCATACGGCAGCAGCGCCAGCGTGTACACGCCCAGCAAGACCGCGACATAGCCGCCGGTCACCAGCCAGGGATTGCCGCCCGTGGCCCGGGCCAGCGCGTGATGCAGCATGAACGACAGGCCGTGTTCACCGCGCCAGAGCAAGGCGCCCAGGGTGCCCAGCACAATCAGCAGGTCCACCAGGAACAGCCAGTTGTGGAGCGACTCGTAGCGCCGCGCGCGCGCCTGTTGCGCGGGCGCGCCGGCCGGGCCGCAGGGGAGTGCTGCGTCAGTCATCGGTGGCCTTTAGAGCAAGCCCTTTTGTTCAAGCAACGCGCGAATCTTGACCGTGTTGTCCAGCAACCGGCTGACAGATTCGTTGCGGTTGAACGAGTCGATGTACAAGGCGATGAAGCGTGAGGTGTCGACCGTGTGATACCATTCGCATTTCAGGGCTTCCGGTGGCACGTACGTGCCGTTGGTGGCGTAGACGCGGTTGAAGACGCCGTCGGCGAAGGCCTCGCTGAAGCGCGCGACACCGTCGGTAAACAGGGCAAACGTACACATGATGTAATTCTTGCGCGCGCCCATGGCTTTGAGCTCGCGGCAGACGCGCAGGGCCGTGTCGCCGGAGGCGAGCAGGTCGTCAATAATAACGACATCCTTGCCTTTGACCTCGCCGCCCATGAAGCGGAATTCGGTGATCGGGCTGCGGCCGTTGACGATCCGCGACAAGTCGCGATGTTTGTAGAAGACCGCCAGTTCGGTATGGAATTGCTCGGAAAAATAGCGGCAGCGTTCGAGCCCGCCCAAGTCCGGACTGGCCACCACCAGATGCTCGTCGCCAATCCGGAAATCCGACTCGGTGCTGAGAATCGCCTTGATCTGCTGGTAATTGGCGTGCAGGTTTTCAAAGCCGTGGTTGGGGATGGCATTCTGGACGTGCGAGTTGTGCGCGTCAATCGTCATGATGTTCTGCACCCCCAGAAAGATCAGTTCCTGCAGGGACATGGCGCAATCCAGCGACTCGCGCCCGGCAATCTTGTGCTGGCGGCTCTCGTACAGCAGCGGCATGATCACATTCATGCGATAGCCCAGCCCGCGTGTCGCGGCGATCAGGCGCTTCAAATCCTGATAGTGCTCGTCCGGCGTCATCGAGGACAGCTTGCCGTTGCGGGTGTAGCTGATGCCGCAATTGCCGACATCCGTGATGAAGTACAAGTCGAAGCCGCGGATGGATTCGCGGATGATGCCCTTGCCCTCGCCGTTGCTGAAGCGCGGCGGGCGTGTCGGCCTCGACGATGTAGGACGCGCGCAGGAAGCCGGGGCAATCCTCGTAACGCGGGCAGCGTTCGAGCACGCGCTTGCGCTCGCGCACGAGCTGCGCGTCAATCAGCTCTGCCAGCGCGCGGCCGCCCGGGGTGGTGATGATGCCCACCGGCGCGGCCGGTATGTGCGGAAAATCATTGCAGGGGCGCCGGCCCCGGGATGGCGTCGCGTTCATCGTGCACACCTTGCGTCGGATATGGCCCGCGCGCGGCGGCGTGCCGCCCGCAGGCCGTCAAGCAGCGCGCCGGCGCTATTCCGCGTCGGACGGCGCCGGTTCTTTCTTCAGCGACTCGTTGATCTTCACCGCGCGCGCGGCCTGGCTGAACCACAGGCCGTACAGCGTGTTCTCTTGTTGCCGCGCGAGTTGCGCCTTGCGCTCGTCGGCATCCGTGTACATCAGGTCGAAATCGGCGTCAAGGTAGTCAACCGGGCTGGCCAGCAGATAGCCCTGCGCGAACGGCACGACCACGGCCGTGTTCTTGGGAAACGCAAACAGGCGCGCCACCATCTCGGCCGGCAAGCCGACGGCGCGGACACTGCTGCCGCGATCCAGCGGCAGGGTCACACTGGCGCGGTAGCCGCGTTGCGCGACGGCATTGGTGAACGAGATTTTCTCCAGGTTGAGCGATGCGCGTAATTGCTCGGCACTGAAGCGCGCCGCATCCAGCGCGCGGCGCCGCACGATTTCCGCACGCACCGTGGCCTTGATGTCGTTGAGCTCCGGCAAGTATTGCTCGCGCACATTGCGCACCATAAAAATAATATGCCCGACGCCCGGCTCTTCCGTCACATCACTGACTTCGCCGGCGCGCATGCCCAGCGCCGCTTTGATCAAGGCATAGGCGTTGGTCATGCCCGGGATGGTGTCTTCCAGCGAGAGGTTGCCCGGCGCGAGGGTCTTCATGCCGAGCGCCTTGGCCTTGGCGGTGAAATACGCCGCTTTGCCGTCGATCACCGGAATATTCGTGGCGCTCATGGCGAAGGACAACTGCTCGCCCAGGTCATACGCGATTTCGCTGGCCTGCTGCTGGCGCAACTGCTGCTCGATCTCGCCCTGCACTTCGGCAAACGGGCGATAGCGCGGCTCGTCACTTTCCACCGTGGCGTTTGTGTCCGTTGCCGCAACGTCGTCAACCGCATTGGTGATCAGATAGCGATCCTTGTTTTCCTCGTAGGCCAATGCGACCTCCTCGGCGTCCACCGTCACATTGCGCGGCTGAATCCGGGCGATGGCCACCAGCATGTCGGCCTGGGGCGGCACCTTGAAATCATCCGGGTTCGTGTTGTAAAATTCCTCGAGCTCGTTGGTCGACACCTGGATGCCGGCCATATAATTCGAGTAGTAAAAGGGGACATAGGCGAGTTTCACCAAGGTGCGGTCCGCCTCGTAGCTTTGGCGCAGCTCATCCTCGGTCACCAGCATCGTGTTGGCCAGCGACTGGCGCAATTTGATGATCGCCAGCGTGTCACGCAGATGCGCGTCAAATTCGCGCGCGCTCATGCGTCCGGCCATGCGCATGATCAGCTGGCGGTAGGCCATCTCGTCAAACGCGCTGCCACGGAAAAAAACATTTTGCACAAAGCGTTCGAGTTCGGCATCGCTGACGACCACGCCGCTCTTCTGGGCCGCGCGCGTCTGGATCAGCCGCCGCCAGCCCTCCATCTCGAGTTCCTTGGTCTGATTCAGCAGCTCGCGCGGCACATTGTTCAATTGCAGCTCGATCTCCGCGCCGCGGATCGCCTGGGCCAGCTGCTCGCCGCTGATCTTCTCATCACCGATCTGCCCGACGACTTTGGCGTGCGTGGCGATCGGCGCCAAGTTGCCCGACTTCGCGCCCCAGAAGACGAAGGTCAGGACGACCACGATTAAAATAATCCACAAGACGATCTTTTGCGATTTACGAAATAACGCCAGCATTGGTTCTCCATCTCCCGGTCAATTAACGTGCAGCATGCCATGCGCCCGCGCGTAGGCAAAAATGCCGCCTGCATCTATCACATCCTGGGCGGCGCCCAACGGCGCCAGCGCGAACACCGCGCCACTGGCCTCATGCCGCAGTGTCTGGGCGGCGAGGTCGACGATCACGGTGTCGCCGGTCATGACGGCGGCGCCCAGCGGCGCGCGGCACTCGACCGGATACAATTCGCCGGTGGCTATGCAATTGCGGAAGAAAATCCGCGCAAACGATGCGGCCACCACCAGCTTGACGCCGGCCGCGCCCAGCGCCACCGGCGCGTGCTCGCGCGACGAGCCGCAGCCGAAATTCCGGCCGGCAACAATAATGGGATACTCGGTGTGGTACGCGCCCGGCTGGACAAACGGGGGGCAGGTGTCCGGCAAGCCGATCAAGGCATGGCGCCCCAGCTCACGATATTCCGCCGCAATAGTCGGCACCAGATTCAGATACTGGGCCGGAATAATCTGGTCCGTGTCAATGTTGTCGCCGACCACATAGACGAAGCCATTGATGATTTCTGATTTCGGATTGCTGATTGCTGATTGCGGACTTGTCCGCCGTAGCTTTAGC
>JAPLST010000124.1:0-381 GCA_026398485.1 bacterium
CGATTTCCACCTCATACACAAATTTCTTGTCTTGAAGAGGCACACGCAGATCGTGTCTTCCTCATGCAGCAGGCAATAATGATGGAAGCGGGCATGGTGTTCGGTGTTCGCTACGTGAGCAGTCCTGCAAAATACCGTAACCCGGTTGTATTGCGCAAGCATTGTAATTTCTTTCGCAACGAAACAAATTGTAGTATAATACCTGCATGAGTGAACCTGATTGGCTAACCAGTTCCCAGGTCGCGCTGGCCACCAGCGCGGCGTGCGCGTATCCGCGCACGCCGCCGTTCCATCCGCCCGAACACTTTGCCGAACTTGCCTTTCTGCCGGACTTTGCGCCCGACCCGGCCCATGCCGCCTACCGCGCCGTGCGGGATGCGC
>JAPLST010000124.1:418-2876 GCA_026398485.1 bacterium
GACCGGCCCGGCGCGGAATCCGCTGGCCGCGCTGGTGCAGCCCGGCGACACGGTCGTGCTCAAACCGAATTTCATCAAAGAACAACACGAGACGCGCCCGACTGAGTGGCAGCAAGTCATCACGCACGGCGCGATCATTCGCGCGGCCTGCGATTACGTGCTGCTGGCCTTGCGCGGCCGCGGGCGGGTCATCATTTGCGACGCGCCGCAGACAGATTCGTCATTCGACCAAATCTGCCGTGTGTCGGGCACGCACGCGGTAGTCAATTGGTACAATGCATGGTCGCCCGTGCCGGTTGCATTGCTCGACTTGCGCCGCGAGGAATGGCAGGCGCGCGATGACGTCATCATCCGCCGCACGAACCTACCCGGCGATCCGCGCGGCTATGTCGCCGTCAATCTTGGCGCGCACAGCCGGTTTCACGGCATCCACCCGCGCCATGGCTTTTACGGCGCCGATTACAACACCGCCGTCACCCGCCAGCATCATCACGACGATGTCCATGAATACTTGCTGTCCGGCACAGTCATGCAAGCGGATGTGGTCATCAATCTGCCAAAGTTGAAGACCCACAAAAAGACCGGGCTGACCTGCGCGCTCAAGAATTTTGTGGGGATCAACGGCGACAAGAACTGGCTGCCGCATTACATGCTGGGCGCGCCGGAAGACGGCGGCGACCAATTCACCGCGCGCACGGCCAGGACGCAGTCCGAACGCATGCTGATGACGCGCATCAAGCACGCGCTGACGCACACGCCGGCGTGGGTCAATCACCTGTTTCGGCCGGTCAAAAATATTGGCAAGCGCATCTTTGGCAGCACGCATGCCGTCGTGCGCAGCGGCAATTGGCACGGCAACGACACGACCTGGCGCATGACCTTGGATTTGAACACCTGCTTTTTCTATGGGCAAAGCGGGCAACTCGACCGCGCGGCACGCCGGCGCTATCTCACGATCGTTGATGCCATTATCGCCGGCGAAGGCGACGGGCCGCTCGCGCCGGACGCCAAGCCCTGCGGCGTGATTCTCGCCGGACTGAATCCAGTTGCGGTGGACATGGCCTGTGCATGGCTGATGGGCTTTGACGGGCGCAAGCTGCGGCTGCTCGGTGGCGCCGCTGCCGCGCCGGCTTTGCCGCTCTGTGCGTTCAGTCCGGATGCGATTGAATTGGTCAGCACGAACAAGGCCTGGTGCGGGCGGCTGGCGGCGTTGCAGAACATTGTCCCCTATCGCTTTGTCCCCCACTTCGGCTGGCGCGGCGCGATAGAGCGCGCGGGATGAGCAGCAGGTGCAGGGAATGCGAATATCGAATTTCCAATCCCGCCTTTGACGGGACTCCGAGCAGCAAGGAATGTCCAATGATGAAATTCTGCGCAGATACTACGGAACCGCCGACAATTTCTGCACCTCTGCAACCATATATTATCGTGTTGCACGAGAATTGATAGGTGTTTCGCATAATGTGCTGCACGCCGCACGCCGTGCGGCGGCTACGGGCAGAGGTGCCGACCGTGGTATGCATTTCCGCATCCTTGGCTGTAGCCGCGGAACGGCGTTCCGCGTGATGTGCTGCACGCCGCACGCCGTGCGGCGGCTACGGGCAGAGGTAGCGACGTTGTTAGTGCCCTTTGCGCCGGCCACTACGGCCGGCCACACAAAGCAGCGCAACCAGCGCGGTCAACATGCCCGCCTCGGGAACGACCTGAATAATGCTTGTGCCGCTCGTTGCCAATGGCGGAATGCCGTGATCAATGCATGCCACGGTGACGGTGTAGCTGCCGGGCGCGACGCTCTCCGCGCTCCACGCCAGGGTGTTGGTGCCGTGCGCGTAAGACCATGAGGCGGCGGCCGGCGCGTTGGAAATTGTCGCGGCCAAACGACCTTCGTTGCGATCCGCAATGACCATGGCATACGCAAACGCCTGGGCATACTGCACGACCGCGTTCGTCAAGGCCGGCGCAAACCACGGGGCGTAATTGTCGTACACGACCGGGCTGGTGCCGTCGGCATATTCCTCATAATTGGTGATGCCGTCGCCGTCCTCATCATGAAAGCGGTCGGCATGCGCGTAGGGATTCAATCCATTGGTCAGCTCCCATTCGTCGTTCAAGCCATCGCGATCGCTGTCGGCATTGGCGGCGGCGACGATGCGGTACTGATAGGTACTGTCATTAAATGTCAGCGTATAATTACCGGTGCCGGGCGCGGTCACTTTGATGTTGTTGGCGCCGGGAATTTTGGCGGCCGTGTCGCTGATGGGAATCATCATGTTGGTCTGGCTATTGGCGCCCCAATTATCGGACCAGGCATCATTGGCAGCCAGCTTCAGTTCGTTGGTGGCGGTGCCGAGCGAGAGGACACTGGCCCACGTGCGGTTCGAGACCAGTTGGGCATTGCGCGCCGCTTCGTTCCAAAGATTGAGTGTGCCGGGCGTGGCCATGCGGTCATACGCTGTGG
>JAPLST010000124.1:2901-3600 GCA_026398485.1 bacterium
GGCAAAGAACGGATCAGTGTTCGCACGCCATTCGGCGAGATTATTGCGGGTGTCGCCGTCGGGATCCGTCACCGCGTCGGCTGCATCCAGTGGATTGAGCCCATGTGCGATTTCCCACCAGTCGGGCATGCCGTCGCTGTCGCTGTCGGTCAGGGCAACATACGTCACCGTGACCGTCTGGGCCTGGATAATGTTGGGCGCTTTCACCACCAGCATTTCGTTGACCGTGTTGTAGCACCAGCCGGTGGGCGCGCCGGCACGGATCACCGCCTCGTTGGGATAGCGCGGCAGCGGCTGGCCGTCCAGCAACACGGCGGCCGGGCGCGGCGTGCGATGCGCCATGTAATAGAACGCGCGTTGGCCGGGATCGTACGCGCCCAGCCGCGCGCCGGCGATCATCAGCATGCCTGTCGGCGATGCGCCGCAGCTCAGGCGGGTCAGCGCATAACCGTCCGCCACGAAATTCGTGCTGAGCCCGTCATCTTCATACAAACTGAATACACCCACCCGGTTGCTACTCGGCCACACGTGCAGATTCAGATAGTCGGGCACATATTCGTACACATATTGCATCACGGGTCCCATCGGCACAATGGCGCCATCACGCGCAAAGAGCGGCAGCGTGCCCAACGAGGCCGGCACCGTGACATTGGTACCACCGGTGTACCGGTCGTCGTAGGCCAGCAATGTCCAGTCAGA
>JAPLST010000168.1 GCA_026398485.1 bacterium
GCACATCTGTCGTAGAAGCGGCTTCCAGCCGCTTAAATTGCCGCGCATGCGCCGACGGCTGGATCGCGAATCTGCCACAGACGCTGCTTCGTCGCACGGAGGCGCACATTGCGATTTTGCTTTCGCTGCCAGTGATCGGCGCTCCATTTGCCGCACGGCGTGCAGTGCATCACGCGGAACGCCGTTCCGCGGCTACATCGCGGGCGCGGAAATGCATACAACAGTCGATATCTCTGCCTGTAGCCGACGCACGGCGTGCGGCGTGCAGCACATATGCGGAACGCCATTACATTCTTGTGCGCCACGATAATTTATGGCACATCACGCGGAACGCCGTTCCGCGGCTACATCTGTGCAGAGACCCCCACGATCCCGCCGCGCGTTTCTGCCCGTAGCCGCCGTACGGCGTACGGCGTGCAGCACATCACGCGGAACGCCGTTCCGCGGCTACATCTGTGCAGAGACCATCAGTCACGCCTGCGGCGGCGATCGGTGGGGCGCAACAACAAATGCCGATCGCCGGAGATGCTGTGCCTTCCGTTCAATGTTCAATGTTCAATGCCGCGGCGGCGGCTACTGCTTGGGGGGGATTTCACTAAAACGGCCGCCGGTCATGCTGGCCAGCCGCTTCAACAAGTCGCCACATTCCTTGTACTGCTCCTCGTGCCGGATGAGCGCCGGCTTGAACAGAATGGTATTTAAGGTCAAGCGCTGGGGGAATGCCTTCTGATGGGCGGCCACTAACGCGCACAACGCCTTGGCGTGCTCCTTGCGCGCCTCGGCGCCGCTGGTTTTGCTGTCAGAATAGGGTGGTTGGTCGTCGCGCAGGATGACGATGGTGTCGGGATTCAGTGCCAGTGCGGCAACGAGCGCCTGCATGGGCGTGGTGCCGGCCGTGCCTTTCTGGTTGCCGCACCACTCGCCTTTGCGCGGGGTTTGCAGCCAGCGGATCCAGGTGGTGAACGCCTGCTTGTTCGATTGCGAGGCATAGGCCATTTCCGGCTTGAACAAGCCCGCGCCATCGCGATAGGCGATGACGTTGAACTGGGTGTCCGGATGGAAGCGGCAGACGATGTTGCTCATCTCGTTGAGTGCGGCGGCGACGACGCCGCGGGTGCGCATGCTGGGGCTGTTGTCAATCAGCACGACAAAGGCGCGCGTGCGGATGTGGTGCCCGAAAAAATCGGCTTCAGAAAAGCCCTGCAGGCCGCCGTCGGTGCTCTTGCCAATGCCAAAGCCGCCGATGCCCAGCTGGCCGAGATGCGCGCCGGCCGGCGTCAGTGCGGTGGCCAGCGCGCGCGCGTCCTGCGGCGTGATTTTCATCGGCGGCAGGGCCGGCAGCGAAATCTTGGCAGCCTGCTTTGACACCAGCTTGTTGACCAATTTTGGCCGGCGGGTCTGCTGCTCGAACTGTTTGACGCGAATGCGCTGCTCGAGTTTGCGCGCGGGCAAGCCCGTCATTTTGCGCGCCGGTTGAAACATCATCGGCGGCGGCATGACAAAGTGCAGGACGACGATCGTGCTGGCAATCAAAAAGGTGCCGCCCAGCAGCAGCAGCGCCAGCGACATGGACTGGCCCGTCGCGCCGAACAGCAGCGTGCGCCAGCGGCCGGGCGGGCGGTGCAGGCGCGGCGCATACGGCGGCATCGGCCATGCCGGCGGCATGCCCGGCGCGGGCGGTGGCGGGTAGAATGGTGGTGGTTGGGGCGGGGTGGTCATGCGCCTATTCCTCCTGTTCGGCATCCGGCTCGAACGCGAAGGTGATGTTGGCCAGTTTGGCTTGGGCGCAAGCGTTGAGGACATCCACGACGCGCTGGTGCGGCACGGCATCGGCGGCGTTGATGGTCAGCATCGCCTCGACCTTGGCGGCGGCGCTGGCCTCGCAAAAGCGCGTCAGGGTTTTCTGCAAGTCGGGCAAGTCCTTTGAGCTGGGCGAATCAAGTTCGAGCTCGTTCAGCACGACGGCGCCGTCCGGGCGGATCTCGAGGATTTGCTCGTCGGGCAGGGCGACCGGCTCGCTTTGTTCAGCCGTGCCCGGCAGGGCGAAACTGATATCGGCTTCCTGGCGATGAAACGTGCTGGCGACCATGAAAAAGATCAGCAGCAAGAAGGTGCAATCGATCATGGACGAGATCGGGAAATCGACTTTGGATTGGGCGCGTTTTTTCAGGCGCATGCCACGCCTCCGGGTGCGCCAGCAGGCAATACGGCGGGTGACATCAATCCCCCTGGTTGCTTTGGAACGAGGCGAAAATAATATCGGCGATGCCGGCGTTGGCGCAGGCCCGCAGGACAATCTTGACGCGTTTGAACGGCACATCCTTGTGGGCCCGCAGGTACAGGCGGATGGCCGGATTTTGTGCGCGGCGCTGCACCAAGGAGTCCACCAATTCTTTCTCGCTCATTTCCTTGCCGCTGACCGAAAAGTAGAAATCCGCATGGCCGGCGTCGGGCGGCAGGATGTTGATCGTGCCGCGATTGGCCAGCTCGTTTTCCTCGGGTGTTTTGGCTTTGGCGGCGATCGGCAGTTTGACGGCGGGCGTGAAATCCACTTGGGACATGGTCGCCGCGCACATGAAAAAGATCAGCAATTGAAAGACCAAGTCAATCATCGGCGCCATGTCGATATCGGCATTGACGTGGGCTTTGGTGTGCAATTTCATAAGAGTAGTGTAACACAA
>JAPLST010000427.1:0-3445 GCA_026398485.1 bacterium
CAGGCTGTCGAGATGTGGAACACCGCCAAGCGGCAGGCCTACTTCTGCGGCGAAGCGGCGTACGCCCACTGGTTGGGGCGACTGCGCGAGATCGAGGCTGGCAAGGTGGCCGAGCCGGCAGCGGGCGTGCAGGGGAATGGGTGGTGCTACGACGTGCTCATCCACAGTCGGCGCATCGCGGGGCGATGGCTGAATCAGGCTGCTGGCGACTTTGCCGGCGAAAGCGCCAAGCAACTGCGAGTCGCCGCGGAACACTACGCGCAGATTGCCCGACTCGAAGCTGCGCGCGAACACGACCGCGCCGCCGTCGACGCGATAACCACGGCGCTGGAGACGCTGAAGTAGAGGATCGCCGAACCACGGCGGCGTCCGTGCGCGCTGCCCGCACCGGCCACGCCGGACGTTCGCACATTATGAAGGCAAGACTCAGCTATGTCCCACGAGAAACTTGTATACCGGAACGAGAACAGGCAAGCCGAATTCTTGCAGGCGGCCACGGCGGTCGCACAGAAGATCTCAACCATTGAAGGGGTCGTCGGCATTCTTGCCACCGGCGGAATTGCGCGCGGCTATTGCGACGCCTATTCAGACCTTGACTTGGTCGTGTATGCCACCGAAGACAAGGTTGCTGAAATCGGCAACTATATCGCGGTGGGCTGGCTGATGCACAAGAACATTGGTCTCGATACGCCGGTCGAATCATACGAGCAAGCTCTACGGGCGGACGCGCCCTCTGCTTACTGGTCGCAAGTGATGCGTTGGGACCGGCAGAACGCCATCGTGCTGTTTGACTCCGCCAACCGGATCCGCGACCTCCTGAGGGCAAAGCTTGTGTTCCCGGTGCAGGAACGACTGCAATTACAGCAGGAATACGCGGACAAGGTTGAAGAATACCTCGTGCATAGTTTTGACCTGTGGGAGCAACGCGGTGCCTTGGTGAATCTTGCGGATCTCTTGATCAGCGCCACGAAATACCTGATTCAGTGGATCTATGCCCGTAACGGCAAGTTTCAGCCGTACCTATCCAAGTGGCTTTTCTACTACCTTGAAAACGGACAAGTTCCCGAAGCAGAATTCTTCGCTACTATCCAAAAGCCCTTTGTCGGCCCAATTACGACAGCCAAGGAGGCACGCCAGATACGAGACGAGCTTCTAGACTTATGCGGGAAAATCGGACTTGCGTTCAGGTTCGGGACGATCAATGAGGTGTTTCAGCATTGCCGATGCAACTGGGAACAGGCGTCGGCCAAAACAAAACACTACCTAAGCTGGTGAGTCGCAAACGAAGAGAGCATGGCGGCAAGTAGCCGGAAGGAATGGAAGGGTGGATGGGGGGATGGTTGGAAGAATGGAAGATTGGAAGGTTGGATGACTGGCAGAAGGGTGCGCAGGCGTAAGGCAGGATACTGGTTGAGCGGCAGCGTCATCAGCTTATTCTTCATGGAGAAGACGCCGTATTCTGTCGTCTGTCAACAACAGTAAATTGCTGTCTGCTCCTTAACATTTTTCTCCTTGTTAATTTCTGCCGCTGCTGCAGACAAGCATGGACAAGGAGTTAAGGAGTAAAGGAGAAGCCGCAGCCGGCATTTTTTGTGGTCTGCAACCAACAGCAAAATGTCCTCTACTCCTTGACTCTTTTACTCTTTGTTAATTTCCGCCGCTGCCGCAGTCCATTGTCACAACTCTTTGTGGAACCGCTTGCAGCGGCTATCTGCAAGGCAGTGCGCCGGCGTGGCATCTGCAATCATTTTACAGAGACTGGGCACAATGCCTTCTGCGGTTGGTTTGGGCCTCTGCCTGCTGCACCATTCATCCATCCCTTCCGCCGGATTGTTGGTATACTATGAGTATGCGTAATCATGCGACCGACCTTCTCCACAAGCGCAAAGCCGGCGAAGTTGCTTTGCTGGAAAACTGGTTTCTGCGGCGGCAACATTTTCATATTGAAAACGTCACCGGGCTGCATGCCCTTGTGCGCGGTCTGCTGCGCTGCACTGGCTTGCACAAGCGCGGCGAACGGAACGCGCGCGCACTGCGCGTCAATGCCTACACCGTCACGCTGCCCGGGTTGCCGCGCGCGTTTCACCACTATCGCCTGCTGCACCTTTCGGATGTGCATATAGACGGCGTGACCGGCCTGACGCAGGTGCTGTGTGAGCAACTGTCCGGGATTCACGCGGATGCCTGTGTGTTCACCGGCGATTTTCGTTATAAAACAAGCGGCCCCTGCACGAGTATGGTGCGGTACATGGAAAAAGTGGTGCGGCATATTCATGCGCCGGATGGCATGTATGGCGTCCTGGGCAATCATGATGCGTACGAAGAGGTGGCCGCACTGGAGCATTTGGGCATTCGCATGTTGATGAATGCCGCGCTGCCACTGCGCCGCGCGGGCGAAACGGTATGGCTGGCGGGGATTGATGATCCGCATTATTATGAATGTGATGACTTGGAAAGCGCGTGCGCAAGCGTGCCGCCCGGCGCCTGTTCGATTCTGCTGGCGCACTCGCCCGAGCGCTATGCGGAGGCGGCCGCGCGCGGGATTGCGCTCTATTTGTGCGGCCACACCCATGCCGGGCAAATGTGCATTCCGCACCTGGGCGCGCTAATGGTAAATGCGCGCTGCCCGCGTGCGTATGCGGCGGGCAGGTGGCAGCATGGACGCATGCAAGGGTTTACCAATGCCGGCGCCGGCTGTTCCTGCGTCCAAGCGCGGTTTGGCTGCCCGCCTGAAATTGCGTTGCTTGAATTGCACTGCGCCGAGGTTGAGCAGGGATCTGCGTGACGGCCGGGCGCGCTGCGATTTGATCCATGTCGGAAACGGGGCTGGGCGTTGCCGCAGTGTCCCGCGCGCTGCATTCAAGGAGCGCATTCCGGCGGATGAGGCCGCTGGAGTTCAAGCTTTAGCTTGTCTGCTAAATTATTACGCGGCGAAATAATTCATCACGCCACTCCGCACGCCACTGTGTGCGTTCCATTTAAAACATTTCAGACCATCTTCTGGCTTTTGAACCTAACACCTAAAACCTTGCCACGGCGCCGCCGCACGCCACCGGCAGGCCGGCCGGCTTGCACCCCCGCATAATTTCTGTTACAATGGAACCAGTGTAATGACGTGCAACGATGTTTGCGCGCAGACCTGCCGTGACAGCCGGTCAGCCATGCCTGCGGGTGTACATCGCTAACTGATGGTGCGGAGTGGACAGATGAAGATGGCTGCCATGCATGCCCGGTATGTGGGTGCAACGTTGTTGCGCACAGTAGCTCTGCCTGTGCATGCCGTCGCCATGCCGGCCAAGCCGGGCGTCTACCTGCAGCCGTTGGCTGGCAAGTGATTTTATAACGACAACCGTGTTTCTTCTAACGCACCAAGGGAAATAGTGATGAAAACCTTTGTGTTATCATTAACATTATGTGTGATCAGTGCTTATGCGGCAACGCGTTA
>JAPLST010000427.1:3451-10813 GCA_026398485.1 bacterium
AACGCGTTATGTGGCGCCGAATGGCGGCAATGTCGCGCCCTACACAAACTGGGCTGGAGCAGCCACCAGTATTCAAAGCGCGGTGGATGTTGCCACTGATGCGGATATTGTCTTAGTCTCCAATGGCACCTATAACATTAGCCAACAGATTTCCATTAGCAAGGCTATAACCATTCAGAGCATCGCCGGGCCTTATCAGACAATGTTGAAAGGAAATTATGCCACGCGCGCATTTGTGTTGGGCGACTATGCGCTGGTGATTGATGGACTGTTTGTGACCAATTTTTACACTGCCGGCAATTGCGCCGCGTTCTACTGTGACTACACTACAAAGCCGCTCATCCAGAATTGTGTGGTGATGGGCAATCGCGCTGCTCAATCATGTGGCTGCGGCTGGTGGGGCACGTACAAAAACTGCATTATTGCCAATAATGCCGCCTCGTGGACATCGGCTGGCTTGCGCAGTTCCGTGGCTTACAACTGCCTTATTTATAACAATTCATGCCCGGCCGATGTGGCGGGCGCAGAAAACACTCTTTTGGTCAACTGTACCGTCGTCAGCAACAACAACGGCGGTGTTACTGGCGGCGTGTGCAGCAACACCATTATCTACGGCAACGCCGGTTACCAATACACGAACTTGTATGGCGGTATTTCTCTAAGCTGGTCGTGTGCCACGCCCTTGGCACCGGGCCCCGGCAATATTGACAAAGATCCATTATTTGTCGACTTCGCCAAGAGCGATTTCCGCCTCAAAGACGATTCGCCCTGTGTCAATGCCGGCACGAACATGCCGTGGATGGGCGACGCAACCGATCTTGATGGCAAGCCACGCATTTTGAATGGCAGCGTAGACATGGGTGCCTATGAGAGTAGCACCATTAGTGTAAGCATAACTACAAGCGTATTTTGGATATGTTATGACACAAGTGCGATTGCTTTGGCCGGAACCGAGTGTAATGCGTCAGGCTTCATGTGCGTCTCCAATGCCGCCAATGGCGAAATCTGCAGCTTTGCCGCAGCGCCATTCTGGCAATCGCCACAGATTCCTCTCGCGGTCGGGCCCAACACCATCTCTGCCTATGCCACCAATGCGTATGGCAACATGACCAATGCCTCGGTGACCATTACGCGGGGCGGCATCGGCACCGGCGCGCCATTTGTGGATATCACCAACGCCACCCCACCAGTCCTAAGTTATGATGTCACGTCATTCACCATCGGCATCACCAACAATGTCCATGTGGTTGGCTGGGTGCTGTGGACGAATCTGCTGACCGGCTTCTCGTGCAGCACGCCAGTTTCAAGTTTCGAGTCTCAAGTTTCAAGCATCCCGCTGGGTGTGGGCGCAAACCCGATCACGGTCACCGGCACGAACGCGTTGAATGTTTCCGCCAGCGACACGATCACGATCACGCGCGGCGGCAATGGCACCGGTGCGCCGTTCGTGGATATCACCAATGTGCTGGCGGGGCCAGTAAACAACGCCGTGAGTACCTTCACCGTTGCGGGCACCAATAATTTACAGGTGGTCGGAACCATGTGGTGGGTCAACGCGGCTGATGGCAGCCGCAGCACGTTCGGCGCCAGTCCGAGTTGGAAGGCCGCGGTGCCGCTCGTGGTCGGGCTGAACACCATCACTGTTTACGGTACAAATCTGTGGACGGTGCAGACCAACGACCCGATTAACGTCATGCGCTTGCCCGGCGCGCCCGCCAGCGTGCGCGCGACCGACGGCACGTTCACCAACATAGTTCGTGTCACCTTTGCTGCGAGTGTCAACGCCACAAAATATATGGTCTGCCGCGCGCCCGCCAGTACCCCGACCAACTTCGCGGCGTTGCCCGGCGAAATAACGGCAACCAGTTTTGACGATGCCACCGTCGCCGCAGGCCAGCAGTACTACTATGCCGTGCAGGCCGGCAGTCCCTATGGCTGGAGCGCGCTGAGCGCCTCCGACAGTGGCTTTGCGTTGTTTGCCATCAATGCCGGTGAATGGAAGTACAAAGCCGGTGCCAAGGTCAATAAGAAAGGCAAAATGACCGGCAAGGATGTGCTCAAAGCAATCGATGTCAATCCGGTGTTGATGCCCTATTTTGCACAGGGCTGGCGGATTGGGCTTGCCGGACTAGTGCAAGGCGCCTTGACCAACTGGAATGGGCCCTACAGCCTGACACCCAACAAGAGCCAGAAGCTCTGGCAGGTCAAGGATCCTGCGAAAGGCACGCCGAAAGTGTGCTTTATCAAGTACAGCGTCAACGACAAGAAGGGCGACAAACTTGACTATCAATTGTGGACCAATATGCCCACCGACAAAGTTCTCTATATTCTGCCCACCAATCTGCTGTTCAGCACGGGTACGTTGTTGAATGAACAGGGCAGCAGCGAGCCGCCAGTGCAGTTCCGCTTGCAACCCGCCGGCAAGGCGGACAAGCAAGGCTGGCAGCCACTGGATGCCACGGTGATTGGTGTTCAGTAATCAGTCGGAAGGATAGGGGTAGGGAGAGCGCATTAGGTTGCACTCCCCCTCCCTCCGAACCGGACTGGCGGATTTCCCGCATCCGGCTCTCCAGTTCAGTGGCCCCGTGGGACTCATCGTTCAGCGCCACCGTAGTGTAGTGGTGACCTACTGCGGCGTTGGTCAGGGGCATCGTCGCCCACCCGGCTTCCCTATTCTCATAGGGTGATAAGCACACGAGCAACGTATGGTTTGGGTGACACCTTCCTCGGCGTCGCCATCGTGTATAGCCGTTACCGGCACTCCTTACGGGGGTTGTCCCGCCCCATGCCTCGCTCGTCTCACTGTTCCTGCGTCCCTTCGCTCCACGGGCATTACCCCGCTTCCTCACTACTATGGACGCTCTGACTCCCTGCCGGTTCACCGTCCCGTCAGGGTCTCTCTGCTTCCTGTGCGAGGCCTTCCCATCGTTCCGTCTCCAACCATCACATGGCGCATGCGCTCGCTTTTGCACGCTACCCCTCAGCGGCGCACACTTCCGCGCGGTTTCCCGCGCGGTCTGGGCTTCGTCTTTCATTCGCAGACTCACCACGCCATCTAGCCGAATCGAGTTTGTTATCCTACGGACCAACGGTTTGACTCCTGTTGCTCCCCACCCCGCCTTGCGGCGACGCAGTTACCGTTGTCTTCGGGCCGGAGGGCGTCTGCCCGACGCGGACTTTCACCGCGCTGACTTCGCACCATTGCAGGCGCACGAACGCGGGTCGCCTGACCCGCTGAAGGTCTAGCCGAACGCCCGTTCGGCTTGCTGCGCTGCATTGGCGGGATGCGGTGATCCCGCCTACCCTCAGCGGCACCGGCGTGCCGCGCGCCCCTCGGCGCCGCGCCGCGCCGCCGCACCGCTGAACGATTTTTTTCGGGGCACAAGGTCGGACAATCTGCTATACTTGATGGCTAACCAGAAGGACGACACGGCCGATGAACGACAGTCAGGTTACGCCTAAGAACACATTGCGGTGCGTGCAATGTCATGAACCACTGCTTCGGCAGGGCGCCACGATGTGCTGTGCCAACGCGCACACGTATCCTCTGGCTGACGGCATCATCCCGATCTTGCTGGATCAGCGCGGGAATTGCAGTCACTACGCCGGGCAAATCGAGTATTTCACCAATGAATTCAAGAACTATGGCGGCTACCGGCTGGATCCATGGATGCGCAAATACGTGGACGCGGCCATGCAGCATTTTGGCCCGCCACATGCCGGGGCCACCGCGGTAGACATCGGCGCCGCCTCGGGCTACATCACGATCGAGCTGGCGCGCGCCGGCTGGCATGTCATCGCGCTTGACCTGACCCCCGCCAGCATGGTCAGCTTGGTGCAATCAGCACGCCAGCAAGGCCTGCTTGAGCGCATTACACCCGTGATCGCATCCGCCATGGATCTGCCGATTGCAGATGCGAGTATTGATGCGATTGTCGGTAATGCCGTTATCGAACACCTTCCCGACGACGACAAATTCACCGCTGAGCTGGCGCGCGTGGCGAAGCCGGGCGCACGCGGCCTGCTGGTTGCCCCGATCAAGTTGAAATATGTCTGGCCCTGGCTCTGGCCGGTGAACTATTATCATGATCGCCGCATTGGCCACTTGCGGCGCTATGATCGCGCGACCTTTGCCGCCTTGCTGGCCCGGCATGGCTTTAGCGTGGATCAGGCGCAGTACAGCGGCCATTTTGTGAAAGTGGCCGGCACGCTCGGGCAGATGCTGCTGGGCACGCATCGTTATGACGAATGGCTCGAGCGCTGCGACCGGCGTGGCGCGCAGCGCGCCTTTGGCAGCAGCAACCTCACCGTCACCTTCCATAAATTATCGCGCGGCGCGATAATTTAGAAAATGGTATAATTCGCCCGACAGAAAACACGCACCGGTGCCCCTGTCCCCGGCACCCATGACGTTTAACATTGCTTTTAAGGGTACGACGGTTTGCGTAATATTCGGGCACTAACTGAGTGGTTGACGCGGCGCGCCGGCGTGGCGCCGGCAATGATCCCCGGCATGCTCGTCATGCTGATCGGCCCGCGCATCGGCGACGTGCTTAGCTTTGTATATGGCCTGTTGCTCGGCCGCTGGCTATCCGGCGCGGAATTCGGTCAAGCCAGCGCTATTCTGAATGCCATCAGCATTCCGGCCACCGCGCTGGGCGTCCTGATCTGCCGCGAAACAGTCTGGTGCAGTGCCCGCAATCAGCATGCGGAACTGTTGCAGTATGTCTGGCGCTGGTTCTGGCGCGTCGCGGGCGCAACCTGCGCACTGGGTGTGCTGGTGATTCTATTCAGCGCGTATGTCGGCACGATCTTCCGCTATGAATATCGTTCCACCACCTATGCGCTGGCGGCGTTCATCGTCACCACCGGCGTCGGCCCGCTGTGGGGCAGTGTCATTCAGGGACAACGGCGCTTCCTCCTGCTAGGTTCGGTTCCGATGGTGCAAGGCCTGAGCAAGCTGCTGCTGACGGCAGCGCTGCTCTACACCGGCTGGCAGGTGACCGGCGTGCTGACCGCGCAAGTATTGTCGTCGGTCTTGGTCATCGGCTGGATCATGTTGATGGCGCAACGCCGGTATGTCGCGCCGCAACCGGCCGGACAGGGCGCGACAACCAAAATCTCCGACCGGTGGTCCCTGCTGAACAATGTCATTACCACGGCGGCGACCATTACGCTGGTGGCCATTGACGTGCTGGTGGTGAATTTTGTCTTTCCGGGCGCGATGGCGGGTGGCTATGCCGCCGTCAGCATGTTTGGCAAGATTGCCACCTACATCCCCGAGAGCATCGCGACATTCTTGCAGCCCTATTTGATGCATGCGCGCGGGGCACCCACCCAAAACAAATACTATTTTAATATCAGTTGTCTGATCGGCGTAGCCGGCACGCTTCTGCTGGCGGGCTTTTTCTGGCTGTGCGGCGCAGGGCTGTTCAGCCGGCTGTTGCCGGCGTATGTGGCTTATGCACCGTATCTGCCGCTGTACACCCTGGCGATGGGCCTGATGGCATTGGCACGCATGGCCGGCACCTTCGCGATGGCGCGCGACGACGCGCGCGTCGGCATATGGCTGGCCGGCATCGCCGTACTGCAACTCGGCGGCTTTTTTCTGTTTCGTCAGACACTCTGGCACATTATCGGCGTCGAGTTGGCGATTGCCGCACTGGCTGCTTGCGTCGGCATCGTGCTAACCAGCACGGCGGCGCGACCCGCAGTCTGCAGTGCGGGATCTGAGGCTGGGAGGCTGGGAGACTGAGAGGTTGGGTGGTTGGGACGTGGGATCTGAAGCGCGAAGTGGGATCTGAGGATCGCGATCCGCGGCGCCGCCCCCGGATTCGGCGGTGCAAACACAGAAGCAAAGGCAAACCCAGTACGCAAGCGCGCCCGCGGATGGGTGTGCCGAGACCCCACGATCCCGCCTTTGACGGGATCGTGGGTGAAAAAGATTGAGTAAAAAAACGCGCCGCTTGCATCCGAGCATCGCTTCTGCTACAATGGAACCAGTGTAATGACGTGCAACGATGTTTACGCGCAGACTTGCCGTGACGGCCAGTCATCCATAAACATCGCTAACTTTATGTGCGGAGTGGACAGATGAAGAAAGCACTATGGCACCGCGGTCGTGTGACAAAACAGCTGGTTGTGGCCGGTTTTATTATGGCAGCCGCCAGTGCGTGGGCCGGCATCAATGATGGTCTGGTCGCGTTCTATCCTTTTGACGGTAATGCAAAAGATGCAACCGGTAACGGCAATAACGGAACGGTGTATGGCGCGACGCTCGGCACGAATAGGTTTAACCAGGGCGACGCCTCCTATAATTTCGACGGCAATGGCGACTACATGGAAGTCCCGCATAGTTCGTTGTTCAACATCAACACCAACGACTTTTCTCTTTCCCTGTGGTTGAAGTATGAACAACAGCCGGCGCCCTTTTATTATTCGGCTATTTGCATTAAAAGTTCAAATGCCGAATATCCTTATGAAGGTTTTACTTTGTTTGTGGACTTCCCTGATAATTCATGCACGTTTCGGATTGATGGCCGCGAGCCGCTGCTTTGTCATACCAACGATTTGCATAACAACACCTGGCGCTATTTGGTGTGCGTCAAGCAAAGCAATCAATTAAAAATATATATTGATGGTTTATTCGATAGCAGCCGGACTATTAATTATGCCAACGTCGACAACTTGGCGCCGATTATTTTTGGCGCCAACCACATTAATCACAATTCGCAAAACTACACGGGCGCGATGGACGACATCCGGCTCTACAATCGGGCGCTGTCCCTTGCGGAAATACACAACTTGTATTTAGAGAACACAATGGCGCTGGCCATTACTACCCGCATCGCGTGGGTAACCTATGACGCAAGTGCCATGCCCTTGGCGGGTACCGAAACTGGCGCGGTAGGCCACCTGTGCGTCTCCAATGCCGCCAATGGCGAGATTCGCAGCTTTGCCGCAGCGCCATCTTGGCAATCGCCACAGATTCCGCTCGCAGTCGGACCCAACACAATCTCTGCCTATGCCACCAATGCGTATGGCAACATGACCAATGCCTCGGTGACCATTACGCGGGGCGGCATCGGCACCGGCGCGCCGTTTGTGGACATCACCAATGTAGTGCCGCCTGTGCTCAGCTACGACGTGACCAGTTATGCCATCGGCATCACCAACAATATGCAGGTAGTCGGCACGCGCCGCTGGGCAAACGCGCTGACAAGCGCAAACGGCGCGCTGGTCAACAATCAGGCAACCATCCCGCTGGGTGTGGGCGCAAACCCGATCACGGTCACCGGCACGAACGCGTTGAATGTTTCCGCCAGCGACACGATCACGATCACGCGCGGCGGCAATGGCACC
>JAPLST010000200.1:0-8900 GCA_026398485.1 bacterium
GGCGCGTTTTACTGGCGCGGCGCGGTGACCAACGGCTATCAGCAAGGCTTTTTTGTCAACGCCCTGCGCGGCTACTGTCTTGAACGGATGGGCGACATTGTCAAAGCCTATCGCGCCTATCAGAACAGCCGTGCGTATTTTGATGACACAGCCGTGGCCATGCAGTGCCCGGAGCCGCGCCTGGAAGTGTTTCTCGGTCTTGGCCGCACATGCCTGGTGGCCGGCCGCTACACCGACGCATTCAATTGGCTCGATCTGGTGCGGCTGGAAGCGTCAGCGACTCCGCGCATCGCCGCCGCCGCGGATCGCGGCCTGATCCGCCGCGCAATCGAGATCGGCGACTATCACGACGCGATCACCAATTTCTGGGATTTGCAGGCATTGATCCTTGAAAGTGGGAGCGACCTCCGCGCTGGCTCAGTCCCGCCATCGGCGTGGATCACATCGAACATTCAACATCGAACGCTGCTTGGAGTCCCGTCAACGGCGGGATCGAACGTCGCAGCAACCGAAGATTATAAATTCGTTCGCCGCGAACGAATTTTTTCCAGGGAGGAGCACAAGGAGCTCGCGCAACTCCTTTTCTGGACGCACCAAGACCGGCCGGGCTTCAAGACCATCCTCGACGGCATCACCCTGCTCGGCATTGATAACGACCTCGGCGTGAATGATCCAATGGTCAACTGCTTTCTGAACAACATCATGCGCGCGGACGACGCCGAGATTCAGCGCTTCTATGACCTGCTCGGTTACGCCATCATGCAAGCCCGCGCGCTCAAGGGCGATGAAGAGTACATTGTGATGCTGGTCAATGCCCGCAACGCCATGGCGCGCGGATTCACATTCTTGTCACGCAAGAACGATCTCAAGACAGTGCGCAAACGCATTCATGCGGTCAAGAAACAGCTTAAAAAAGAGCTGCTCACTTTCTTGAATCGCCACACGGCGGCACGTGCAGCGCAATCGTCATCACAGGTCGTTCATCCCCAACCCATCAACCAGGACAAAGACGGCGCCTGTATTCAGAATCAATGTGAAGATGCACTGATGTGCGCCGATATTGTCTGTGTAAGTGGAAGTAGCGCAAGAGCCACCGCGCTCTATTCCAACATCCATGCGTTTAGCTGCTGCACCAATGTCGGCCATTGCACGTACGATGGCACAACCATCACGCTGGCAAGTCGCCTGGGCTGGCTGCGCACCGCCGGGATTGTTGCCACAAATACTGAACTCATCTGGAGTGAAGACTGCGAACCAGCCTCACTGCGCGAGTGGTCCTATTGTTTGTGGTCTGAAGGCATGCGCGCCAACAGCGCCACGGTCGCCGTGCTGCACACATGGATACGACGCACTCGCGCGCTGCCGCAAGCGCACCCGCCGCTGCTGTGGTATCTCGTTCGTGCCGCAGCGGCGCACAAGCGTTGCCGTGACGCACAAGGTTTCATCCAGTGCATCGGTGAACGCTGGCAGCGCAACAGCGCCATGAACGCTGATTTCTACCAATTATGGTTTGCCGCATGTGCCGCGCAAGGGCAATGCACACAAGCGTTCACGGTTCTCTATGACGGCCTTCAGCACACAGCCATCGCGCTCGAACGCATTGCACTTATGGAGCACTGCGTGCAAGCATTCCCCTGGGCAAGTGCCGAAGATTTGCAGACATTCGATCGCACGGCCTATGCCACACTCCTCGAACCGCTCCTCAACAATCCGGCCATGGGCTTCGCCGGTTATCGCCAAACCTACATACCCGCGCGAGCGGTCGGTGCAGCAGAAGTGCAGATGCGCATCTGCATTGCGGCGAATGATATGGCCGGCGCACTGAATATCTTCAGCAATATGCCGCCCGAACGTGTGCATCCGGGCACGCTGTTTCGCCTTGCGGAATGCTTTGCACGCGTTGGGCAAACCAATGCCGCGTTTGCCTGCATGTGGCGCGCGTATGGCATGCGTTCCTCGCTTGCCGACGCACTGGGCGGAGACGCCATTCATTATCCGGTGCTGGAGACACCGCACCTTGAGCAATGGTATCCGGCCGCCACACGCGAAGAAGCCGCGCAGTACCTTGAGTGGTTTGCGCGGCGCATGCAGCAGTGCGGCCAGTTGCAGCAGACAGAATGTTTGGATGCAATGAAAACATCGCCACTATCTCATTTGGCGGAACGATATGTCGCAAACACTAATATTGTCACGAGGGTGCAATGAAAACCACTTCGCTCGTTACGA
This sequence comes from bacterium, assembly GCA_026398485.1. Classification (GTDB taxonomy): domain Bacteria; phylum Auribacterota; class UBA3054; order UBA3054; family JAPLST01; genus JAPLST01. The sequence goes on from JAPLST010000200.1 coordinate 2,227, forward strand.
TGGCTCTTATAGCAGTGTGTGCGTTGGGGGTGGATGCGGGTGAGCCAAAAACATCCGCTCCAGCGCGACGGCCGGTGAGTGCGACCAACACAACCACAAAAGCGCAGGCAGCGCAATACAAGACAGTCAAGACCGCGGCATCACGCTTTGACAATGAGTTTCAATCTATGCCGAGTACGCCGGAGGATATCAAGCGCATGCTGGCACGCATGGTTGCTGAGAATGCGACGCAAAAAGAGCTGCGCCGCTTTCGCGACCACTTGATCGGCGGGAAGTTTACTTATCTGGCAAGCAGCGTCATGGTTGCCCGTGCAACAAGTCCGAAAGAACATGCCATGTGCCGTTGCCTATATGCGATGGACTTGTTCGGCTGCATGGGTAGTGATTCGGATAAACTACCTCAATCTGTAGGGGTTGAACTTGAATCATGTCTAAGTGAAGCGCTTGAGAATGCCGTTGATCAAGAGAAGCCTTTTCTGTTCAACTGTTTGGTGAACGTTGTGGGGGCTTATTATGCGCATTATACCGACGATGTTGACAAGTCCTGGGAACTTTATAGCAGGTACGAAGCGCTGATGAAAAAGGACGAAGGTATTCGGGCCGATTATCTCCAGAACATTGCCAACAGACTGATATATGGAAAGAACCGCCCAAGCATGAGTGACGAGACTATCAGTCAAATGAAGACTTACACTGATCAGATGCTCCTCGACAAGAACTTGAGCTATGGAAACAACAGGGATGCGAGAAGTTGCGTAAGGCACTATCATCCTTGAGCGACGGAGATCTCAAGAAACAAGATCAAGCAAAGAAGGCACAATGAAAACCAACCATGTTGTAGTGGTATCCGTAATTCTCAGCACAGCGACTGCTTTATGCGCGGCTGCGCCGACGACGAACACATCTTCTGCAGCGCGGTCCGCCAGCGCGACTAACTCTGCCACAAAAACGCAGGCAGCGCACTACAAGACAGTCAAGACCGCAGCATCCCGCTTTGATGAAATGTTCGTCGTTGCGCCGGCGACCGCAGGAGAGCTGCGTTCTGCCGTGTCAATGATGGTGGCACGGGGAGCCACCGTCAGTGACTTAGGCAGATTTTACAATAGAGTAATCAGTGATTTGCAGTACATTGTCAGCAGTGCCATGACCGCGCGTGCGGAATCGCCGGAACAACATGCGCGGTATAGCTGCATTTACGCACAAGACTTATTAATGAAATCTAGTAGCGCTATGTCCGTGGAAGCGCGTAAGGAAGCCGAAGCGGCGTTGAAAGAAGCTGGCAATCTAAAGCTAGATGCCGTTGCGTACCTAGCCAGTTCGCTTGGCGCCTGCGTCTACGGCTATACAGACGGTGACATTGACAAATCATGGGAGTTCTTCAAACAGCACCAGGAGCTTCTTACCGCCGTGTCGGGCACGCGGGGGTGTTATTTTGGCAACATTAAAAACAGACTTGTATATGGTACTAGTAGCCCGCGCATGAGCAACGCGACGATCAGTCAAATGAAGACCTACGTTGATCAAATGCTGCTCAATAAAAACCTGATCGGCATAGAGAAATATGATTGCGAGCAGTTTCGTGATGCACTGTCGCGGTTGAGCGACGGCGATCTCAAGAAACAAGATCAAGCAAAGAAGGTGCCATGAACACTATGGCCACGCGTGCAGAATCGCCGGAACAACATGCACGCTATCGCTGTGTTTATGCACACGTCTATGCCGAAGCCTCTTCCGGGATTTCCGTGGGAAATATTATTGACTATCGAAGAATTAAATAAGCACAATGCGCTTACTGGTGGGGCAAAGACGCAGATTGGGTGTGGGGTGTGGCAGCCGGGCAGCTCGGTATTCAGTACTCGGTATTCGGTGTTCGGTGGAGGAAGAGCAGCGGCGGCAAAATCCCCCAGCGCACGCGGCGTGCGCCACCCCCTTTTCCAAAGGGGGACGGCAGCGACCCCGGCGCTGCTGCCGCCTGCTCCTTGATTCCTTTAAATTCTCGCGCGGCGCGATAAGTTATGAAGCGGCGGAGGGCCGCATTGGGCAATCAGACAGTAGAGGCGGAACCTCGATCCAAGCCGCCATGCGCTGTTACATATTGGAAATTGCGGCAGCGGCGCCAGCGGCGGATAAATCTGCCGCCGCTGGTTGCACACAACCAAAATTGCTGCTTGTGCCGCCTGCTCCTTAACTCCTTGTTCACTGCTGCTTGCTGCGCGGTGGCGCGGCGAGCGGCGTGACTGTGCGCCAAGGCGGCATTGCAATCCGGCCGGCATCGGGCGCCAGCGGCGTCGGCGGGCCGGTGCGCAACGGGAGCGTGATGGTCACCACCGGCGCCGGTGCGTTGGTCGTGTTCGCCAGCATGTTCAATTCGCTGACCTCGAGAAACGCGAAATAGTCGCGGCCGGCCTGCGTCACGCGCAGCAACGGCACACTGTTGGCGTAACCATAGGTATGCACAATGCGCCCGTCGCGCGCAAACAGGAAGCGGTCGGCGCGCACCTCGCCGTTGGCATCCGTCGTGTACGCGCGACAAACTGCATTCGTATACAATTTGCCGTACCATGTGTCCGGCATCTGGTTCGCCCAGAAGACAGCGACCGGCGCGGCCGCAATGATTTCGTCATGCGGCCCGCGGAAGCGCAGGACGAAGTTGGTGGGGATGTCCTGCAGGAATTCACCAAGGACCGACGGCCCGTTGTAATTGCCGCCGCGCGCGCGCCGGCCCGCCACCCGGTTCAGCATCATCGCATCGAACCAGCTCAATTGATGATAGTCGCCGCCCATCAGGCCGGGGTACTTGTTGTAGCGCACAACGCCGCGCGGCTGGAAATACGTGCCGAGGACGGGCGCGCCCTGCGTGTCGCGCACATCGGTCAGCGCATCGCTGTGGACATCAAAACCGTAGCCATCGCACAAATAGCGTGCGTGGCCCAATTCATGAAACAACGCCAAATCCATGAAGAACCCATGCCAATCATCGCGGGCAATCGAGGCCTTGACGGCCGCCAGGTTAATGCCATTGCTTAATTGGTCAAATTTATAAGGGAAACCCCAGATCAGGTCAACGGACTTGTCACTGTTGTTGGGATTGTTGCTGGGTATGCCGCCGCGCATCGGCAACGCGCCATCCGGCACGACGCGCACACGGTCGAGCCGCACGCGGTCGAGACAGCCCGAGGGTGTGAACGGCGACACCGCCGCCGCCAGCATGTGATTCCAATGCCGCACTTGGCGCTGACCCCAATCGGCAAAGCTGTTGGCGTCACTGAGGCCGAGGGCGTACTGATGCTCGTGAAAAAAATCGGCTAAACTACGCTCAACGTAAAAGCCGACCGTGAGGGCGTCCGTGGCCAGCTCGCAGGCATTGTTGTCCTTGGCCAGTTCGCCGGGCAGCGGCTCGATCTCGAAGCGCAACGTGTGGCGCTGCGGCGACCAGCGCCACGGCAAGCTCGAAAACACTTTCGCATGGGGCGGAATATGCAGCGACGCCTGGCGCACAAGCCGGCCGTCCAGCAGCCAGCGCGCGCGGGCAGTCACCGCGTGGTCACCCCAGTTTTTGACATGGGCGCGCCACAGCACTGGCTGGCGATTCGTGGGCCAGCCGCCGTTCGGCCCGTCGTAGTCAATGCGCGGCAGGCGCTCGATGAATTGCACATCAACATCCGCCTGGGCATTGCTGCACGCACGCGGCGTGACCGTGACCCGGCCCGCCAGCGTGGCATTGGCGTACGTCACCGTGACGGCGACGGACTCCGGCGCGGTGAATTGCAGACGCCCGCCTTCAAAACGGCGCACATGCCGGCCGCCACTGGTTACGCGCGCGCCGTCGGTCACGTCATAGCGGGCGCCGTCACTCGCCGCACCCGTGACGCGCATGGTCAGGAGACTGTCGACCGGCCGCGTGATCTGCTGATCGAACGGCACCAAGGCGGCGGGTTCGGGCCCGTGCTCGATGCGCACTTTGACCTCGGCCGTGATGCCCGTGATGGCCATCGGCACGGCGTGCTGCCAGGCATAGAAATGCACATAATCATCGCCTTCAAGCCGCCGGGCATCCAACCGAAACGCGGACGCCATGATGCGCGTGGTGGGCAGGACAATAATGACGCCATCCTCGGTGATGCCCTCGGCCAGAATGGTGAATGAGCCGGTGTGATTGGTCAAGTCCGGCACGGACGCGGCGGCGCTCAGACGATAGGCATGGCGCGCGCCGATCAAGTCAATGCGCATCATGTCGCAGGCCATCGGCGCGGGCAGGGCGAATTCGACAAAGGCTGGATTGATGGACGGGGTGCGCGCCAGCGAGCCGTTCAAGAACGAGGCCAGCGAGCCGATGTCAAGCGGCGAGTGCGCGACATACACCAGGGCGGTGGCGGAGAAAAACGGCGCGCCTCTGCCGAAGGAAATATCGCGCGTGATCAATTTGTCCGGCGTAGTGTCGGCGAGCGCCGCGCCGCAGGTCAGGATCGAGATGAGGGTGCCAAGCAGAAGGTGTCGCATGCATGCTCCGTGGGTTCGTTATACATTGGGTATAGTCTACATTAACACGCGGCGCGTGTCAAGTGGGGTGGGCGTTTGCCCGGTTCAGCTTGGTGAGAAAAATCGTGCACGGAGCACGATTTGAGTGGCAGCTTGAGGATCGCAATACGCTGATCTTCTCGCGCGTCAAGCCGCGCAAATCCTATCGTAGCTTAAGTTGACGCGCATGCGCCGCCGGCGGGATGGCCACGCCGCCCTGCCGGTGCCGGGCACGGCAGACCGGTGGCGTGGATTCTGCCGGCGCCTCTGCCGCTGCACCATCCTTCCAATTCCGGCATTCGTGACCACGGCACCCGCGTGGACGGTTTAGCGGGTGAGCCGCTTACATTGCCGCGCAGGAACGTGGTGGTCTCCAACCCACCCGCGGTGGCGAATGCAAATGCCAAAATTGGTATACTATGGACGTGACTCCGGTGCTATCAATTGGCGACCAGCAATGGCTGGCACAGGCGCGTGATTTGGCGGAACGCGGACGGTACACCTGTCCGCCGAATCCGATGGTTGGTGCCGTGCTTGTGCAAGCCGGCGCGGTCGTGGGCGAAGGCTGGCACCAGCGGGCGGGTGGGCCGCACGCGGAAGTGCATGCCCTGCGCGCGGCCGCGGCGCACGCGGCCGGCGCGACATTGTATGTCACGCTCGAGCCGTGTTGCACGCACGGGCGCACCCCGCCCTGCACCGACGCGATTCTCGCCGCCGGCATCCCGCGCGTGGTGGTCGGCAGTCTTGACCCGAACCCGGCGCATTCCGGCCGCGGGATTGAAATTCTGCGCGCCCGCGGCCTCGCGGTGGAGGTTGTCCACGATGCGGCCTGTATTCTGCTCAACGAAAAATTCTTTCATTACATGCGCACTGGTCTGCCCTTCGTGCATGCCAAATGGGCGATGACCCTCGACGGCAAAATTGCGACGCACAGCGGTGATGCGCGCTGGATCAGTTGCGCGGCCAGTCGCGACCATGTGCACCACATGCGCGCCGAATATGACGCCATACTGGTGGGCATTGGCACCGTGCTGCGCGACGATCCGCGGCTGGATGTGCGGCTGGACGGCAACTGGCGCCCGCCGCGCAAGATTGTGCTCGACCAGCACGGTCGCACGCCCCACACTGCCGCGCTGCTGCAGGGCGCGCCGACCACCATTGTGTGTGGCGCGGCGGCGCCCGCCGCGGCGGTCAGCGCCCTGACGCAGGCCGGCGCACAGGTTCTGCGCTGCCCCGTCGACGAGCATGGCCTGGTGCTGCGCGCCGTGCTGACCTGCCTGGCGCAGCAGGGCATCACCAGTGTCTTGGTTGAGGGCGGCGCGCACGTGCTGGGCAGTTTTTTTGACGCGGGCTTGATCGATCGTGCAACAATTTTCATCGCCCCGAAGCTGTGCGGCGGCGCGGCCGCACCGAGTGCGCTGGCCGGCCGCGGTGTCGCCGCCATGGCCGACGCGCTGCAGCTCCGGGACGTTCAATGGCACACGTCCGGTGATGACTTGATGGTCACCGGCCTTTGCAGTCCACCCTCCGTTTCACCCGCTGCACCCAAGGAGCCGCAATGAACGTCCGCATCCCCCTCACGCTCAGTCTCTGCGCCCTGACCGCACTGGGCGCCGCACCGGCGACCACCAATCTGACTTCGACGCTGGCCGAGCAAACCAAAGTGGCCGTCACGGTGTACAACAATGGTTTCGGCGTGGTGCGCGATGAGCGCCGGCTGAGCCTGCCGCCCGGCGACGTCGCGCTGCGCTTCATGGAAGTCGCCAGCGCCATCCAGCCCGAAACCGTGCAGATAGACCCGCTGACGGCCGGCCCGCAATTGACCGTGCTTGAGCAAAATTACGAATATGACTTGCTCTCGCCCGCCAAGCTGCTCGAGAAATATGTCGGCCAGACCCTGACGCTCATTCAGCGCAACGATTACAAGGACGCGCGCATTCCGGTGCCGGCCCAGTTGCTGAGTTACAACAACGGCCAGCCGATTTTCAAGATTGGCAACAAGATTGTGATCAATCGTCCGAACGAGGAAATTGAATTGGCGGCCCTGCCCGACAATCTGGTCGCGCAGCCGACCTTGGTCTGGCTGCTGGCCAATCGCTATGCCGGCCCGCAAACGATCGTGGCCAACTACATGACTAGCGGCATGGACTGGCGGG
>JAPLST010000200.1:8917-16387 GCA_026398485.1 bacterium
CCGACTATGTCGCGGTGCTGACGACCAATGACGCGCGCTGCAATCTGAACGGCTGGGTGACGATCAACAACAATTGCGGCGCGACCTTCAAGAATGCGCAGTTGAAGCTGGTGGCCGGCGAGGTGCAGCGCGTGGCCGCACCGCAGCGCGGCAAAGGCGTCATGATGATGGCCATGGCGGGCGCCGCGGCCCCGCCCAATTTCGCGGAAGAAGGTCTGTTCGAATATCATCTGTACACTTTGCAGCGCCCCAGCACCCTCAAGCAGAACCAGCAAAAGCAACTCTCGCTGCTGGAAGCGCGCGGCGTGGCCATCGCCAAAACTTATCGCTGCAGCGGCGAGCAGTACTGGTATCGCACGCCGCTTGGCGGCACGCCGCAACGGATGCCGGTCGGCGTGTTTGTCAGTTTTACCAACAGCGCGGCCCAAGGCCTGGGCATGCCGCTGCCGAAAGGCATTGTGCGGGTGTACAAAGCCGATGCCGGCGGCAACAACCAGTTTATCGGCGAGGACAATCTAGACCACACGCCCAAGGACGAGCGCATCCTGCTGAAGCTGGGCAACGCGTTTGATATTGTTGCGGAACGCCGCCAGACGGACTACACCAAGCTGAGCGACAGCATGTGCGAAACCGCGTGGACCGTGCAAGTGCGCAATCATAAGGACGAGGACATCGTGGTCGAGGTGGCCGAGCCGATGGGCGGCGACTGGACGATCCTGAAGAGTTCCCTGCCGTATGAGAAGCGTGATGCGACGACGGCCGTCTTCCAGGTGCCAGTCAAGGCCCGCGCGACGGTGGACTGCAGCTATCGGGTGCGCGTGAAGTAGTGCGTCAGGCGGGCGCGGTGGCGCGCCGTTTGATGGCCTGCACGCTGTTGCCGGCGTCGTTGTAGCGCACTTCGTCGAAGTTCATCCGGCACAGGAAGATGCCGCGGCCGCACAGCTGGCCAAGATGCCCGTTGTTCAAGGGGCTGATGACATGCCGCCAGTCAAAGCCGGCGCCGCCATCGCAAATGGTCCAGGTCAGGGAGTCGGCGTCGGCGCAAAAGTCAACGGCGACGCGCCGGCGCGCCAGTTCCGCGCGATTCAGCCGGTCTTGATAGAGCGGGGTCATGCCGTCGGCGGTCTCCAGCGCCGCCATTTTCTCGGCATACGAGATTTCGAGATTGCCGTGTTCAATGGCATTGACCAGCAATTCAACCACGCCGAGTTTGATGGCCATGCGATCCGCGCCGGCAATCGTGTCGCCCGCCTCGCGCACCAGGAAATCCGCGACGCGGGCAACCAAGGGCAGGGTGTTGTCGAGCGTCAGTGCCACCGTCTTGCGGGTGACCAGCAAGGTGACATGCCGCTCGAGGGAGCGCAGCATGATGCTGTCCTGATACTTGGCCAGCAGGATTTGCAGTTCCTTGTAACGAATGGGCTTCTGCAAATAGTTGTTGGCGCCGAGGCGCAGCGCACGGATGGCGCATTCCTCCGTACCATGTCCGGTCATGATGACCGCGATCATGTCCGGCTGCAAGGCATGCGCCGCGCTCAGCAAGGCAAAGCCATCCATGCCCGGCATTTGCACATCGGTCAACAGCAAGTCAAACGGCTCCGCCATAAGCCGGGCCAGCGCCGCCGTCCCGTCATGGACGTACTCCACCGCGTGGCCCTGCCGCTTGGCTGCCTCTTGCAGGAACATGCAAATACCCGGCTCGTCGTCAACAATCAGTATTTTCATTTCATCGGTACCAAAAACATACAGGCTATTCCTAAGCGCATAGTATAGCAGAACGTGGCGCAGTCCGCAAATCGCCGTGGGCGTTCAGGGTGCGGCGCCCTCGGCAGTCGTGTCGGACAAGGTCAGCACCGCGGGCGCCGGCACGATGGCGTACGCCTCGGCAATTGCGCGCAAGGCCTGCACGGCCAGTTCCGTCTCGCGCGACGAGCTGTACAAGTTGCGCAAATCATCGATGCGCGTTTTGATCACGGTGGCATTCGCGAACGTCGGTTTGAGGATGCTGGTCAAATTCTCCAGCAGGGCGATCACCGTCCGGCGGCGCTGCTCTTCCAGGCCGGCATACAGGCTGAAGGCCTCTTCGGCTTTGCGCAAGGCGGCGACTTTGTCACCGATTTGGGTGGTGAACTTGACCAGGGATGGCGCGCGCGATTTTTCGGCAAGATATTGCAAGCCGCTGGACAAGGTTGCAAAGGTCTTGCGCACGGCGCACAAGCGTTCCAGGATTTTCTGCTTGCGATACGTTTCGGCCGAGGCGCTGGCGCGCACCACGTTCAAGCGATTGGGCAAATCCTGGCTGAGGGCGCGCACTTTGTTGCGTTGACTGATGCGCTCGTCGGTTTTTTCCTTTTCCAGTTGCATCAGGCGTTCGGTTTCCAGCGCCAGCTTTTCGAGGTGGTCGCAGACCTCCAAGGTGAGCTCCATAAACAGCACGGTGCCGGTGGACGCGGGCGGCGTGCTGCCCGCCGTGGCAAACAGGCTGGTGCGCACATCCCCGGCAAAGACAATCTCGTAGCTTTGCAGCAGCCGCCGGAAATCCACATCATATTCCAGCACCGACTGCAACTGGTCTTCGTTCGCAATGCCTTGCTGGTACAGGCAATATGCCCAATAGATCCGGCCCTCGCGCGCATGGGTCGAGTTCGTGCTGATTTGGGCGGCAAAGCGCGCCACGGCCTCGTGCCAGCTCTTCATGTTCATCAGGGTGCAGCCGTACAAAAAGTTGTACTCGGCATTCGCGCCGTAGCGCTCGCCGCAGGCCTGCAGGCATTTCTCGGCCTCGCCATAGTCGCCCCGCTGGTATTTCATCGCGGCCAGTTGCAGATAACAATACATCAATTTGTCGGCGCTCAACTGCGTGTCTTTGGGTTGCAATTTGACATACTGCTGATACAACGCAAGGGCCTGCACAAAATCCTGGTTTTCGAATGCGGCGTCGCCCAGCCGCAGATAGCATTCCTCGAGTTCCTTGCGCATGGTGACGGCGACATTCGGGTCTTCCGCCAAGGCCAGTTCCAGGCTGGCCAACGCGGCCCGATAGCTCTTTTTCGCCAGGCAGTCGCGCGCCGCCACGGCATATTGCAGGGCGTTGCAGGTGCGTTGCAGCGTGTTCAGCGTCGCCTCGTTCTTGGTGAAACGCTCCGTGCGGGCATAGCCGCGGCGCAGCAAGTCCATCAGGGCGTTGATGCGCGCCGCATCGCTTTCCGGCTTCAGCTTGAGGATTTCGTCAATCAGCCGGGATGCCTCGAATTCATCAATCATGCGGCGGTTTTTCGCCAGAATTTCATCAATGCCGGCGGCGGCGTTGGTTTTGCCATAGCGATTCTTGACCGACAAATAAATGGCGTAGGCATTTTCGTAATTGCCGGCGGTTTCTTCGGCGCGGGCATCCGCCAGCAATTTGGCGGCGGCGGCATCCAAGGTCTTGAGCACTTCCCCTTCGCAGACGGCAATGCGGTCTTTCAAGGTGGTGGCGGTAATGGCTTCGGGATAGCGCCGGGCAATGTCCTGCAACACCAGCAGGGCCTGGTCGGGATTGCCCTGCTTCAGCAATTGCTCGGCTTGTTCAATGCACTGGCGCGCCCGCGTGTCGCTGTGCTGCGCCAGCAATGCCACGGCGCGCGGCGCGCTGCTGGCGCCGGCGAACTGGCGCGGAATGGTGCGTAAGGTTTCGAGCGCGGGATCAATCAGGTTCTGGCGCAACAATTCCTCGGCCTGTTCCAGCAGTTCACGCGCGCGAAATTCCGCCAGAAACGGATCGGTGCTTTGCTCAAGCGCGCTGAGTCGCTGCGCCGCACGACTGCCGGGGAAGCTCTGGCGGACGGTCGTGATAATCCGCTTGCAGCGCGCGAAGTCGCCTTTCTTATAGGCCTGCTCGGCGGCTTGCGCCAGGTCGCCCGCCAGCTCCTCGGCCATTTCCACCACGAGCGGCGCCGGCGTGACAGGCGTCAGCATGCTCACCGTCGCCTTGTCCAGTTGCGCGCCATCATGGTCGCGGGCATACAGCAATCCGCGTTCGTCAATCCAGAATGAGCGCCGGCCGTCCAGCCCATAGCGCAGCGGCGTGGCCGCACAGGCAAAGGCCGTCTCGTCGGCGCGCAGCAAGGTGAAGTAATAGCCGCCATACTCGACGACCGCGGTCAGGTTGCTTGGCAGCAGATGATACCCGACGGCCACCAGGCGTTCGAGCGGCGCGTACTCCGCGATCTCATCATTGTCGGCGTCGAATATTTCGGCGTCTTTGACGTAAAATTGCGTCAGGGCGATGCGCCGCAGGCGTTCGCCCGCGGCATTTTCATTGTTGACAATGCGCAGCTTAATATAAGATGTCCAGCCCGCCCACGCGATCAGCCCGCCCAGCAGGATCACCCACAGCACACTCACCGCAATCGCCCACCAGGCAATGCGCCGTTCGCGCCGCGCCACCTGTTCATGCCGCATGCGCAGCAACGCCAGCATGGCCATGATGAAACCGATCAACCAGCCCACGCCCAGCAGCAGCGGCCCGCACAAGGCGGTGATCAGGGCCAGGCGCGGCAGAATATGCGGCGCGGGCATGCCCGCCCCCTCGTAGGGCGCGCAGAGCATGGTCTGGGCCGGTGCGGCATACTGCATCACCGGCCCCATGGCCATGGCCGCCACCATCGGCACGGCGTTCTGCTCATCTTCATTGGTCAAAATCAACACGGCCACGTCGCCGATCTGCACCGTCATCCCGCGCGTCAGCCGCAGGCGCCGCACCGGCAGGCCGTCCACCAACACGCGTTCACCGCCGGCGAGATCATGCAGAACCCAGCCGTCCGCCTCGCACGCCAAGCGCGCGTGAAACGGGCGCACCGACGGATCGTTCAGGACAATGTCGTTCTCCGGCGCGGCGCCCAGTGTCACACTGCGGGTCAGTTCGCGCGCGGCTTGCTGCGCCGTGTTGGGATGCAGGATAATCTTCAACGGGAATTACCGGCGCGGGTGCGGGCCATCAGGGAATAACCAAGGCTGCGCAGCAGCGTCTCCACGGTGGCCACTGGAAAACCAAGCACATTGTAGTAACAACCATTGATCCGCTCAATCACAATGCCGCCGGCTTCTTGAATGGCATACGCGCCGGCTTTGTCGAGCGGATTGACGAGGGCAAAATAGCGCGTCATCTCGCGCGTGGTCAAGGGCCGCATGGTCACCCGCGTGCGCACATGGGCCGTGCGCCAGCGCCGGGTTGCGCAATCCAGCAGCGCCACGCCGGTGTAGACGTTGTGGGTACGGCCCTGCAGCGCGCGCAGCATGCGATAGGCCTCCGCGCGCGAACGCGGTTTGCCAAACACCTGCGTGCCCAGCACCACCAAGGTGTCTGCGCCGACCAGCACGCCGCGGCGGACACGCGCGGCAACCGCGGCTACTTTGGCGCGCGCATGCCGCACCACCAGGGCGTGCGGCCGCAGCCGCGCTTGATTGTCTTCCGCGTCATCGCCGACCATGCAGCGAAAGGGCACGCGCAGTGCCCGCATCATGGCGCGCCGGCGCGGCGAGCGCGAGGCCAGCACTATGTCCGGCTGCAACCAGTGCATGCGCATGCCGCCCACGCCATCACGCGTGTTCCAGCCAATCCCAAGCCATGCGCGCCGCACCAAGGATGCCGGCGTCATCGCCCAAGGTTGACAATTTCAGGGTGAACCGGCCGGCCAACTCGGGCGGGCTGTAGTAGGTGGCCAGCGCGGCGCGCAGCGGCGTCAGCAACGCCGGCCCGGCTTTCACCAACCCGCCGCCGATGACGATCACATCCGGGTCCAGCGCCTGCAACAAGTTCCAAATCACGAGCGCCAGTCCGTCAATGGCATCATTGAATATTTGCCGGCAGAGATGATCCGTGGCGGCATGTTTGATGATGTCCGCCGCGCTGATGGCCGTGCAGTGCGCCAGCACACTCGGGATGCCCAACGTCAGGTAATACGCGGCGCGGCGCGCCATCGCACCCGGGGCCGCATATTGCTCGACGCAACCAAAATTGCCGCAGGTGCATGGCTCGCCGCCCGGCCGCACAATCATGTGGCCGAATTCCGTCGCGCGCCCGCCGGCGCCGTGAAAAATACGCCCGTCAACAATCAGGCCGCCGCCCAGCCCGGTGCCGAGTGCCAGCGACAATTGGCAGCGGGCGCCGCGGCCGGCCCCTTTCCAATGTTCGCCCAGCGCGACCAGGTTGACGTCATTGTCCACCGTCGCCGGCACACCCGCCATGCGCTCAAGCTCTTGCCGCAAGAGCGTGCCGGTCCAGCCGGGTATGTGGGCTTGCATATACGTGACCATGCCGGTGGCGTGATTGATCGTGCCCGGCGAGCCGCAGCCCACCGCGACAATCGGCATCCGGCGTGTCTGGGTGGCAATCACCTCTGCCAGCACCGCCAGCAGCGCTTTGCGCCCGCGCGCCGCATGCGACGGCCGGTGCAGCATGTGGCGAATGACGCCGGCCCGATCAACCAGACCGGCCTTGATGTTGGTGCCGCCGATGTCAATCGCCAGCACGCATGCGGTTTTCTTGCTTGTTTGTTTCATACTTCTCATGAGGGCTACAGGGACGCACACACGCGCGCACCATCCGCGCGGTCATCCGCCAATCAACGCCCGGCGCGCCGGCGTGCCCGCCATGCGCTGCCTGCCACAGCCGCGCCCAGCAACACCATGCCGGTTGGTTCCGGTATCGGCAAACGGCTGACATCCATTTCAACGCGCACCGGCGCCGCAAACCCGGCCCGATGGTCATCCCAGGTGATGGTCAGTTCGTGCGCCTGTCCGGCGACAAAACGGACGTTCGTCTGGTCACCCGGCGCCAGTTCCACCGCCACCCCGTCTTCGTTCAACAAGGGCGCGCCATCCGCCTCGATCCGCTGCCCATAAATGTCGGCATTGCCGTGGCGATAGTCAACCCACGCCACCAACGCCGCGCCATCCTGATCCACCGCCACCGCCGGCTGGGTCTGCATCGCCGGATCCGTGCAGACGGCCGCCGGCGTGCTCCATGCCACCGCGCCCGCCGCCGTCAGCCGCTGACACCAAATGTTCAGATTCTGCCCGCCGGCACTATCGCTTTGCCAGACCACATAATAACCGTCGCGCAACGTGCCCGCCACGCGCGGCGCCGTTTGCATCCCGCGAAATTCATTGACACTGATGCCCGACGGCGTGCCCCAGCACGGCCGGCCGGCGGCATCAAACAGTTGCGCGCGAATATCGCTGTCACTGCCACCACCGTGGCGGTCTTCCCAGACGACCACGACCGTGCCGCTGGCGTCGCACTGCCAGTCATACTGGCCGATCATGCCGGCCGTCGTGGCGACGCTGGCCAGCACGCTGGTCTGCGCGCCGTGTGGCTGCGCCACCGCCAAGGTGTTGCCCGCGTCCCGCACCACCGTGCGGCGCACCGGAACAACCGCCGCCTGTGCATCGGCACGCGCCTGCCCACACGCCAGCACCAGCAACGCC
>JAPLST010000200.1:16465-36115 GCA_026398485.1 bacterium
TAATTGCCACAATGCATCACTAGTATGATACCTAATTCCACGAAATTCTGCAATCCACCCGCCTGCCCACCCGCCCAGATCCGGCGCCTGGCACGGCTAACCGCAGCACGGCGGATGCTTTTCTTGGCAGGTGCGACTAGACGGTTGGGGTTCTGAGATAGCACAGGCCGCGCTGCTTCATCGAGTCAACGTGCAACTGCAGCGCCGGGGTGCGCGCCTGGCCGGTGTACTCGATCACCTTGATCGTCTCGGCCCAGCGCGCGTCGTCGGGCAGCAATTGCGCCAGGCAATTTTCGGCCGCGTCGAAATATGCTTCATGAAAGGCATGACCGCTGCGCTCGGGAAAGACGGCGAAATAGAGCATGTCCATTTCCACCAGATCATTGAAAAAATGCGTGCCCAGCGAGACGTCCGGCACCAGCCCTTGGTGCATCACGGCCAACTCGACAATAATGGAAACCGTGTTGATTTCCTTGAAGGTGACGGGCACGCCCATGGCCGGCGTGCTGGTGCCCCAGCGGCCGGGGCCGACCAGCATGATCACTGGTTGCAGCGCGGCGCACGGCTGATGCGTCAGCCGGCCGATGACGTGGGCGATAGCATAGCGATCCTGCTCGCGCAACTGGGTATAGGCCGCCGGCGCCACATAAATCAGGCGGTCGATGCGGGTCGCCAGGCTTTGGCCGACAATCGGCCCTTCCGTGCGCATGACCACGAGCTGCGGGTCGATCGTGTCCGGGACGACGCCCAGATCGCCGGTGCCCATGATGCGCACCTTAAACGGCCGGCATTGCACAAGGTTGATGCGATAGCCGCCTTCACTGGGGAAATTGACCGTAAATTCGATGTCGACCGGGCAGCCGTATTCGCGTTGCAGCGTGTCGAGCATGTCGCGCATGTTGACGGCGAAGTCGCTCTCCAGCAAGAGCGGGTCAAAGGTCAGTTGCCACGGATTGACATTGGCCAGCTTCAAGGCCAGGGCGCGCCGTTCCAGCGCGTCATCTTTGACGGCAAAGCGGTCGCGCAACGAATCCGGCAGCGTGGCCATGATCTCCTGCAGCGCATGCGTCGTCAGGCGGTTGTCGGCCAAGTCGACGACATCGACATAGCGCTGGGTGTACTTGCGCGCATCCTCGGCGGATTTTTCGGGGCGCTGGTCGGGCGCGTTCAGCGCGACAATCCGGGTGTAGTCATCCTCGACGCGATCAACCGCGCGGGTGCCCAGGCCGAAGGCCAGGCGCAGCATGCCGGCATGCGGGTCAATGCGCGGGTCCCAGACATACGGGTTGTAGGAAAAGGCGACGCCGGCGGCGGGCGGGAAGAAATGCGTGCCGAATTGCGCGCCGCTGACGCGCTGCACCAGCAAGGCCATTTGCTCGTCCTCATACATCAAGCCATGATGGACGCGGTACAACAGCGCATCCTCGTCCATCGTGCTGGCGTAGACTTTGCGGACGGCGGTCAGAAATTCCTCAAGACGCTGCTCGGGCGTGCCCTGGTTGGCACAGAAGACGCTTTCATATTTGCCGGAAAAGGCGTTGCCATAATTGTCTTCCAGCAGGCTGCTCGAGCGCACAATAATCGGCGACTGGCCGAAATATTCGAGCATTTCCTGAAACTGGACTTTCACATAATCGAGAAAAGTGCCGTTTAAGATGCGCCGGCGGGCTTCCTTGGTGCGCTCCAGAATGTCCTCCAAATTGCCGGTTTTGCGGCGCAACCACCAGCAGCCGTTCTGGATGATATACGTGTAAAAGACATCCGAGCCGATGAAGAACGAATCATGGCTTTCGAGCAGGTGGCCCCATTTCGCGGCGTCGCGCTGCAGAATGTGCTGCGCCAGGAGCATGCCGCGCGCTTTGCCGCCGATCAAGCCCGAGCCGATCAGGCGCTTCATCACGTCAATCAGCAGCCCGAGGTTGAAATACTTGCGGGCCAGGGTGATGAACGGCCGCTCGCGCGTGATGATCATGCGCAGCATGCGCTCGAAATATGGCGTGGCGTCCGCCGGCGGGCGTTCGCCGCGCTGAATCGCGCCCCAGACCGTTTGCGCATCATAAAACGTGCGAGTCCACACGCCAAACCGCTGAATCGTGAAGTTCAGCAACGGCTGGTCGATCCGCCCGACAATGTCGGTCGTCGTGGCGCTGTTGGTGACCGGGGTGAACGCGGCGCCATCCCAGACATGCAGCATGTACATGGTGGTCGAGTGGCGATGCTCGACTTTCTGCGGCTGGAGATACAGGCGCTCCTGATGGCGGTAGACCTCGAGCATGATCTGGGCGGTGACGCAAATGGTGTCGGTGGCGTGATTTGAGTGGCAGCGTTTGAGGAGGCCGAAATACGCCAGCGATTTCAATTGCAGCACGTAGGGGCAGATCACCAGGAAGAAATTGGCCAGCATGCGGTCACTGTACCAGACATTCGCCAGGCCGGACAGGCCATCAAAGACAAACCACGAGGATGACGCCGTGCAGTCAATGATATCCACCATCTCATTGACAAATTTCTCGAAGCCGATCAGCGGGTCAAGGAGATGCACGTCGACATGCGCCGCCGGGCTGACCAGTGCGGGATGGTCGGCAAAGCGGAAGTAGACGATACGAATGTTGTGCGCCGCGGCATGCGCGACAAAGGGCGTGACAAAGCGCGCGTACTCCTCGATGACGTCCACTTCCCAGACCAGATTATCGCCGGGCAGCAGGCCGTGCAACATGGTGTCGAGGCCGGGCAAGCCGGTCGAATAGGGCATCTTGCGATGAGCGGCCGCCATGCCGTGGCCTAACGCGGCGCGGCGGGCGGCGGCGGATGCAGGTGCAGCACCACGTACGGCTCGCGGCGATAGGGGAGCGGGGTGAGCGAACAGGTCGCCGGCGTCAGCGCCAGTTGATTGGTGATTTCCGGCACAAAGACCTCATGGGTAAAGATCGTGTGCAGGGCCGGCGTCAGTTCGGCCCGTTTCCACAGATAGGTAACCGGGCGCGCCACATAATAATAATACGGCTGATAGCCGACGCGATAGACATACATGACGGCATTGGTGCCGACGGCGGCGCGCAGCGCCGCGCCGGCCGGGCGGCGATCTTCAAAGTGGCGCTTGCAGGGCACGCCGTAGGTGATCACGCCCAGCCCACCGGCCATGACCAGCAACGCGGAGGCGACCACCAAGTCTTGCGCGCTGACCAATTGCCGGCGCGCGCGATACAGGCCGCCGCACACACCGAGCGCCACAAGGGTAGAGACCAGCGGCCAGCGCCACGCGTGCAAGCCGCGCACGGCCTCCGGCTGCAGCACGACATGCAGGCGCTGCAGCAATGCGACCAGCCCGCCGGTGGGCACCAGCAGGACGGCGGCCAGCGTAATACCGGCGACCAGCGCACCGACAATCAACACCAGCCGGCGCCACTGCACCCGGATAACTTCCTGACTATCCCATTGTTCGAGCGTCGTGGCAATCAGCACGCAGAGCAAGGGGAACAATGGCATATAATAGCGCGAGCGCACGCCAGGCATGCTGCTGATCACCACAAAACAGAGTACCACCGCCATGCGCAGGGCTTTGGTGAGCCGCCACTGTGGCTCGGCCATGCGCCGCAGTGCGGTCGGTAACCAGACAATCGGCACTAAGAACGTCCACGGCATGAAATCCACCAACGATTTAAGAATGCCGCCGATCCAGCCGGCCACGTCCAGCGATTGGACGGCATAGCGCGAGCCCATCTCGCTTTCCCAGACGCGTGCCAGGTTCATGTCCGGATTGCCGGCCAAGGCGGCCAGCACCCAGACAATCAGCGGCAGCAGCATCAGCACCACGGCCACGCCATGTTGCCAGGTAACCAGGCTGCGCCACTGGCGCGCCGCCACCGCAACGCACACCACCGGCACATAGAAAAACAGCAGAATCAGCGGCCCTTTCAGCAGCAAACCCAGCGCCACCATCAGGCACGGGCCGAGCCAGAGCGACCAGCCGCGCTTGTTCGCCGTCCAGGCGTTCAGCCACCAGACCAGGGCGATGCCGGTGACACTGACAAACGCCGCTTCAATTTCAATTTGACGGCCTTTCTCAACAAAGCTGACGATGGTCAGGAACATCAGCGCGGCGCACAGCCGGCCGGTCAGCGGCAACCAGCGCGAAGGCTGCCACACCAGCAGGCTGACAAAGAGCAGCACCATCAACACCGACGGCAACCGCGCAATGCGCTCGCTGGTCTGGCCCGTCACGGCGAAGGCGCCGGCCACACTCCAATAAATCAGCGGCGGTTTGTTCAGATATTTGATGCCGCCCAATTGGGGCGTGAGCCAGTCGCCGGTGCGCAGCATTTGCAAGGCCGGCAGGACGCGCTTGGGCTCATTGCCCTGCAGCTCGGGCGCGCCCAGATACGGGAGAAACAGGCAGGCCCACACCAGCAGTACCAACGCCAAGGCCGTCAGGCGTGTGCGGGCAAGCGTGGCGCAGAGTGAAAGCATATGCGGACGTCAGGCGCGCGCGGCGGCGCCGAGGAAGCCGTGGCGTTGTTGCACCAAGGTCAACTTACCAAAAGGTGCCGTTTGATACAACTGTTCCAGCTGGGGACGCGTATAGTTGTAAATCGGGCATTTGCGGATCCAGTAATAGCGCACATGGCGCTGCAGGCCCCACAGCAGGGAGAAGCGCGGGAACGACCCGATGAAGACCCGCCGGGTGAGCTGCGCAATCTTGGTGAACATCGGCTGCGGCTCGCGAATATAGTCAAACAGGCCCATGGCAATGATGATGTCAAACGGTTGTTCAAACTGATGGGTCATGAAATCGCCGCAGATAAACGAGCAACGCTCCGCGACCTGCATGCGCTGCGCAATGGCCCGGGAGAAGTCGACCATGTGCGGGGCGAAATCAATGCCGACGACCTGGGCCGCGCCGCGCTTGGCAAATTCGATGCTGAAGCGGCCGGTGCCGCAGCCGATGTCGAGCACGCGCGCGCCCTCGATCTGGCCGGCTTGCTCGAAGGTGAAGTCATGGCGGGCATAGAGGCCCGGGCGCAGCAGGCGGTTGATCCGGTATTGCAGGCGGTTTTCGTGGGCATACAAGGCATCCCATTCGGCCGGCACTTTGTCAAAATAGGATTGTGCGCCCCGATTATGCGTGCTCATGCGGCAGGACCTCGGCAAAGGATGAAAAATCGCCCTCATGCAGCAACGCGGCGAATTTGCGGCGCATGCTGGGGCGGAACAAATTGGTTTTGAGCTCGTCAAGGCGCGAGCCCAGCCACGAAAACGGCGAATGCCGCGCTGAATGGAACAGGATGCGCGGGCCGAACTCATACGGATGGCAATATACGATAAACGGGGTGTGCTCACGATTGACCGTGCGGATCGCGCGCCGAATCACGCGATAGGGCATCAGCCGGAAATAACCGCCGCCGGAGACCGGCCAGTTGCGGCCGTAGGCATGCACGGTCGAGAGCGGCGCCTCGATCAGGCTGCCGGCCGGCCGCCGCACCCGCACCAGCGTGCGCGGAAACGAGGGCAGGCCGTAGCGCCGCCCGGCAAACGGGAAAATGCTGCTGTCATAGACAAAGCCCTCGTCAATCAACACATCCAGCGCCCACAACGTTTCCTGCATGATGCTGAAGCACGGCGCGCGGAAGCCAAACGGGCGGCGCCCGCACAGGCTCTGCAACAAGGCGCAGGACCGGCGCAACTCGATGCGCAGCGCGTCCGGCGTCAGCAGCATCAGGGATGTGTGACTCCAGCCATGGGTGGCGACTTCGTGGCCGGCGGCGGCAATGTCACGGATCAGCGCCGGCTCGCGCTCGGCCACTTTGCCCAAGACAAAAAACGTGGCGTGGACGCCTGCGGTGGCAAGGGCCTCAAGCAGATAGCGGGTGTCATCCACGCAATTAAGATGGTGCCAATCCTCCAGATCCACCGAGAAAACATTGCGCAAGGTGGCCAGGCGCAGCGGCTCGGTCAGCACATCCGGTGCGGTGCTCATGCGGGTGTTGCAGTCATGTTCAGGTTCGCATTATCCATACAGACGGGGATTATAGCACACCCCCGCGCTGGGTGCAACTGCCCTGCGCGTGTCCGGCTCCGCTGCAAGTGATTTCGAATGTGTGGGAGCGACCTCCGTGTCGCGAATGCTGTCTGCTGCCACCGCCACACCGATGACTGATCACCGATGACTGATCACCGATCACTGATCACCGATCACTGATCACCGATCACTGATCACCAGTTCTGCTCTATTGGCTGCGCATGAAAATAACGCGCGCATGACCGCCGGCATCCTTAAAAATCTCCGGTGCGGGCAAGCCGGCGTGGCGACTCACCGCGGCCACTGCCTTGGCCTGGTCAAAGCCGATTTCGCCGACGAAGACGCCGCCGGGCTTCAGGCGGGCGGCGAGCTGCGTAAAAATCGCGCGGTAGGCGGCCAGACCGTCGGCGCCGCTGAAGAGCGCCAAGGCGGGTTCGTAGTGCAGTTCGGGCTCGAGCGCGGTGTCGTCAGCGACATAAGGCGGGTTGGCGGTGACCAGGTCGAACGTGAGATCGGGCGGCAGCGCCTCCCAGAAATCGCCGCAACAAAACGTGATCCGCTCGGCACACTGATTGCGCTGCGCATTGGCGGTGGCAAGCTGCAGTGCGTCCGCGCTGAGATCACAGGCCCACCAGTGTGAGTGGGGGAGCCGCGTTGCGAGCGCAATGGCGATGCAGCCACTGCCCGTGCCCAAGTCGGCGCACTGCAGTGGCGCCGCACGATTGACGGCGGTGGCGGCGTGGTCGACCAGCAACTCCGTTTCCGGCCGCGGAATGAGGGCGGCGGGCGTGACGCGCACGGTGACGCCGGCGAAATCAACTGTTTCGAGCAGATATTGCAGCGGTTCGCGCCGGGCGCGCCGTTCGATCAGTGTGTTGAATGCGGCCTGCTGCGTGGCGTTGAGCGGCGTGCCGGCCACAGTCGCCAGTGCGCCGGCCGGCACGTGCAGCACATGTTCGAGCAGCCAGCCGGCTTCGCGCCGGGCATTGGCAATGCCAGCCAGCGTGAGCCGCTGTGCTGCCCACGCCAGCGCGTCTTTAGTGGTTGCAACGTGCATCAGGCGCCGTGCTTGGGGATCAACGGCTCCCGCGGTTCAGCCGGCCCGCCATCCGTCATGGCAGTGTCTGGCGGCGCCACAGCAGCAGTAGCGCGGCGCAGGCAAGCAGCGCTGCCGGCTCGGGAATCACGGTGGTCGTCAGCGCCCATTGCTTCGGCGGGACCGCCAGTGCGGTGGGTAACAGCGGGGCCGTCTCGTTGCCCAGCGCGAAGAAATTCACATAATTGGTCTTGCTGGCCGGATTCCAGGCAACCAGCGTCGCATTGATGCCCTTGACGAACGCGGCGTTGAAGACGTAGTCGTGATTGGCGTCGCTGGGCGTGACGGCGTGACCGATGATCGTCCAGTCGGGTGGCCCATGCTGTTCGATGGCATCGAGAAAACTGGCGACGTAACTGATGGTCAACTCGGCCGGGTTGAGCGCGAAGTTGCCGGGATTGCTGCCCAAGGTCGGGTTGCTGAAGCTTTGATCACCTGACATCAGCATGACCCACGGCGCTTGATAGGACAGATTACCGCCGACGGTCTGCGTGGTGCAATTGGCAATCGCCATGTTGAGGTAGAACTGCAGCGGCGAGACGCCGGCCACATACAGATTGCTCGTACCGACATACGGCACCGTCGCTTGCGGATAGTTGCCCAAAGCCTGCATCATCAGCATTTGCGGCACTTTCGACGGATCGTACGGCGTGTCGCTGGCGACGGTATGGTCGGCGTTGGCCTCCGGCAGAATGTTGTAATCCGCCCAGGCGCGGTAGTGCGCGTTGTCCATGCCCTGATTCCACGAATTCATGTAGGCGACGTTGCGGCAAAAGGCCAGCGTCCATGGCTCGATCGGGTAGCCCTGAATGTACTTGAACGCCTGCGGAAAGCCGCCGAAATCAGTCGAGTTGTCAATCTGCGCCTGGGTCACTTTCGGGCAGCCACTAGCCTGCGCACCCGTGCTGGGAATGTAGTCGCCGAAGCCGGTGCCGGCGGGATAGTAGACGGCATACTGGCCGCTGTTGTTGGTGAACGAGTGGGTGACGATCGGCACCCAGAAGCCGGACGGATTGTTGCGGCGATAGTTGAGATTCTTGTCCATGAATTTCTGGTCGCCGGCGTAGGTGGCCGTGGCGTAGAGGTAAATACCAAGGTCGGCGATTTCCTTGCGGCCGGTGGCGATGCCCCACAGGGCGATGGCGGACCACGCCAGATTGCCTTCGCCAATGGTGTTTTCGTTGTGGCCGGTGCCGCCGGCAATATTGGCCTGGATGCCGTCGGCCCAGCCGTGGCCGGCCCACTGGTCGAAGAATTGCATCTTCGGGAAGGTCATGGACGGGTGCCGCCAGAAGGCGTGATCAATGGCGGGGTCATAGGCAATGTCCATGATCAGCGCATCAATCGCCGGGCCGAACTGGTTCGAACTGGCGCACCCGAGATACGCCGCGGGATTGGCCGGGTCCCACGCGCCGTCATACAGCGCGCCTTGCGCGGCAGCGGAAATCCAGTAGCCATAGGCATAATGATGATCATTGAGCGCGGCGCCGGAGCCGAAGCCTTCCCAAATCTCCGTGTTGGCCGTGGTCTCGGGATTGACGGTGGGCGCCGGCACGGGCCAGCGTGCGGTCGAGGTGGCCGTGGCCACGGGATAAATGGTCACACAATGGCCGGTGGGATTGTACTGGGTGAAGAAGCAGAGATTCGCATCCTGAATGGTGAGTTGATTGTGATACGGGACCTGCGTGAAGAACCACGACAAGTTGGTGAACACGCCTTGCACATTGTAGCGCAGGGCGTCGCCCATGTCGTAGGCGGGCGCATTGGTGCCGAGCCCGGCCCACGGCGGCGAGGTCGGGCGCCCCATGCCGATCCACGGCGTGATCGCCGGATTGTACGGATAGCCGTTGTTGCCCGGGGCATTGCCAAAATACTGCCGGAATTGCTGCATGAGCGCCAAGTCGTGGGCGGCACCGATCATGGTGAAGCCGGCACTGTACATCGAGGGCGTCTGCGTGTCGAGCTTGAGCGGGCCCCAGAAGACATTGCTGGAATCGGGCGAGGGCCACTGCGCGCAGGCGGTCACATATTGCTCACACAGTGCCAGCATCAGGAACTGACCCAGCGGCAGGTTTGTCCAATAGGCATAGTCCGGACCATACTTCGGATAATACTGTGCCGCGATAATATTCGTGAAGCTTGGCGGCGGCATGGCTTGCAGGAAATTATTGAAGATATACTGGGTGCGATACTGCGTGCCGCGCACCGTTTGCACATCGCCGTTGATGCTCCAATACATGCCGCCGTTGGCCACGGCCGCGCCGGCGCCGAGTGGATTAAACAGCGCTGCGCCGGTGCCGGCGAGATCGAGCACGGCGGGCGCGGTGGCGCCGGCACCGGGCGTGCCTTCAAGCGCCAGCGGCTGGTACTGGTGCGGCGGCAGCGTGAAGATGGTGCCGTTGCCGGCGGTCATGCCCGCCGCGCCGTACGGATTCGCGAACGCGCCCGCGAACGTCGTGGTGACGCGCGTCATGTTGCTGACCACATAACTGATCGTCGAATTGGTCATGAAATTGAAGGCATACTGCCCGAGGCCTTCCGCATACTGCCGCGCATTGGCCAGATTGTAGGCCTGAATGAAGGCGGCCGCATTGGTGCGGTTGGCCGGGTAGTTGCGCTGCGTCGGCACGGTCGCGATGGCCAGCCAGGTCTTGCTGGCGGGTGCCAGTGTCAGATAATGATTCTGAAAACCATTGGCGCTGTCGGTCGTGACGGTGACCGCGGCGTTGCTGCGATAATATACGGCCCAGGTCGTCCAGTTGTCCTGATAGCCATTGGGATTGGCCTGCAGGTTCGACGGACTGCTGTCAGGAAACGGACAATTCTGATTGACGTAGATAAGGAAATACATGACCTCGCTGACGCCCGGCACGGCCTGCGGTGCGGTGCTGCCCAGCGTGCATGTGCCGGCCAGGGTGCCGTGCAAGACGGCATCGGCGGCGGCATTGCGCAGCGTCAGGTAGGGGATGCCGCGCGCTTCAATCCAGGTGAACGGCGCGCCTTGGCAGACGCTCAGCTTGAGATAGGTGCCCTGGCCCGGCTGGCCAAAGGCGGTCATGCCATAGGGATCGGCAGGATTCTGGTAAATGATGTCGGCATCGAAATCGCCCATGCGATCGACCAAGGTGCCCTCGGGACTCCACGCCGGCAGGGCGTTGAGCGGGCCGCCCGGCGGCGCGTTGGTCATCGGTACCAGGCGTAAATCAGGCAACAGGGGATTGGCAATAAAACCCATCGGGCTGCATTGCTCCCAGTAGGTTGCATTGGCCGGCGTCATCAAGTCGAGCACGTTGGTCGGCCATTGCGCGGCATTTGCGAGATACGGATACACACCGCACAGACTGATACCGCGGTCAAGAATGGCCTGGGCTTCGTTCTGGGCGGAGTGGGGTGGCGAGCTATATGACAAGGAAAACGTCTGCAGGAAGACCGGATGCTGCACGAAGTTGCCGGGGAACCACCCGCCGCCGATCGGATTGACGCAGGCGGCATTGGTCCAGAAGCCGGCGGCGGACTCCGGGCCGGTCGAGGTCCAGAGATCAGGTTCCGCTTTGCCGGTGCCCCACAGCGCCCCGCCCAGCCACGAATGCGTGCGGTACGGCTGCGCCAGATTCGGCGTGGCGGCAACCGTGGCAGGCGCGGCCAAGCGCGGATAGATCACCGGATTGGGCGTGGTGGTCTGAAGAAACGTCGCGCCTTGTTGTATGCGCGTGCCCCATGGATCATCGGGCGGCCAAGCTGCGTGGCAGACCAGTACCGGCATCAAGGCAGTCACAAATACTGTGTGCATCAACACATTCTGGATCGTGTTTGTCAGGCGGGGTGTCATAACTGGCTCCTATGCCATGTGAACGGATATCAGTATAGCACAATCCGTGCATTTGCGCCATGCCACAGATGCGCCCCCGATGCGCGCCCGTTGGCAAGTGTTGGCGCGCCTGGCGGGCGCACTGGAAGCAGAAGTTGAAAAAACACGGGCGCCCCCCCTGCAAATCCGCAACGATTTTGCTAAAATAAGATCATGCCTGCGTAGCATTGCAAACTGTCCAAATAATTCAGGGCAGTACAGCTAAATAACAATAACGAAGGAGTAAACACACATGAGTGACATGAAAACGAAAGTAATGACAGTTCTGGCGTGCATGCTGCTGACCACGACGGCGATGGCGTCCGTCAGTCTCTACAATTACAGTTTAACGAATTATGTGGCAGTTAAATGGCAGAGCATGGAGAACGGGTCGACTCAACTGGCGCAGACGTTCAAGACTGGCGGTTCTTTAACGACTCTTTCCAACGTTTCGATCTGGATCCGCAACGCGACTATGGACGATTATAATTCCTATGCGGGTACGTTGTCGGTTGCCCTTTTCGCAACGGACGGCGACAGCAAGCCGACGGGAAGCGCGCTCTATGTCATCACGAATGGAATGTACATTAACGAATGGTATGATAACGGGCCTAACACACCCGGTACCGTTTGGAACGATCTCGACTATGAGCTGTTGGACAACACCACCTATGCGATGGTGTTCACTCCTTCCGGCAGTGCGAGCATCAGTTGGAAATACCCAGCATCGGGGCACCCCACTTCCGATATTGCGGCGGTAACGTTTTACAACTGGCAACATAATGGCACCAATTGGTCGGCCGCAAACCCAGGAACGACGAATGGATTTAACATGATGGTCACGGCCATGGTCATCCCTGAGCCGGTGACAGGCGTGATGATTGCAGGGCTTGCGGCGCTGGGCGTGCGCCGGCTGCGTTCCCGCGGCTGACCGTACCGGGTGCCTGGTAGAGGCAGCAATTCTCGCGCAGTGCATGCGGTCATGTAGGCGCGGAACGGCGTTCCGCGTGCAGCCACCGACGCACCGATGACTGATCACTTTCTGACTGGAGGGACGCGCCGTCGCGTCCGCTGTCAGGGTACAGACGCGGTGAGCAACGAAGTAGGGCGGTCAGGCCCTGACCGCCGTGCTGGTGAAAATGTGCGGAGCATACGCGCCTGCCGCCCTACATCGGCAGCGCGGTCGCCGGGCCGGCGACTCTCCGGTGCATCTGTATGCGCAGCGTCGCAGGCCGTCACCAAGGCATAGGTGGACGCTATAAGCCTCACCCCTGGCCCGACCGGATCCCAAGGACCAACCGGCCCGCCGGCACGCCTTTCTTTTTTTGGGAGGTTTCCCTATAATAGCAGCGTTGTTCAGTTTTGTTTCAATGGTACCGGGTTCTGCTGATGAAAAAAGTGCTGGTTGAACAGTTGCGTGATGGCCAGGCCATCAATGATTTTTTTCTGGTTGCCGAGTGCGAACGCAAGAGCACGCGCGATAATCGCATGTTCCTCGCGGCCGTGCTGGCCGATGCCACGGGGCGCGTCAACGCGGTGGTGTGGGACGGCGCCGAGCGCCTCGCCGGCGTACTCATGCCCAACGCGATTGTGCGCGTGGACGGCATGTGCGCCAGTTACAAAGGCGACCTGCAAGTCAAAATCAACGACGCCCGCGCCGTGCGCGCCACCGACAAGATTGACCCGGCCGACTTCCAGGCCAAAACGCCGTTCGATATCGAGCGCCTCTTTCGCGACCTGCTCGAATGCAAAAACAGCGTCCGCGATGCCGCCCTGCGCGCGCTGCTGGATGCCATCTTCAACGAGCCGGAATTCACCAGCGCGTTCAAACAGCATCCCGCTGCGCGCCGCATGCATCATGCCTACGTCGGCGGTTTGCTCGAACACACCCTCAGCGTGACGCAGGCTGGCCTGCGCCTGGCCGAGCACTATCCGTATCTCAATCGCGATTTGCTCGTCACCGGCGCGCTGTTGCACGACGTGGGCAAACTGAAGGAGCTGTCGGCCGGCTTGGCCACGGAATACACGCCGCAAGGCCAGCTGGTCGGCCATCTGACGATCGGCAGTGAATGGGTCGGGCGGGTCGCCGTCAAACTCGGCACGATCCCGGATGCACTGCTCTGGCAGGTGCAGCACTTGCTGCTCAGTCATCACGGCCAGCTTGAATTCGGCTCGCCAGTCGTGCCCGTGACGCTGGAGGCGCTGGCGTTGCATGCACTCGACATGCTCGACGCCCAACTGTTCCAAGCCCGCAATGCCATCGAAACGGACACGGATGAGCGCACCGACTTCACCAAGAAAGTGTTCGGCCTGGATCGCAGCATTTACAAACGCAGCTATGCCGCCCAGCCGGCCGGCAGCACGCCCGCGCCGTTCGGCAAAACGCCGGCCGTGCGCACCCTCGATCTGCCCTCGCAGCCCCAGCAGGAGAGCCTGCTCTGAAACCGATTGAATATCGAATGCTCAGAACCGTGAACCGTGAACCGCTGAACCCTGAACCCTTGTTGCATGGACAGCATGCTCGCCGACCGCCTCAAACATATTGACGCATCGGGCATTCGCAAGGTCTTTGACCTCGCCGCCACGATGAAGGATCCGATCAACCTCAGCATTGGCCAGCCCGATTTCGATGTGCCGGATGCGCTGAAAGGGCTCGCCATGCAGGCTATTGATGAAGGCTTTAATCGTTACACCATGACGCAGGGCATTCCCGAACTGCGCGCGGGCATCATGCGCCAGTTGCGCGCCGCCGGCCGCGTGCCGGCCGATGATGCGCTGGATGTCACGATCACGGCCGGCACATCCGGCGGCCTGCTGCTGGCGCTCCTGACGCTGGTCAATCCCGGCGATGAAGTCCTGTTCGCCGACCCCTATTTTGTGATGTACAAGCATCTGGTGAATTTGATCGGCGCCACGCCGGTGTTCATTGACACCTATCCTGATTTCACGCTGACGGCCGAGCGGGTGCAGCGCGCGCTGACCCCGCGCAGTAAAATGCTGATTCTGAATTCGCCCAGCAATCCGACCGGCGTCGTCCTGCCGCCCGATGTGTTGCGCGGCATTGCCGGGGTATGCAACGCGCACGGCATCTGGGTTTTGTCCGACGAGATTTACAGCGCCTTCTGTTACGACGCGCCGTTTTGCAGTATCTTCCCCATGCTTGAGCGCGGCCTGTTGCTGGATGGTTTCTCAAAATCGCATGCGATGACCGGCTGGCGCGTTGGCTATGCCGTTGGCCCGCGCGCCGTAATCCAGGAAATGAACAAAGTGCAGCAATACACGTTTGTCTGCGCGCCCAGCATGGCGCAAAAGGCGGCCGTTGCCGCGCTGGATCATGACATGCAAACACAGATGGCCGCCTATCGTCGCAAGCGCGACATGGTCTACGATAGTTTGCGCGCACACTATGAACTCAGCCAGCCCGGCGGCGCGTTTTATGCCTTCGTGCGCGCGCCCGGCGACAACGCCACGGCGTTTGTTCAGCGCGCCATTGCGCACAACCTGCTGGTCATTCCGGGATCGGTTTTCTCCGAGCGTGACACGCATTTCCGCCTGGCCTATACCGCCAGCGACGCGACCATTCAGCGCGGCATCGCCGTGCTGCGCGGGCTGGTGTAAGCGCGGCGCGTGCCCTGGTTCAGGGCTGCTTGGAGCCCTGCCAACAGCAGGATTCAGGGCAAGATGCAGCGGAATATCCAATAACGAACAAGGAATATCCAATGATGATCCCGCCGATGGCGGGACTCCAAGCAGAGTTCTGCGCAGATACTTCGCAATTGGATATTGAGTGTTCGATATTGGATATTCATCAGGACAGGGTGCAGTATATGTTGGAAGAAAAACCGTCGCAATAATTTTAATTAGTGCAGCACTGACTTGCAATTGCTGCCGCAATTTGTGATACTAGATGCGTATGGGAGAACGCACAACAACAATAGCTGCTGTCCGCTGGCTGGCGGTGCTGGGCGTGCTGTTGCTCAGTGCCTGCGGCCATAAACCGGCGGCACTGCCGCTGGCGCAGCCGACCACCGCCGTTGCGCGCGTTCACGCGGCACGCGTGGCACAACCACGAGCAGCAGCGCCAAGCACCGGTGGCTGGATCATGGTCTGCGCGACCAATGTCGCCGGCGCGCCCCTTGGCCCGCTGCAGGCTTGGTGCAAACCTGCGGATGACCAGCGCGGCGTGCTCATAGCAATGCCACCGCCGGTCAGGGATGCGGCACAGTACACCTGGCCGGTGCCGCGCGAAGGCCTGTATCATTTTTATTTCAAAGCATCTGGCCATGTTCAGGCGCGCGAGTACGACGCCGTCTGGCTGGGGCAGACGACCACGCTGGCCGCCGTGTTTCAGCCGATTGGCACCAACGCACGGGTGATCACGGGGGTTGTGCTGGATGCCCTGACGCGCCAGCCGCTGGCTGGCGTCGCCTTGCGGGATACCTCCACAAAAGCCTTCTATGCCATCACGGAATGGACACCCCGCACCGATACCGCCGGCACGTTTCGCGTCCTCCTCGGCGCGGACAAGCTCAGCCTGCGCTTCACACAAGCCGCATATCTGGCGGGCACGGCGCTGCTGTATCCACGGCAACGGACGACCAACATGGTCGTCTGTTTGTCGCCGCCCGCGCAACTGCGCATCACGGCGCTGCATGCCGATGGCGCGCCCGTGTCCAATGCGACCGCCATCGTCTCCGGCACGCCACCCACGACCGAGGATATGATTAACGGCACCGCGGTCTTCAGCAATCTGCCGGCCGGCGTGGCGCTCAACTATGTCCTGCAGCACGACGACCGCACGCTGATTGGCGGTGCCATCGCCGCGCTCGCGCCGCACAGCAGCACCAACGTCATGGTGCAGTTGCAACGCCCGGGCCGTCTGTTGTTGCGCTTCAGCGAGTTGATTCCCTCCAATGTGTTTGGTGAATCAGTCTGTGTCGCGTGCGACCTAGTCACCGAGCGGCAGAAGGGCTTTCCACCCCTCAGGCCGCCGGGCAATTTTGCCAGCCGTGACTTTTTCGCGCACAATGAAATGTGGGTGCTGGCTGGGCTGGTGCCGGCCACCTATCTGGTGCGCATTCACGGCACCAATGCCGTCGCACTTGCCACTAATGTCGTCGTTTGCAGCGCGGGTGACACGATTCTGGATTTGTGCGCCGGCGCCAACAGCGTCGGGGCCATCGCCGGCATGGTGGATGACGGCACCACCACACCCAAAACATTTTATGTGCGGGCACTGTGCAATGATGTGTCGCATATCGTCACCACCGTTGATGTGGATGACACCAATGTGTTCTGCGTGGCGGGTCTGGATTTGCAACGCACCTATGACCTGCATGTCAGCGTTGTCAGTGGTCTTTCGATCACCAACCTGGTCGTGGCCAACGTGCGCCCGAACAGTGCGCCGGTGCGCATAGTCTTGGAGCGCACCTATGTCGTGCGCGGCACGGTGGTGGACCAGCACGGCGCGCCAGTCAAGCTCACGACCGAACACTGGGGTCAGCCATTGTTGCACGCAGAACAAGATGGGCGCTTTGTCTATGGCCCCGTGTCCGCCGGCTCTTGCCGCATTAGTTTGCGCGCCGAGGGCTTTGCGCCGTATCTTCAAGAGGTGATGATCGAGCAGGCGGATGTGGATCTCGGCATCATCCCCATGACCCGCGGCGACACGATCAGCGGGCGCGTGATTGACGAACACGGCAACCCCTGCACGGATGCCAGCATTGTGGTGGTCAACATGCCGTGTGCCTCGTTTGGTGACTTGATTAATGCCGCCGTTGCCAGCTCGGAAGTGGATGCCAATGGCTGTTTTAGTGCCAGTAATGTGACGCCCGGCGTGCGCTGCAGTGTGCTTGCCGGGCGCGATGACAACCAGTGGGCGGCCTCGCCGGAGGTAACGCCGCAGGCGGATTATAATGTCGGCACCATCTGCCTGCGCCGCCCGCCGTGGTACGAAATCACGTTTTGCGCGCCGGATGGCTCCGGGCTGCGCGACATTGAAGCCTTGGGCCTCAAGCAAAACAAGGACAACCCGGATATCTGGCAAGGCAGCGAGCCCCCCACCATTGTCTTGTTCAATGCCGTGCTGCTTATGCCGACCTCGCCCACCCTGCCGTTTGGGCGGCATGTGGCATTTCTCAATGCCGCCTTTGTCCCGTGCCCGACCGGCTATGCGCCGACCAATCGCATGGCCATTACAGTGCCGGCGCAATGGTATCGGCAGTACAAGGATCCGCGCTGACCCGTGCTAACGCGCAGACGCCAATCGGGCGATTGGCGTTCCCGGGCAAGAAACCAACAAGCACCTACAGCAATGCGCAGACGCCAATCGGGCGATTGGCGTTCCCGGGCAAGAAACCACACGGCACCTTAGTTGCGCGTCGCCGGAATTGACTCACATGTCAATCGCGCGGTACATGGCGGCCGCGTTCGCGACCGGCACCATGCGCGAGAGCGTGTTGCAGGTTGAGAGAATCCAGCCGCCACCCGGCGCCACGTCGCGCGCCAAGGCCCGCACATGCGCCTCAATTTCCTCGGGCGTGCCATGGGGCAACAAATAATCCAAATCAAGATTGCCCATCAAGCACAGGCGCGCGCCGTAGCGCTGCTTGATCGCGCGAATGTCCATGCCGGCCGACGGCTGCAGCGATTGCAAGCCGTCAAAACCGCAGGCCACAATGTCATCCAGCACGGCATTGAGATTGCCGTCGGTGTGCATAAACACTGGCAGGTTGGTGCGCCGCTTGATCTCGGCCACCAGCCAGGTGAACTGCGGAAAGAAGACCTCGCGCATAATCCGCGGCGAAATGAAGGTGCCGCTGTTGTAGGCAATATCATCGGCGACCAGGATCACATCCGCGCCGGCCTGGGCCGACAATTCGGCCAGATCCGCATTAAAGCGCGCGGCCCGTTCGGCCAGGGTGGCCAGTGCCTGCGGCGCCTCGAGCGACCAGAACATGACATTGTCAAAGCCGATCAGCGGCAGCAGATTATCAAACGCGCCGCCAACGATACTCCAGATCGAGCGATCCGTCGCCTGTTTGTAGCGGGTCAGGTTGGCGGCTGAATAGATCGCCGCGCTGGGAAAGTGGAAGGCATCGGCGGCGTCCGGTTCGGGCACCAGATACTCGCAGTAATGCAGGCCATCCTGGGCATATTCATAGCGCACACCCCAACAATCCTGTAAAATCGGCCGGCCGTGCGCGGACGTGCCAACCTGCTGCGGCTCCGGCCGCAGCAGATCCTCGGAGATGATATCAAGGTCAAAGCGCTCGACCACCCGCACGGTGGCGGCATGGCGTTCAGGCAGGGCCGGCTCGGCCACGGCCAGAAAGTCAGGGTCAATCAGGATCTCGCCTTTCGGCGGGCGATCCGGCTGACAGTGGCGGATGCTGAGACTAACGCGGTCGCGGTGCGTCATAAGGTCGCTTGTGGGTGGCGTGGTTTACATTAGGCGCAGGATCCGGGCGGCATGCCGCTCCTGCATTCGTGACTACGCGCCATTATAGTAGCATTGTCCTGTGGTTTTTTCAAGTGGGAAAAACCATGCGTGGCGCATGGTTTTATAAAGCCGTCCCGCCGTTGCGGGCCGGCCACCGCACGGCGTTCATCGCGAAAACCACCGCATGGTTTGACCACGTTTGCGAAAGCATCCCGCCAGCATTGCCAGCAGCATGGCCCCGGCGGGCTCGGGCATGACCGTGATGTAGTCCAGCCGCGTTGCCTGCGCCGCTTCGCCCAGCGCATTGCTGACCGTCAACGCAACCCCGTACTGGCCGGCTGCCGCATAGCACCACACCGGCGCATTCGAACCGGGGCCTTGCACCTCGACGCTGCCGTCATAGTTGAAATCCCAGAGATAATACAGGCCGAGTGTGTTGGTGCCCCAGACTTCGCCGGTGAACTGCACGGCGTCATCCACCAGCGTCTGGGTCGGCCACGCGCTGAAATCGCACCACAAGCCGGCGAGAAACTCAAGCGCACCGCGCTCGACAATGGTTTCCATGATGCGCGGCTTGCCCTCGAGGTCGCGCGCCGTGGTCATCCAGCCGCGGTTCATGCCGGTGTTGCGGCACGGCGAATCCGCGCGCACATTGAAATTGCCGGCCGCCGCATTCACAAAAAGAGGGGGATTGGTACTGTTGTTCTCGCCCGGCAGTACGACCGCCGCGCAGTTGTACGCCAGCACACAATTGGTATTTTCGATGAGCACGTCGTTGGTCAGCGGGTCATTGTTGGCATACATGATGTTGTTGAAGAGATAGCCCGGCTCGGTGCCGCGCAACCACAGGCCGCCGCCCGTGACTGCCGCGGTGTTGCTGACGATCGTGCAGTTTTCAAACATGGCGGTCACGCCCACGTAAAACATGCCGCCCTCAAACACGACCCCGCCGCCGATGTTGGGCGTCTGATTGCAGGCAAACAGGCAATTGCGCGTGCTGCCGCGGATGATCCGTGCCCCGCCGCCCCATTTGACTTTCGGGCCGGTCGCACGATTGTAAATAATCTGGCAGCGGTCAAGGGTCGCGTCCAGCGCACTGACACCGGCGGCATAATCAGAAACATTGTTGCTGACAATACAGCGACGCATGGTGGTGGCGGACATTTCAACGCCGGCGCCATAGCCATAGTCATTCTCCGCGCGATTGTCGGCGATCAGCGAATCCTGCAGCACGCCGTCGGTGTGAAACA
>JAPLST010000200.1:36166-39566 GCA_026398485.1 bacterium
CCCATGTGCGATTGTTGGTGATGACGCAGTGCGTGACCAGCGCGCCGCCGTACTGCGCGCCGGTGTAGGTCACCACTCCGCCGCCATTCGCGCTGCCGCCGTTGCCCGTCACCACACAATTACTGAGGGTGCCGCCTTTCATATAGGCGCCGCCGCCGCTTTCCGCCGTGTTCTGCGCCACCAGCGTGTTGCACACCAGCCCGCCATCTTCGGCAAATACCCCGCCGCCCTGGCCGGCATAGGTCATGAAATTGCCCGTCACCACGCAATCAACCAGCATGCCGATTTTGTAAATATAGGCGCCCGCGCCGGATGCCGAACTGCCGCGATTGCCGCGCACCACGCAATTGCTGACCGTGCCGCCCAAACGAATATGCACCGCGCCGCCCTTGGGATCCGCAACGGGGGCATAGCCGTTTTCAAGCGTCATGCCCTCGAGCTGCGCCGCCGGATGTTGCAGGTAAAAACAACGATTGGTGCTGGCCGGAAAGGCGCTGCGCACCAGTGTGTCGCCCACACCACCGGTCCCTTTCACAAGCACGCCGCGCGTGATCGTCACCTGATTCGTCAGCACATGCGTGGTATTGCTCAGCCACACCACGGTGCCGGCCACGCCGAGATCAATGGCCGGCTGCGGCGTGCGCGCCGCACTCGCCCAGCTCAGATAGGGCGCACTATCGCCGCCGTCCGGCGCGACGTACATGATCGGCGGCCCGATCCGCACATAGGCTGGCCGCACTAATTGCGCCGCTTGGCCCAGCGCATTACTGACCAGCAGGCGCACCGCATAGGTGCCCAAGGTGCTGTAGCTCGTCGTGACGACGCCCAGTCCGGCGCCCTGCACGTCAAATACGCCATTGTTGTCAAAATCCCAGCCATAGAACGTGACGTCGCGATTCGCAGTGACACCCCCAATCGTCGTGATAAACACGACCGCCTGCGTGACAAACGCCTCGCGTTGCGCCGTGCCGAAATTACAGGCAAACACCAGCGGCTGCACCTCGTACGCGCCCAGATCGACAATGCTGTTGAGAATGCGATTCGTGCCATCCAGATCGGTCGCGCCATTCATCCAGGCAGCATTCAGGCCCTGGTCAATGCACGACGAGCCCGGCAGCAGCCTGACGTTGGCGTTGCCAAGGTCGGCAAACTGCGGGTCGGCGATGATCTGGTTTACCCAATTAGTGAGCGGCGACTGCGGCGTGCTGCAGCAATTCACGCAGCGCCATGGCTGCCCGGGTGCCGCAACATAGTTGTCATAATCCGCGGCGGTGTTTTCATAAATAATCGAGTTTTCCATCAACGTGGTGCCGGTAATGCGCACCCCGCCGGCGGTCACCAGCGCACGGTTGCCGGCGATGGTGCAGCTTTGGATAATGCCGACATTGTACGTGTCAACCCCGCCGCCATCGCGTGCGCTGTTGAACAGCACTGCGCAATTGCGCGCCATGCCGCCACCACCGCCGCCATTGAACGTAAAATTGCGCTCAACGTGGCACCACAGCGCCGTGCCGCCGAAATAGCAGTGGATGCCCGCGCCGCTGCCGGCGGAACTATTGTCCACGACCACACAGTTGCTGACAATCCCGCCGCCGTAGCATTGTACGCCGCCGCCAAAGGCAAAAAAGCCGCTGCCATCGGCCGTGTTGCTGACAATCACGCAGTTGAGGAAGGTACCGCGCTGGCTGATGTAAATGCCGCCGCCGCGCACATTGCTGGTGCGCCCGCGCATGATCGTGAAGCCGTCAATGGTCGGGTCGGAACTCACATAAAAACAACGATTGCTGTTTTGCGCGTCAACAATGGTGGCCGCCGCGCCGCTTACACTTTTCAGGACAATGCGCTTTTGGATGACGACCATGTTGATGCCCGACGTGCCGGCGCTATACCAGCCATTGCTGACCAGCACCAGGTCGTCCGCCACCGCTGCATTGACCGCGCTTTGGATGTCGCGCGCGGCCGTCGCCCAACTAGTGAACGGCGCAACCTGCGCGCCATTCAAGGCCACATACCGCGTCGTCGCCCAACCCGCGCCGCAGACACACAAAACAAACAACGCCACGCACCATGCGCTCTTCATACCCCTCCGGCGATGATTACAACGCAACCGGTGCGGCGGGTGCCGCGATCACGCGCCACTGCGCGCCGAATTGTTCGAGGAAATACAGGGCGTAGCAGCGCCAGAACACAATCACCGGCAGAAGCAGCACGGTGCCCAGATAGGGGATCGCCATGAGGCAGCAGCCGATGCAGCAGGTGCAGCAGCCCACCAGCAGGATCAGTGCGCCGGTTGCAATGCCCAGCACCAGGCACATCAGCAAAAACTTGACAAAGATCCAGACATGGTCCGCCAGCAGCTCGTCGCCAAAGACGCGCAGCGCGGCCAGCACCGGCAGATTGCGCAGGTACATCACCGGCACGACAAAGTGCCGCATCACGCTCTTGACCACCGCCGCCACGCAGACAATCAGCGCCAACCCAAGCACCGCTTCAATGACCGCACCCAGCGCCGCTTCGCGGAAGACGCGCTCGGCAATGTCGCGCCAGGCGATCGCCACGCCGCCCGCCAGCACAAGCAACACCAGCAGAAATATCACCACCGTCAGCAGAAATTCAAAGACAAACAAGCTGTTGCCCAGCCTGCGAAAATAATGCCACGGGGCCACGACCTCGGCGCGATTGTGCGCGACATTGTCTAAAAACATGAACTTGCCGCGACTGCCAAGCCACAGCAGCAATGCCGACAACGCCAGCGCCAGCACGATGACCACGACGGCAATGCCGCCGATCAACACCAGGTGATCGGTAATGAAGGTGATGACTTGGTCGCCGTTGATCTTATTGTTGCGCCCGGCGCCGTTGGGAATATTGAAGCCGCCGCCAATGCCGCCGCCGCCATCACCGAGCAAGGCGATAAACGCGGTGAAGCCCAGCACACACCATTTGCCAAGGTCAAACGGCTGAAACAGGATGCGCATGGTGTACGCCAGCGCGCGCGAAATTGGGTCAATGACAGAAATATTCATGGATCCTCGTTGGGCTGAATGCTCGTGTCTGGCGTCAATTCAAGAAGGAAAACAAAGGCGCCCCGCGTTTGTTTTTACAAAACGGTTTGCCGCAAACCGTTTTTATCAAGGCGGTAAGCGGTAAGCACGCGCTCATGCTGCTTAGGCGGCCGGCAGCACCGGCTTCTCATTGCGGAAGATCGCCAGATAGCTGATCGTCAGCGCCAGCATGGCTATCGGCATGCTGAACAATATGCCAATACCGCACAGCACGGCACCAATGCTCCCGGCGATATTAACAATCACCACCCACAAAAGAATCATTGCCAAAGATGGCTGCACGCGCTCCCAGACGTTTATAGCCAAGCCCTGCAAATCATTTAGCGCTAATGGAG
>JAPLST010000384.1 GCA_026398485.1 bacterium
GATCCCGAACGCGCACAGGCAATTCTCTGCCTGCGCTGCGCCTACCTCACGCGCCTAGACTTGCTCGACCAAGTCGCCTGACTCGACTTTGCAACTTTTACGCCGTGCACCCAGAATTTACTTTTGGTTGCTTTTCCTGTGCAAATATGGTACACTATTCAAAATCGCTGGCCACCTGCGGTTGGTGCCCCAGTGCTTTGACTGCAACCATCACCGGTACTTGACTCACTCAATCACCCTTGGAGACCACACCATGAAAAAGATCCTCGTCCTCACCCTCACCGCCCTTTTCTGCAGTGCATTGGCCAGCATGGCCGTATCCTTCACGCCCGGCAACTTGGTCATCTATCGCATCGGCGATGGTGTCGCGGCCTTGGCCAATACTGGCGCAAAAGTCTACTTGGACGAGTTTACCACCAACGGCTCGCTGGTCCAGTCCATCGAACTACCATCCGCCGTCGGTGATGGCAATCAATTGGTTTCCGCCGGCACGTCCACCTCGGAAGGCCTAATTACGCGCTCGACCGACACTAAGTTGCTGCTGATCACCGGCTATCGCCCGAATCCGTTCCCGTATTCGTCCAGCTTGTCCGCCACCA
The DNA here is from genome assembly GCA_026398485.1 of bacterium. Taxonomy (GTDB): domain Bacteria; phylum Auribacterota; class UBA3054; order UBA3054; family JAPLST01; genus JAPLST01. Next base: position 600 of record JAPLST010000384.1, read on the forward strand.
CGGCCGCCACTGTCAATCGCGTCATCGGCAAAGTCACCAGTGCCGGCGCACTCTCCAGCATGGCCTTGACCGATTTTGCATCCGCCAGCAGTCCGCGCGCCGCCTGCTCGACCGATGGCAGTGTTGTCTGGATGGGCGGCGGTGCCGGAAGTGTCCGCTATGCCTCATGGGGCGATACCGTCAGCAGTCTGGTGCTCAGCAATGGCTTGGTTAATATGCGGCAGGTCAACATTTTTGACGGCCAGGTGTATGCTACCGATTCCAGCGGCGCCAGCGGCAATACAGCCTCGCTGGGCGCCGTCGGCGTGGGCTTGCCTGTCACGAATGCGGCTTTCTATGCCCTTCCCGGCTTGCCGACCGTGATCGCTGGCAATAGCATGTACGCCTTCTACTTCTGCGATCTCTCCGGCACCGAAGCCGGCAACGATACGCTCTATATCGCCGACGATACAGGTTACAGAGGTATTCGCAAGTATTGCAAAGCCAGCGGCACATGGACGCAGTACGGCTCAGTGGCAGCCACCAACTATGTCGGTTTGGCTGGCATAGTTAATGGTTCTGAAGTCGCCTTGTATACCACGGTCGGCACAACTTTGTCCACCATTGTTGATGCCAGTGGCTATCAAGGAACCTTGGCCGGCAGTCTGACCAACTTGGCGACCGCCGGAACCAACAAAGCCTTCCGTGGCGTGGCGCTGGCGCCCGTGCCCGAGCCGGCCGTGCTGGGCCTGCTGGCTGCGGCGCTGGTGCTGCTCCGCCGCCGCTGAAGGGAACGCCGATCGCCTGATCGGCTGAAGGTACGTGCGATCGCCGGATCTGCCGCTGCACGGTCGCCGTGCGTCTTTTCACTCCTTCTGACCGGGCGCCCTAAAATGCTAAAACCGCGCCAGGCACCCGAATGAGGTGCGTCGGTGGATGGTACGCCAGTCCGGCGATGCTCAGTACGTAAACGCGGAACGGCGTTCCGCGTTGCCGCCGCCCCATCCCTCCAATCTTCCAGATCCCCACCGCCCCGCCGCATCTGCGTCATCTGCGGACAATTCCGCAGCCGCACCGATTGCCCCGGGAACGCCGATCGCCGGATCGGCTGACTGCGCCGCTGCCGCCGCTGCACCATTCTTCCATTGTCCATTGTCAATTATCCATTATCCATTTCCCCCCGCGCCGCGCCGCGCGCGAATTTACGCGAAGCTATTCGACAACCCAAACAAGCGCCACAAAGCATGCGGGATGCCGGCGCTATCTCCAAATTCACGCGCCGCGCGCGAATTTACCAGCGGTAATTTGCTTTTTTTTGCCACTTATGCTACAGTAACTGCATTGACGGCCACTGCGGTTGTGCGCCGGCTCTTTTTTTACCAAGGACATCACCATTGCCCGACTTTATCTATGCTCATGAGAGCTCGAAATATGAAAAAACTTCTGCTGATTGTTTTACTCGCCTCACTCAGCCTTCACGCTGAATACCAAATCACCGGCTTTGGTGTGCCCGTCACCGAGAACTTCGACGCGTTCAATGCCACCAACTTGGCCAACTGGGCCCTTTACACGGGCGGCACCGCCCTGTTGACTGACAATGGCAGCAAGAATTCTGGTGCCCGCTATGCTTATACGAATAGCCCGACGGAACGCTCGTTGGGCTACCTGCCCAGCAGTAGTGCAGCGTACACGACCAACATTGCCTATTTCACTAATGTTAGCGCCAATGCCATTGGCAAGCTTGTCATCACCAACTACTATGAGCAATGGCGTATTGTTGGCGGAGGACGCACCAATGGCTACCGGGCCTATCTGAGTATTGACGGCAGCCCATGGTCTGAGCTGCTTGGTTTGAGCTACACGTCGGGTGTTCCGGCCGGCACGACGATCACGTATGGCGACGGCAACAACAACCGCACCATGAAGTCGGGCACGATCGAGGCGCTGACGATCCCATCCGCGGCCGGGTTTCAGATCATGTGGGTAAGCGATCGCGGCTTGGGCGCCGGCAGCAGCCAAGGCATTTCGATTGATGACCTGACTGTGGTCGGCCTAGTGCCTGAGCCAGCCGTGCTGGCCTTGTTGTCCGCAACGCTCCTGTTTACCCGCCGGCTCTTTTGTTGACTATAAATATCACCATAGATTGCTTAATTATTTCACGCTTGGAGACCACATCATGAAAAAAATCAGTGTCATTTCTATAGTCAGCATTTGCATTCTATTGTCTGGAATTGCCCAAGGCGCAATACAATGGAATTTCACTAGTAATGCAGATCCTAATAGTGGCACTTTGCCGGCAAACGTAACAGGCGGAACCGTAAGTCAGGGCAACAACAACGGAACCACAGTGATGCTCTCTGGCTCCTCTGTATCAAGTGGCTATACAGGTGCATCGGGAGGCAACAATGTTTGTGCGGCTGCACGCACTGGAGTGCTCAGCACTGGCGCCGGTGGTTCCGCTTATTTCGAGTTTACTCTTACTCCGGCGACGGGTTATAAGATTGTGGCGACTAGTATTTCGTTCGGCATGCGCTGCACTTCAACCGGGCCGAAGGCATTTACTTTGCGATCAAGTGTTGATAGCTATGCCGCCGATATTGTAACCGGAACAGACTCAGCCAACTCCTCTTGGACTTTGAAGACGCCTGCGTCATTTTCGTTCACCGGGGTTGAAAGTACCCCAGTCACGTTCCGTATTTATGGCTACAGTGGTGCTGGTACGCCTAGCGCCGGCACAGCTAATTGGCGCGTAGATGATGTGACGCTTACCGCCGAAGCTCAATCTGGTTCAGTAGGATCCGCGATTGTGATTACCAATGGCGGCGCGGCGGTCAGCGTTAATAGTTATGACGTCAAAGGCACCAACAGCGATATTGTCGGCACGATGCTTTTCTCAAATACGACCACGGGTGTCGAATACACTCAAGCGGCGCCGGCAACGCCGTTTGGATGGTCGCAAACATTTTCCAGTTTGGCCAGCGGTGCCAACAGCATCCTTGTGATTGGCACGAATACGGCTAATATTCGTGGCACTGCGTCAACCACGATCACCTATACGCCGCCACTGCCGGCGACGGCATCGAATATCGTGGCGGTAACAACACCGAGCGCTTCGGTTGATACTTTGATTGGCACACCGGTCAGCATTGTGACGGAGAGTTGGTCAAATCACACGGCCCAGATTGGCTATGGCACGACGACCAGCGGCAGCGGCTGGCTCTGGTTTGGTGCGGCAGCCTCGGCCGGCGGCTTGGGCTATACCGCCAGTGCCAGCTTCACCTTGCCGATCGGCACCAATTACATTGGCGCGCGTTGGATTGACGGCGCGATCACCAACTATGGTTGGAACAGCGCGGGCCAAATTAATACTAGATATTTGTCCGCATCAGTTTATGTAGTGGTGACCAACACGCCCGGGATGCTGCTGATCACGCCGTGGAATTTCGGCAATGGCAATCTCAGTGGCATCACCTGCGGCGCGGGGATGAGTACTAATTTGTTGGCTACTTTATACGAAACCGGTTTTGAGGATGGCACAAAAGGTGGATATGCGCTTGGAAATGTCGTTTTGAGCAACATCACCTGGTCGTTCGACAATGCTTTGATCGGTAACTCGGCTAGTGACAAGAAAATCAATGCGCAAAGTGATCGGGGCCGCCATCCATTTACCAATAGTATGGTAGATGCCAAGTCTGGCGGTGTCGGCACCGTTTCATTCAAATATGCCAGGTACGGCACAGATGCCGGCGTTGTCTCCATTGTGGAATATTCTGCTGATGGCGGTGCCTGGACCCAACTGGGATCGTCCTTTGATTCAACCGCGCTGGATACGCTGACAGACTGGTCGGCATCATTGAATGTCAGCGGCAATGTGAAAATAAGAATCGTGTCCGTTTCAGGAACCGCTGGACAACGCGTGAACATTGATAACATCGTCTTGACAGACAATGCGGCGGGCGGATTCAATGGCATCCTCGCGGTCGACGGCTTCTCGCATGCCGCGACTGCTGATCCATACAGCAATGTGACCTTCACGATCAACACCAGCACGTATCAATCGCCGGGCTTCTATTGCACGGTGCAGCGCGACAGCACAGGCCCGCGCTTTCTTGACTTGGATTTCAACAATGGATCCAGTTGGGAATTGGCGACGGCGACGTATGAACTGAGCGCGGCGGGCGTCTGGTACACGATTGGCCGCACGTTTGCAGTCGGTGGCGCGGCCAACACAGCGTTCCGCTTGGTGGGCTACGGCGCGACGGGCAGCCAGCTCCAGATCAAGGATGCAGTCGTGACGGCGCCGGTACCGGAACCAATGCTGCTGGGCGTGGCGGCGATTGCGCTGCTGGCATGCTTTAGGCGTAACAAGTAGGAAATTCTTTCGCGGCGAAAGAATGTATGGTTCTGCAATGAAGCCCGCAGGCGA
>JAPLST010000302.1 GCA_026398485.1 bacterium
GCGGATTGCCGGCTGCGGCACAGGCCTGCAGGTAGACATAGCCATCGTGATCATAATTTTTCACCAGCGTGCCGCGCTCGGTCATGTGCAGGCCCGCGCCCGCGCCGGCGTAGCCCATGCCGTTGGTGACAAACAGCACCTGCCACGTTGTTGCGGTGATGACCACCTCACGGGTAATGCGCACGCTGGCGGCGGCGACATCGCCATAGACATTCGAGCCGGCGACGGTGATGACATTGTCGCCCAGTTGCAGTGCGATATCGGGAATCGACCACGGGGTGACGGCGCCGAAGGTGCTGCCGCCGCCGAGGGTGTTGGTCCACCACATTGTGCCGACGACATGCTGGTTGTTGGTGCCGTTGATGGTATAAGCCGTGATGCTCTCATCGACGGTCATATCCGGCGTGGTGACGTCCACATACGGCGCGCCTTCGCCCGGACTGGGCGCGCGCGTCATGGTGATGGTTGCAACCGCATTGCTGCCAAAGATATTGGTGGCGCTTACACTGACAAGATTGGCGCCGCCGCTAAGTGGAATGCCGGTGATGACCCAGGCCGAGGTCGCCGGCGTGCTGCCGCTGCCGCCGCGATTGTTCGACCAGCTGATCCGGCCGACGGCGTGCTGATTTGCCGTGCCGCCCAGCGCGCAGGTGGCCACGCCACTGGGAAACGATTGCGGGACATTGGTGATGTTGATCACCGGCATGCCCTCGCCGGGCGCATAGGCGCGCGTGATCGTGATCGCGTCGCTGCCGACAATGCCGGCGGCGTTGGTGCCGCTGACGGTCAGCAGATTGCCGCCAAACTGCAGGGCGATGCCGGCCACCTGCCAGGGCGACGTGGCGGGAAACGTGCCGCCGCCGCCGCGCTCGTTGAGCCATTGCATCGTGCCGACCAGATGCACATTGGTGCCGCCCATGGCCGTCGTCGCGCCAATGACGGTGCTGATCGTATTGGTCACATCCACCAGCGGCGCGGTCGGCCGCGGCACATGGAAGATGACGCGACACCAGGTGTGATCCTGGAGCACAAACATCGCGCCATCGAAGAAACAAAACGCGGGCTGGCCCAGATAGGTGTTGATAATCTGAGTCGGCTGCGGATTGCCGCCGGTCTGCGGCGCGGGATAGAAAAACAGGTGCATGCCTTGGGGCGTGTCGTAAGTGTCGTCGGTCAGCACCATTTCGTTGTTGCTGTTGAAGGCCAGCGTGATCGGCGTGCCGGGCCGGTTGGCGTCAGAGTAGTCGCGGGTGGTGGTGAGCGTCGGCTTGCAGATGACCGCATCGGCGGGCGTGTTCGGGAAGATGATGCCGCCGACCGGGCTGGTCTTGGCTGCGTCAAAGCGCACGACGCGGCGGTTGCCGGCGTTATCGATGCGGCCCTCATAGCCGGAATCGACGACGTACAGGTTGCGGTAGTTGTCCAGAAAGACCTGCGACGGATTGGCCATGTCGGTGGCGTCAACGGTGAACGGACCCTGGTCGTAGATATACTTGCCTTTGTTTTTCAAGCCGCCGGTTTTGTTGGTCTGGCCGAGGACGAGATCGACCAGCGGATTGGCGGCAAAAATATTGCGGATGCGCAAAATGCGCGCGCCGGGATTGCTGTCGCCGGCATGATTTTGGGCAACCCAGAGCACATTGCTGACCGGGTCATAGCACACGCCGCCCATCGCCAGCGGCGCGCAATCGCTGTTGTCGTCGGCCCACTTGACTTGGTTGGCCTGCCCGCCATCAATCGTTTTGAAGGGGGCATAGGTGCGCCCGCCGTTGGTAATCGGCAGGCTAAACATGAACAATTTCCAGTCAGTGGTCACGAAAAGGACATTGCTGCTGACGTGCAGCATGCCGATTGAGCGGCCCTCGAACGTGCCGCCGGGGATGTTCTGATCAAGCGTCGCCTGGCCGATCACAAGATCCGCCGACTGAAAATTGACCGCCGCGGGATAGTTGGTCCAGACCATGAGGCGGTAGCGGTCATGCACGAACAATTGATTGTTCCAGCGCGCCATGCCATAGTTGTCCTGCGACGTGCGGCCGCTGGTTTCGTTCTGGCCTTCCTTCAGCATTTCGCCGTTGGACCAGACGTGGCCTTGGGCATTGCGCGTGATCGGCAAGGGCACGCGGATGACTTTGTTGAAACCGTGAAAGCTGCAAAAATAAAGATTGGACTGNNNNCTGGGCGTCAATGCTGATGCTGCCGTCGGGCTGCCCAAAGTCAGACACGGCGCCGTCCGGGCGCACATATTTGCCGATGCCGATAAAGGTGGTCAGATTCGGCTGACCAATGCAGTCGAGTGCCTGGCCGGTGACATGGTTGAACTGGACGAGGCGATTATTGCCGCCATCGGCGACCCAGACAATGTTCGAGTTGAACGGATCAAGGCAGAAGCCGCGCGACCAACTGAGCTGGTTGGTGCCGAAGACGCGCTGGGCATTCATGCCGTTTGCGAAAGGTGGGCGGAAGACCATGATGCGCGGGCCGGGCGCAAGGTCGTTCTGGCCGTCGAGGACGAAGACCTCGTGCGTCTGCGGATGCACGCGCACGCCGGTCGGATGATACATGCGATTGGCTGCCGTGCCGGAACCGTTGGCGGTGAACGTGGATTGGCCGAACACCAGCGTGGCGGTCTTGGCGCCGTTGGTGAAGCACACCACGCGATTATTGAACGAGTCGGCGACCCACAGGTTGCCGGCCGCATCCACCTCGACGCCGGCGGAGAAGGCGCCAATGGTCGAGCCATATATCCACTGGGTGTTCAGGGTGCCGGCGCTGGTGGCCGGTGGCGCGGTCGTGTTGGTGGGCGAGCGATTGGTAAACGTGCTTTGGCCCCACACCTGGTCGGCAATTTGGTCGGTCTCAAAAGGATCAATGTATTTGACCACGCGATTGTTGCATAAGTCGACCAGATAGAAATTGCCGGCGGCATCGGTCGCCATCATGCCGGAACGCGGGGCCTCGGCGGTGCTGCTGACATACGGAAACGGCAGCAGCGCGAGCGTCGCGGCGCTGGGCGGCAGAAATTGGATGCTGTTGCCATTGGCCGTGCCGGAATCCCACAGGGCCGGCTGGCCGATGACAATGTCCGCGTGCGGCCACGGCCCGTTGGGCAACGTCACCGGTTGCCAGCCCTTGAAGCCAAGAATGCGGTTGTTGGCCGAGTCAAACATATAGATGCGCGGGGGATTCTTACTGGTGTCCACATGCACGCCGCCAATGTGCGCGCCGGCGTACGGCACAATCCGGTTCAACATGATCTCTTCCTGGCGCGTCGTGCCAAGGAATTTGCTGATGGCCAGATCCATTGCCGGCAAGGGCGTGGCGGCAAAGGCGCCGGACAGTGTCAGCCAGACACCAATCAAGACGGATACCAATAACGAGCGGTGCTTCATAATCAAGGGCAATGGTGGTGATGTTAGATTGCTGTATGCATTGAGTATACCATAAATTCTCGTGTCGCACGAGAATTTAACGGTGTTCCGCGTGATGTGCTGCACGCCGCACGCCGTGCGTCGGCTACGGGCAGAGGTACCGACCGCGGCACCCCGATTTACCACTCATCCACTCACCGCGCGGTGGGTCTCAATCGCGCGGTCGGCCGCCAGCGTCAGGCGCAAGGTGCGCAGGCCGTCGGCATAGGTGCATGGATTGGCGCGCCAGTCGTCGCGCGCGAGCATCCGCAGAAAGACAACATTTTCGTGGGCGTACATCGAGCCGCGCGCGCAGGCATGGGTGCGGACACGTGAGCCGTCATCCACCGTCAAGACTTGGGTGCCGAGGTTCATGCGATAGACGCGTTTTTCACCACTCAGGAAAATTTCATTGCGCCAGCCATCGGCCAGCCACGAATGCGTGTGCGTGCCGATCACGCCGTTCTCAAAATGCAGGCACAACGCCAGCGTTTCGTCAATGGTGTAGCGGCCGCTTTTGGGCTGCGCCGGATTGTGCGCCATGCCGCAGACCGTGCGCACGTCGCCAAACAGGCAGCGCAGCAGGTCGAAATTGTGCGTGGCTTGATCGATCAGCGCGCCGCCGGACTTGCGCTTGTCGAAGAACCAGGCCGGCATCGTGCGCTCACGGCTCATCGGGCAGCCATAGAACGATTGCACGACGCGGATCGTGTCGTCGGCCATGGCGGCGCGCAGGCGCGCCACCAGTGGCAACGCGCGGAACACATAGCCAATTTGCACCTTGGCATCCAGCCGCGCCAGCGCGCGGGCAATGGCGGCGGCCGCCGTGGCCTGGCGTTCGACCGGTTTTTCACAAAAGACGGCGATGCCGCGCCGCGCGCAATCGAGCAGCGGTTCGCGCCGCACCTCAGGCGGCGTGCACAGCCAGACGGCATCCAGTTGTTCGCGCGCCAGCATCTCGTGAAAATAGTGATACGGCCGGCCGCCGAACTCCGCGACCCGGCCCCGCAGCGTGGCCGGCTTGATGTCGCACAGCGCGACCACGCGCACATCCTTGCGTGATTGCAGGAACCGCAGATGCACGGCCGAGATGCTGCCCACGCCAATAAAACCAACGTTGATCACGGTTGCTCCACTAGTTGTTCGAGATAGGTAACCGTGGCGCGAATGTCGGCTGCCTGCTGCGGCCCGCTGATCTCGCGCTCGATAATATACTCGCCGGTGAAGCCGATTTCACGCAGGCGTTCGATAAATGCCGGAAAGCGCACCCGGCCCTCGCCCACTTTCACTTCGCGGCCAAGGTACATCGGGTCGGTCGGGTACAGCGCGTCCTTGGCATGCACATTGCTGACATGCGCGCCAAAGACATCCAGGGCGTCAATCGGATTGCCGCGCCCGTACAAAATCAAATTGGCCGGGTCAAGATTGATGCCGAGATTGCCGGTGCCGACGCACTCGATCAGGCGCAGCATTGTCACCGGCGTTTCCTGGCCGGTTTCAAACCAAAACTGCAGGCCAAGTGCGCGGGCGTGTTCGGCAATATCCTTGACGGCGGCGACCAGTTCGCCAAAGAGCGGGTCTTTGGGGCATTCGGGAATGAAGCCCAGATGGGTGATGATCGCCGGCAGGCCGGCGGCGTGGGCAAAGTCGAGTGCGGCATGCATGGTTGCCACGCGTTGCGCCCGATACGCTGGCGGCACGAGGCCAAGTGTGTCCGGCCCGTCCACCAAGTTCCACACGGCAGGCCCGGGCCAGCCGGCCCAGAAGCCGGTGACGCGCACCGCCGTGCGCGCCATTTCGTCACGCACGGCGCGGGCATAGGCGGCCGTCCACAGGGCCGGCGTCCAACTGACGAGCTGGCAGGTGCGCAGCCCAAACGCAATCAGTTCACTGAATACCGGCGCACGCTCCGGCAGACCAACCAGCACACCAATGCGCGAAGTCATGTAATTACCTCATCCGGTGAAATTAAACTGACTAGTTACCTGCGCCGCCACACCATGGCCCAGCCTGCCAGCAGCACCAGCCCGCAACTCACTTCTGGAATCACCACGGTCACGTTGGCGTCGTCAAAGTAGGCTTGGCCTTGGAAATACGTCCAATTCGGCACACTGGCTGCCTGCAACACAATATCCACACTGGTCACGTCGAGCGGCAGATCTTGCGCAACCACCGCAGCCTGAATCCAGGTGCCTTGGGCCGAGCCGGCGGTGATGAAATTGGTGGTGGCCAACAGCCCGCCGCCGGTTTCCTCCAAGGACAGCACGGCGCCGTTCCAGCCGCCCGAAATCAAGGACGCGACCGGAATCATGCCCCACACCGAGGCGGTGACGCTGTTGCCGGCCAAGTCACCACTGACAAATGACTGGCGCAGGCCGCCCCATTCGCCATAGCCGTTGCACTGGACCGCGCCCGTGCCGGAATGCACATTTGGCAGGCCGGCCCACCACGATGCCTGAATGCGCGTCCATTCCTTGGGGAAATCGCCGGCCGGGGTGGCACTGTAGGATTCGAAGCCGGGGTTGAGCAGTGCGGCCGATGGCGTGCCAAGATAGCCGAAGGCACTGGCGCTGAAGTCGCTCCAGCCGTTGCTGTTGCCGGCTTTCACCCAATAATAATTGGTCTGCCCGGCGGCCACGCCCAGATCATCATAGGTCTGAACGCTGGTGGCGGCAATGTTGCTGGCGCCGGCGCTGTTGTCCTCCGCCGCGCGATACACGGCATAGGTGCTGGCGCCGGCGCTGGCGCTCCAGGTCACGCGCACTTTGTCCGTGTACGCGCCGTGGCTGGCGGCGACGCTGGCGGGGGCCGCGGGCACATTGGTGATGCGCGCGTCGAGCACCGCATCATCGAAGTAGACCGGGCTTTGGAAGTCAGACCAAGCCGGCAC
>JAPLST010000477.1 GCA_026398485.1 bacterium
GGTGATGATGTAGCGAATCGGACATGCCGTGGTCAGGATGTCTTTCATCTCTGGTATTTCATCAATCTCACTGGTGCAAATGCGCACTTCATCGGGATTGATGCCGGGGTAGCCGACAAGAATTTGCTTAAGCTCTTTGCTGTGTTCGAGCGTGCGCGCCTGAACGAGAATGATTGGCCGAATGTACTCGTCGGTGGTTTGGCCCTCAAGAATTGCGATCTTCTCCAGATTGTCCCGTACTGCAACCGCCTCGGACAGAAGTTGCTCCCACTGGCTCGGCTTGCGTGTGACCACCTCCAAGGGCAACTTGATCATGTGCTCGCTTTTCAACTCCATAGCCCGGTGAACTCAACAATGCAGCGTGGCTTGATATCCTTCAGCATGTCAAAGGTCAGCGGCGTGCGCGCATTGTGGGCCTCGTCCACAATGACGATTGGATTGTGCAGCTTGAAGAGGTTGATAAGTGTGGCAAGCGGTTTGCCATCCGGGCCCTTGTCAAGAAAGGAATAAAGCTCCTGCGGCACGTTGGCAAAGTGATCGTGCAAACCCTCTTGGGTGTAGACCAGCCGGCCCATTTTTTCCGCCACACGGAAGCACTGAATCGTCGCGACAATCACCACGGTATTGCCGTCAACAGCCGCGCGCGGCATGCGCATGGCTTGGTCAATGGTCTTGATCTCGACCGGGCCAACGCCGTCTTCAAGCGCGCGGCGGTAGGGATGGCGCGTATCGTCGAGTGCGCGGGCGGTCTGATCGAGAATGGTGTTGCTGGGCACAAGCCAGAGCACAATGCCGCGCGGTGCATGTAAATAATGATTTAGTGCAATGCCGACGGCGCTGCAGGCCATGACCGTCTTGCCACCGCCCGTCGGCACGCGCAGACAGACATAGGGAATGCTGCCGAGCGTGGCGCACTGCACGGGGATATAGGTTTGCGCCGCGCCGCCATTGCGCGCAGTGATCTTGTTGAAGGCGTCCTGCGCATTGGATTGGCGGGCTTCCGCCAAATAGTCACGCAAGGTGGCCAAGGCGCGCTTTTGGTATTCCTTGAGTTCAAACATGGACTGCGTCATGTCACCTTGATTTCGTAGGGCGTCTGCCGGAACGCGATATTGAGATCGCGCAAGCGCTGTTCGCTGATAAGGCAGCCGGCGGCATAGATGATCTTCTGGCCGTGAAATGGCGGAAGTTGGGCAAGGATGGCGCGCGTCAGGATATTGCCGCCATTGGCCCGCCGGTCGCCCAGAATGCCGTTGAAGAGAAGGTAAATGGCAACGCCGTTGGAAATGCCCAGCAACGGCGAATCAACCGGCTTGCCGTGCGGTAATGGCTCACCCGTCTCGGTGAAATAGACATGACGGGCAAGATCAGCATATTTCACGTCGGGATTGATAGCACCATGTTGATCGAAAAGAGCTGTGCCAAGAGTGCAGAATCGGAAAGCATTATCATCAGTTTCGTCATGTGATAGTGTGTCATTGTTGAAGTTGCTGCACACTCTGCGCAACCTTTCCGCAGTCAGTTCTCTGGCAATCTTGCTTTCCATTTCAACAAGAATGAACCTGCGAGTACCACCATCTTGTTTGTTGAGTTGAACTAATGCATGGCCAGTGGTGCCAGAGCCGGCAAATGAATCAAGAATTAGAGAATCTTTGCCGGTGGCTAATTGAAGTATACGTTTAATAAGTCGCGTAGGCTTGGGATTGTCAAAAAGATCGGGTGTCCCCAGTGTTTCATTTAGTTCCTTTGTGGCTTCCTGATTGTGCCCTACTTCAGTATGCGGCCACCATGTCCATGTGGTGACACCTTCTGTCTCGTTCAAAAATTTCTTCAACCGAGGGCGTGATGTGCCTTTCTTGCCGAACCATATTCGGTTGTCTGTAAGCAAATTGAGAAATGTCTTTTCTGCCAGTGCCCAACAGCGGCCTTTTGGCGGCTTGATAGTTGTGCCAAGAGGGGTAGGTATGCTGTAATACTGGTCTGGGGTGGCGTGCCCCGTCTGGCCTGTTAGGTCGGTAGAAGCCCAAGGTCCACGAGGATCATTGTCAGGATTCTTGTAAGCCTTCGTCCGTTCTCCACTGGGCGGGACCTTGTTCATCGTAGCTTTGAAGGCGTCTTTGTTCTTTGAATATACCACTACATAGTCGTGAGCGGGTCCAAGGTTGAGACGCGCATCGGGTGACGTGCGTTTCTGCCAGATGATGACGGCAACGAAATTATTGCCACCGTATATTTCATCCATCATGGAGCGAAGATTCTGAATCTCGTTGTCATCCAGCGATATGAAAATGGCACCGTCATGAGTAAGGAATTTACGCAACAGTTGGAGCCTTGGATACATCATGCAAAGCCACTTGTCATGACGAGACAGGTCTGATGCATCATCGCCTACTACTTGACCGAGCCACTTCTTGATGACTGGACTGTTGACGTTATCATTGTATACCCACTTCTCGTTGCCAGTGTTGTAGGGTGGGTCAATGTAGATGCATTTGACCTGGCCGGCGTAATATGGCAGAAGCGCTTTGAGCGCGACGAGGTTGTCGCCTTCGACGATCAGGTTGCCGCTGCCGGGATCACCGACCGAAAGCGACGGCACATCCTTCAGAAGATGAAACGGCACCTTCTGGTGATGATTGACCACCGCCTCCTTCCCTGCCCACGTCAGTGTCGGCATCAGCTTGTCTCGATTGGATTTGTAAACATGACAAAGATTATAGTGAAACGACCGCGCGCGGTCAATGGGCAAACACCGCGAGGATGTTGCGATCACCATGAAACAAGCGAAATCCGACTCTGAAATGGAGTAAGAGCGGGAGCGGCGCTGAGCGGCGTGGTCATTTCTTCGTCACCGCTATGAAGTTCATGCCGCGCCACCGGCACCATAGTTTCGCCGCCTCGTGCTTGCGGATCCTGCTGGGGTTGTGAATCATGTGCCCGCGCTTCACCTCGTGTATCTCCTTCGTGCCGTCCAGATTAAGAAATCCGTTGCTCTATCCAGCTGACCTACCGCGGGCAGTAAAGCCACGAAATAGACCTTCTAAGATCGTTTATCGCCTTCTCGAGTTTAGCAAAATGAGTGAAGAGCAACCATAAATAAAGCGCAAGTTCCTCCGAATATAGATGGGGGAAGTGGAAGATAAGATTAATGAATTTTACCGTGAGGCAGCGGGAACAAAAAGTTTATTTGCCACAGCACTTTTTGTACTTGAGACCGCTGCCGCATGGGCAAACATCATTACGACCAATGATGGGTTGGTGACGCACAAATGGTTGCGGATGCACAAAATCAATGTGCTCAATAGAAGGTATCTGAAATGAGAAAACTGTGTTGCCATTGCGAGAGGTAATGGCAAAATCACCAAGACTGATTATATCCATTCCAATGAGTACATTAGCAGCCGATTATTTGTACACCATGAGGAAGGATGACATTGACAGGATACACAGGGCGAAGTAGTGGTTTATCACTGCCTGCTGTAAATACCTGTGCATAGGATATGGGATGAAGTTGACAGTCACGAACGACTTGTTGTGTAACAACAGTTCGGGTAGCTCCTGTGTCCCAGATAGCTGAGTACTTGTGTGATTGAGGAATCTTATCTGTAGGTGTGTTGGCGGGATCAAACGGTTGAGAGATGTAAGCATCAGTTTGAAGAACAGCCATCCTGCCATTTTTGCTAGTGACAGTGAACGCACGCGGCGGTATCATTCATATCCTTATGCGAAGGCTACGCGTGAGTGATATGTAGCTGTGTATTCTTGATTACCTGGAGCACATTTTTGTACAAGAAATGAACCCATATCGCATGTCTTGCGTGTTTCCTGTATGGCCTGCAACTCTGAGTCGTAAACGCCGATTACCTTCTGATCTTTGATTGCCAGAACCTTACCATTGTACTTCGCCACAAGTTCTGATTGATGGGCGAGGTAGTATTCAAACTCTTGCATAAGTCCGCTGGACATTGCATGCTCTAAATCAGTTGGTTAGCAAATATCGAGAACGATTTCCAGTATACGTAAGTGATCGCATCAAACTACAGCATACATATTATACATGGTTTGGGCCACATTGTCAACAAGGGTTTGGTTTGCCTTGAGGGAAAATTGAAAAAACACGGTGCACGGGCATAAGGTGTTGATTTATATAGCATTAGAGAGTGATTGGTTTGATGTTTGGTGATGATGACAACGTGAAGCAAGCGGCGGATGTTGCTGCAATGGAGTAAGAGCGGGAGCGGCGCTGAGCGGGCGGTGTGGATGGGCGGCTGTGGTGTTGCGGTTGCAAACGATCCCGCCTGTGGACGGGATCGTCTGCATTCGACGCGCAGAGTCGTTTGCAGTTGGCTCGCTCACGGATCGTCCGTGGGCGCCCGGCACACAAACGACGAAAAGTGTTGTCTGCAATCGTCAAGAAATGACGATTGTGCGGCGAGGCATGCAGATGTGATCACCATGAAACAAGCGATGTCTGGTGCTGTTGCTGGTGCTGTTGCTGGTGCTGCAATGGAGTAAGATCGGGAGCGGCGCTGAGCAGCGTGGGCACAATGCGGTGGCAACACGGTGGCACATGCGGTTGACAGCCGCAGGCATTTGGGGTAGAATTATAGAGCGAAAGGCGGTTGCTTTGTTTATTGACCGATTGACAATAGGAATGACAATGAGTGTGTGCATCAGAAATGCGGCGCGCCTCGTAGGCGCGGTGGGATTGTTGTTGTTTGTGGCTGGCCGGCCAGCACGGGCTGGGGTGTATATCACAAGCACAATTGACCGAGTGATGTGGGACGTTGACAGCATCGCGGTGGCGGGCACGAACACCAGCGATATTGTCGGCGATATGTGGGTGTCGAACGCGTCGGTGGGCGGCGCGGCGACCAGTTTCACCGGCAGCGGCCTCTCATTTATAGCGCCGGCAATCGCGCTGCAGCTCGGCAAGAATTACATCACAGTGTACGGAAAGAACGCGGCAGGTGTTGTTAACAGTGATACATTCAACATTTGGCGTTACAATATAGACGGTAGCGGGCAACAATCAGGATCGAAGTACGGTCAAAGGTGGCGGGGAACGCTGGTCGGCTGGGGCTACAATTATTATGGCTTGCGCTACTGTCCGAAGGGGAATGATTTTGTTGCGGTGGCGGCAGGTTATGGTCATTCGCTGGCGTTGCGCTGCAACGGCATGCTGGTCGGCTGGGGTGACAACTCAAGCGGCCAGACCAACTGCCCCGGCGGCTATGACATTGTTGCGATGGTGGCAGGCAACTGGCATTCGCTGGCGTTGCGCAGCAATGGCTCATTGGTCGTGTGGGGTAGTTATGTGCATAGTAATCCTAGCGGTACAAACTATGTTGCGGCGGCGGCGGGCAATGGATATTCACTAGCATTGCGCAGCGACGGCACCCTGGTCGGCTGGGGCAACAATGACTATGGTCAGAAGAACTGCCCGAGTGGGAGTAATTATGTCGCGGTAACGGCAGGTTGGCTGCATTCACTAGCGTTGCGCAGAGATGGCACTCTAGTAGGCTGGGGCTACAGCGGGGATGGCCGGACAAATTGTCCGAGCGGCATCAACTTTGTCGCAGTGTCGGCAGGTGGGGATCACTCACTGGCGTTGCGCAGCGATGGCTCGTTGGTTGGTTGGGGCAATAACGATTATGGCCAGATCAACTGCCCGACGGGAAATAGTTTTGTCGCGGTGGCGGCGGGCGATGGGCATTCAATAGCGTTGCGTATCGACGGCACGTTAGTCGGCTGGGGTAGGACTAATTTTGAACTTAGTAAATGTCCAACCGGTAATGGTTATATTGCAGCAGCGGCAGGCGCTTATCATTCATTGGCAATTCGTTTAAGCCCTTTTGTGAACATTACTAATGTTGACACATTTGTGAACTGCGATACCACACATTTCACCATTGGCGGAACCAATTCACCATTTATGTATACAACGAATCGCTTGGTTGGTACAATGTGGTGGTCGAACGAGAGAAATGGTGCGTGCGGCACGTTTGCTGCAAATCAGCACTGGAGAATTGCCAACATTTCATTGGGGGTAGGCACAAATTTAATTGCTGTATATGGCACAAATGTTTATGGATGGCTTGGTTATGACAGTGTGCGAGTAATGCGAGCATTTCCGACCAGCACGCAAATAAGTTTGGTGGTGCCGGTTGACAATTATTTGACCAATCAATTTGCTGTTAATTTCGACGTTGCCTATGGCGATGCAATTGCGTATCGCTACTTGGCAACAAACAGCACGCCGGTTTTTAGCAATGCACAAGTGCTAACAAACACGGATAGGTTGACATTGAGCAGAACCGGCACTATGTATTGGACGGCTCTGGGGTATGACAGTGCTTTCAATATTCACTGGGCATTTGAAACTAATTGTCTGACAATTTATAGAAGTACGCAAATCACGCTCAACGCGCCGACAAATGACTATTTATCAAATAATTCAACAGTCGGGTTCAATGTAACCTATGGAGAGGGCCTACAGGCGAATTATTTAGTGACAAATAGCGTGGCGGTGTTTGATCCAGTAAAAAAGTTTTTGTACAGCGATAGCTTGACGATAAATAGCACGGGCACATACTACTGGACTGCGTTGGGACTGGATAGAGACACGAACCTGTTTTGGGCTTTGAGCACAAATCGGTTCACAATTCAGAAGACATTGATTCCGGGCATGCATTTAGTTGCGCCGGCATCTGGGACACGCTTGACAAACATCTTTGCGTGCAAGCTGGTCGTGGACTATGGTGCGGCGACTTTAGATCGGCAGTTGTCCACCAATGCCGGCATAAGCTGGTTTGAATATGATGCGGACAATCCAGTGGTGTTTAACGGTGTGAGCTCAAACCGCTGGACAGCGCGCGGCAGAACTGCGGCGGGCTGGTGGCCCGCGCCAGAAACCAACACGCTGGTTGTGACGACCAATTACAGCGGCGACCGCGCCATATTCTTGCTGGAGCCGGCAGATGACAGCATTGCGACAAATTTCGCGCCCAGGTTCCGCGTGTTGATCTATGGCGCGGCGTTTGCCTTTGCGCAGGTCTCGATTGACAATGGCGCATTTGTAACCGTTTCATTACCGACCAACATCGCGTTATCTGACGGGCTGCATCAATGGACGGCGCGCGGCGGCGTGCTGCCGGGGCCGGTGTACACCTATGCGCCGTCGACGAACACGTTCATGGTCTTGCCCGAGGGATTGAGCGCAGGCATAGCCGCGCTCACACTGACGGCGTTGCTGGCGCGCAAACGATCCCGCCTGCGCACATGATTGTCTGAAAACGGCATGGTATGACGATTGTGCGGCGGGCGCTCGGGCCGCGCGTGGCCGCCACCATGAAACAAGCGATGTCTGACTCTGAAATGGAGTAATAGCGCGAGCGGCGCTGAGCGGTGCGGCTTCGCGTGCGCAACCCCCTGCCGGTGCGGTCAGAAGCCGGATCGGGTGGGCGGGTGCCTATCGCCCTTGTCCGAGCGAGCTTGGCGAGCGGGGGCGAAGGGCACCCGGCCACCGGCCGGCGGGAATGCGTGTCTGATTTACCTGCGGGCGCAAGCGGATCGGGGGGGCGCCTGCCTATAAGCCCATTGTCTGAGCGAGCTTGGCGAGCGGGGGCGATAGGCAGGTGGCCCACCGAAACGCGGGATGCGACGGGAGATTGACCACAGCTGCGCGCGTGAGGATGCGCAGTGCTGCCGCTGCTGCTGTGTCTGCTCTTCTGGATTGGGACTGTAGAGATTCTTACACCAAGCCCGCCGCATGGCGATCCGCGCCCAGCGACCGGGCGGAAGAACCAGGGCGCGGCCTGGCGGATAGCACCGCGAGCACGCGGGGCGTAGCGGCGGTAGCCGCCCGCCATTGAAGCCCGCGGCGCCCTTTCTGCTTTCGCGACGCGGGCGGGATGACCGGCGATCTCGGTCGGGAGGAAGACAAGTGGATAACGAACGAAGGCCATAATGATTGGTGACGGAGGATGCGGTGACCGGCCCGTCGCAAGCGCGCGCTGTGGTGTGGGGTGGGAGATGAAACATAATGGAGCGTTATGCGGCGTGCAGCGGCACCGGTCTGTGAGCATGGCGCATGATCGCCCGATTGCGGGCGGCGGGTGACATGCTGGCTTGAAAAGAGGTGCGACCACGACGCATAATGACGCATTATGTTTTGTCGGGGGCGGGTTAGCCGCGCGCGGGTTGTGTCTCTACTGGCGAGCGACGCCCTACGGTCGGCGGCGCGACGTGGGTTGCAACCAATGGGGAATTTGGCATCGGGCCGCGCGGCGCGAGTGCTGGGCATTGATGGTCGTGGCCGTGCGTTGCGCGCGATCACGGCCATGAATGCGGACGGTTGGAGTGCAAGCGGATTTGGGCAGTCCGCAGCAGTCGGGCTGCACAAGTCCGCGCGGTTGGTCTGCGCGCCGCGCGGCACGGGCCGAATGGGTGGGCGGGCAAAGGTGCGCGTACGCGCCGGTATGAGTATGAGGATGGCAAACGCGCGCTGGCGGGGGGATAAAGAATTGGGTGAACAGAAAAACGGATGATTGGAGGAGTGGAAGAATGGCTGGATGGAGAATTGGAGCAGCGGCGGGATGGAGAACTGGAGCGGTGGCGGGATGACGCAGGAGAGAGCGAAGATGCGTAGATTGTTCGCGTGCGGGGGTTCGCCGGCAGAAGCGAAGCCGGGAGCCGGATGCGCGGTAAGCCGACCGACCATAAGAGCGAAGTGCGCAAAGCGCTCTGAGCGAGGGCGGGCGGCGGCGCGCTGCCGGTGGACGGCGAGCGGGAATGCGTCTTTGGTAGAAGCGTGGGAGAGCACGCCAAAAAGCCCACTGGCGAAAGCGACGAACGGCGCGACGCGGCCCGGATAGCAAGGCCAGCGTCCCCGCGACGACGAAGGGACTAGAGCGATGCCGTCAAGCGCAGCGGGCGGCGGGAGCGGCAGGCACAAGGCGGCGTGGGGTCGCGAGAAGGCCGTAGCCCGGGCGGCGGCGCAGAGAGAGGAGCGGCGTGCTGGCGGTGGCGAGCGGAACGCTGTAATTCGAGGGAGCGCACACAGAAGCGACGCCGGCACCGCTGCCGTGGCTGCACGGCAGATGGAGCGCCGGCGCCCTGCGCGGTCGGCGCGACACAGGTAGCGGCGGCGCGGCATGCGGACTTATGTGTTGACGTGGGGGCGCGAGCGTGGTGTTAGCATCAGTGATGTCCATGAGCGGGCTGTGTTCGGTTTTCAGTTTTCAGTTTTCGGTTGAAGAAGGCAAGCGGTGTGCAGCTTTCGTGCAGATCGCACAAACGACACGGAATGTCGTGTGCAATCGTCATGCGGTGTTGATTGTGCAGTGAGGGAGCGACAGGCGACAAGTGGGCTGACCGACATCCGGCATTGGTCGTCGTCCGCAATCGTCACTGAGTGATGATTGTTATGCGCAGGAAAGGATATGGATTGAGAGCGGCGCGGACATCGTTGATCGGCTGCTTGGAGTTCCGTGATGGGCAGCACAAACAACACTGAATGTCGTCTGCAATCAGCATGTGGCGTTGATTGTGAGTGTGTTCGCGCGGGATGGGATATGGGTGTTCAATGTGTGCCTTGTTGCACGTATCCTTGTGTGTCATCAGCAATCGGCATTGGATGGTGTTTGCAGGGCGTGTCGCGCAGGCGTGGGATGATCACGGCATGATGGCGGTGTGTTGACGGCATCATGCATGTGTGTTTGGTGTGTGATGAGCATGTGTCACGCGTGTGATGTGCATGGTGCGTGGCATCTGGCTAGAAAAAGGATATGAATGGTTAGAAAACCAGGCAAACCCCAAGGGGGTTTCGATACACCTGTCTGCCGTGCTCGACACAGGCAGAAAGGAAAACCGGCGCCCAGATGGACGCCGGTTGTGACTGAGCAGCCGAGAGGAACGCTGCGCCAGTATTTCTTGGTGAATCCTCCGGAGATTACGGAATTACGTCGGAGGCGAGCTGACTCACGAGATGGGCCACAGGCATGCGCACGCCGCTGCTCTTGTGCTGGGCCCAGATGCTGACCAGCGAGAGGATGGGCAGCGAGTCATCAGGCACAGCCGTGAGATCAAGGACCAGGCTCTGACCCTGCAATGTCGGCGTGAACATCCGAATGCCAACGAGATTGATGGGCACATCGGTCTCGTTGATAACGTTGTCGCGCAAACACTGGAAGGCAGCCGCACGGTGATCCTCATAGTCGCTGACGATGAACTCATTGAACGCGACCGTAAGGCGCGTGTTGAAGTTCGAGCCAGCAACCTGGCCTGTGACGGTGATGGAGCCGATGGCCGGGCGGATGATGTCCTCGCCAAAATCGCCGGGGAGATTTTCGAGGCGATCCGGCAAGATGCCTTTCATGACTTGCGCGGCAGCCGAGAGATTGGCAGCCGTACCGGTAAGGAAGGCATACACGCCAGCGGTGGCGGCCGTGAGGACACTGACGCCATTGTAGACACCGGGGCTGTTCTGGACCAGGTTCTTGAACTCGGTCGAGCCGTAAGGCCAGGACTGAGCCAGGAGCGAGAACAGGCGCTTGAAGGCCGCGGGTGTGCGATTGGCGCCGGGGTTGGAGACGCGGACGTTCCCATTCTTTGCGTAGATGAGACCGCCGACTTTGCCCTGCAGCTTGCAGGTCATTGGGATTTGTTTAGCCATTGAGAAACCTCATGGTTAATTTGCTTCACACGATCATCAAAGCAATAATAGCATGAATAATGCCTGAAAGTCAATGCTTTGGACAACTGATGCCAAGTGTACTGCGGCTGTCATGGTTGACATGGTTGTCATGGTGTTTCAACGCCTATTGAAAAGCGGGGGTTGTCCTAGAGAGATATGGAAAAGCATGTCAGGCATCACAAGCATTACCGGATTGATCTTCTTCGCGCTTGACAATGTAACGCCGGTTGCGGCCTTTGCCATCGACAAGAAAGCGGATACGGCCGGTGAAGATGCGGCGATCGTATTTGATGAGAAGGTGAGCAAAGCGTGCTTTGTCTCTGCGGTCGAGATCGGCGGGTGCGGTAAGGATCCAGTCAAACAAGCCACGCTCGCGCGCGAGGTCGGCGATCTGGTCGAAGGTGGCGTGGGCGATAGGATTGTCAGCGAGTATGGCGGCTGCAAGGTTACGCATGTCGTCCAGTTCCCTATCGCCCGCGTTGGCCAGGTGGGGTTCGGCAAGAGGGCTGGGATAGCCTGCGGCGTCGACCATGCCGGCGATTGTATCAGCCCATGCACGGAAGGAGTTGTGCGACTGGAGGGGCCGAGGGCGGCCGTGGGCATCCCAGTGGCGGAGAAATGCCCAGCAGGCGGACAGAAGTTGGGAGCGCAAAACGAGCAGGCCAGTGTCGTCCAGATAGCGTTTGATTGGTCGTTCTTCTGGACGTTCGTACTCGCAGAAGAGTTCGACAAAAAGAGAGCGGCGGCGCATATCGGGCGAGACAGTCAGAGCGTTGCCGGTGATGAAGACATGACAGGTCAGGTCAGGCGACGCTTCGTGATTGGTGCCCATGAGCCGGCCGCTGATCTTGGATGACGTCAAGAACGATTCGAGTGGGGCGCTGCTGAGGTGTGCCTTGAGGTTGTCGAGCAGAATGTAGGGACGGCGTTCGAGAGCGCTGGTGAAAAGCTCCTTGCGCATTTCGGTGGTGTCGTCGGCGCAGGATTTGACTTCAGGGATGCCGTGAACAGGTGATAGGATGAGCTTGGCCAAGAGGGTTTTGCCTGTGCCCTCGCAGTTGGCAATAAATATGAAGGCAGGCCGTTGGAGGCCGGCCGGGAACAGATTGTTGCAGAATACCGAAAGCATGGCGGCAATGGCGACGGATTTAGAGCGCAGGTCTTGAAAGGGAAATTCTGACAATGCGTCGTCAATCGCCGCGCGGGCTTGATCGAGCGTGATGCATTCGTCGCATTCGATATTGGGCGCGGTGAAGACACGCGAAGCGGGATCGTAGCCGGGCGGCAGAAGCTCGATAGAGCCGTCCGCGCGCATAACCGGCAGGCGCGTCTGATTGATGGAGACGATCTCCGGCAATGCTTGCAGGAATTGGACAGACTGGATGACCGTGCGCGCATCGTCGAGCGAGCAGGTGTGGCTGAACTGAATGGAGCCACCATTTGAGCTGCGGACACGAAAGCAAATGCAGTGTTGCTCGATCCATGTTCTGAGGGACTCTGGTGTGAGCGGATCGAGGCGGCAGTTGGCTTTATCAACGAAGACCGGGCGGTTGTCGCGGCGATAGAGGCCGCAATGAGACATGATGGAGCCGAGTTCGAGCGCGAAGGCGCTGACGAGGCGGTTGTCGCCGGGTAGTTCAATGCGCGGCAGATTAGAATTGATGAGCTCGCGAGAGCGCTGGTGTGGTGTGACGGGCTTGATGGCGCCAGCGGCGGATGCGCTGGCAATGGTGGCCTGTACTTCGTCTGGCGTGAGGCCGATTGCCAAGGCGGCTGCACGAATGTCATCCAAGGCGGACGCTGGCATGTCACCAGCGGCGATGTGCTGGGCTGCTTTGAATGCGATTTTGTTGAGGGTGTCGTTGCGCGACCCGACAGGCGCGCAGCGAAGTTCGTCTAACAGTTTATCGAGTAATGTTGCGCTCTTGGGCGCGGCGATAAGTTGAAGCAACCATGGCGGCGGCGGCGCCAGTTCACACTCAAGAGGACTTATCAACCAGGTGTAAGGTGCGCCGGTGGGATGAATGGATGGCGGCGCGACAACATAACCGCCCTCAGCGCGGATATCCATGCCTTCGGCGATCTTGCTGGCACTGTTGTGGATGTCATGACCCGAGTAGCGGAAGTAAAAGTGCCGGCCCTTGGATGTCTGGGCGGTCGGCGTGGGCGGAATGCCACGGCGCGTGGCTTCTTCAACAGCGGCGTCGTTGTCGCAGTCGAGCACAAGAAGCTCACTGATCGAGCCGGTGACGACAGCA
Source organism: bacterium (assembly GCA_026398485.1). Taxonomy (GTDB): domain Bacteria; phylum Auribacterota; class UBA3054; order UBA3054; family JAPLST01; genus JAPLST01. Next base: position 12,955 of record JAPLST010000477.1, read on the forward strand.
ATGCCGTAGCCAGTACCATTGCCGAACCAGTGATCGAGGGTGGGCTCATCGGGCGTGTGCGTTTGGTATTCCTTCCAGGGCACAGCGGGGCGCTTGTCATTGGGGCGCACCGGAATGACGCACCAGCCCATGTTCATGTATTGATGAGCGAAGTCGTGGAACGTCATGGCGGTCTCACTGCGCGTGAATGCGGCAGCGCTTGAGGTACATGTCGAGGTCTTCTTTGTCGACGCGGATCGAGCCGCAGACCTTGAAGAACGGAATCAGGCGGCGATCAATCAGGCGGCGGACCGTGCGCTTGCTGACGCACAGATAGGCGGCAGCGTCGGGCAGATGCATGAGTTGCACCATGTGGAACTCCTCTCGTGATGTGGAGCCGGGCCGGCCTGATGGTCGGTGTGAAGAAAAGTTGCCCGTAATGGGCGGCCGGCCCCGGCATGTGTATCGTGTGAAGCTTGCGTGGCCTTCACATCGCCATCATGCCTTTGTAGTGCAGGGTGCGTGCCAGAATCGCAAACATCTGCACGAGTGCGGTTTGTGGATTTCTTCCTCGCGGAATGGGGCCGCGTACTAGTGTGTCATCACAGTGATGTCACAGTGATGCCACTACCGGTTCATGGCTTGATGGAGCGATTCTTGAGCGCTCTCTGCAATGTCTCGCGACGCACTTTGAGCGCGGCAGCGGCATGGGTGATGTTGCCTTTGTGCTTCTTGAGGACACCTGCTATCTCTGTGTCATCCTTGTCGGCAAGCGTCTGTCGTGGTTTGGGAGCCTTCTGTGGTGGAGGTTGGATGCGTTGCTGTGCGTCGTACTGCTTATAATGAATGAGAGGCAAACCGGGTGACTTGTGGCCGACGTAGGTTGTATCGAAGAAAGATTCAATCTGCTGTTCCGTTGGTGCGCCCTCGATGCCGAGAGGATTTGTTGCGATGAACATGTCTCTAATATGGCTGCGATGCACCTTGCTCAGCGACCTATAGTAGATGCGTTTGGTGAAAGATGGGAAATGCCAGAGGTCGAGCAGCGACAGCAAACGCTCCTTGTTAAGTTCCTTGGTTGAGAACATTGTTTCCATGACATGCCGATGCGCCGTGTATTCGGCGAGATCATGATCGAGGTTGAACGCATCCATGTACTCGTGATAGTGGGAATAGTGCGGCTTGAACAGGACGGCTATGTGGTTGTGTGTCTTGGTCGGCGTTATCGTGTGGTCTTCATATGAGCATTGCCTGAGAGTTGAACACTGGACAATGTTGTTGAGTTGCCTTATGTTTCCCGGCCAGCGCATTGATATGAGTTGGAGAACTTCGTAGTGATCCACTCTCAGCGACTTGTAGAACTCCTCGTTGTCCTCGGTGCCAACGTGATAGAAGGCCGAGCCATGGGTGCGAAACCTGCGTTTGTATTCCTGATAGATGAGCAGGGCCAGGAGCCGTGGTATGTAGTTGGGACAGGCGGCGAGTGGCGGCAAGGAAATCTTGATGGTGAACCTGTCAAGCAGGTCTGGCAGGAAGTTTGCACTCGGCACGAGTGCCGCCGGCTGTACTGCCGCGATGATGTGCGCTTTGGGTTTGAGTAAGTAGGGCGAGCTACCGAGCGGCTGGCATTCGCCGTATTCTATCAGGCGCAGAAGCGATGCCTGCACTGAATGCGGCAAAGACTGTATCTCGTCCAAGAAGACAACTGGGTTATCCTGAATCAACCCCGACTTGCCTTCGCGTTGTTGACCAGTGAAGACGCCTTTGCCATAGCCGAATATCTCGGCGCGTGCAAGCTGCTCCGACCAACCAGCACAGTTGAAACGTGCCTTGATGGGAAGATGATGCTTCCATGACGCGGCTATTGTTTCGGCAAGCAGTTCCTTGCCGGTGCCACGTTCACCTACGATGAGCACGTTGTTGAGGTATGGAAAAGCAAGCGCGGTGGAAGGTTGATATTCCTCCGCGCAATAGGGCTTCGGGCGATCAGCATCGTCCGATGGCGCATAGGTCTGCATCTCGAGGAAAAACTCTTTCCATTGCTGAGATATCGTTGTCGATCGTTTAGCTGTTGTCATGGACGGACGGTGAGTTTGTTATGTCAAAGCCCTTGGTTGCCTGGCGCATGCGTTCTTCGAGGACATGCGCGTAAATCTGGGTTGTCTCGATCTTGCTGTGGCCGGCGAACTTGCTGACCAGCGCAATGTCGCGCGTGTACTGGAGCAAGTGCGTCAAGGCGGTGTGCCGGAGTATGTGCAGATGGAGGCGCTTACCGGTCTGCTCTTTGAAGAGCGCCACGATACGCTTGAAGCGTAAATGAATCTGAAGGTCGTGTCCCCCATCGGTGTTTGGGAAAATGTACTCACCGATGCGCGGCTGGCCGTCGAGAATCGTCTGCGCCACTTCCGGCAACGGAATCACAGTGACGCGCCGGCTTTTCTCACTGTGCTCGTGCGTTGTCTGAAGAGTGATAGTGCCGCGCTTGCGATCATACTGCTGCCACTTGAGGTCAATGAACTGTGATTTGCGTAGGGCCGTCAAGAGCAAAAAGCGGATGCGGGCGGAATCAAAGCTGCCATCACGATTGTAGAGGCGCAGGTAGTCGTCGGTCGTCTTGCCGCGTCGACGCAGCACGTGGCCGCCGCGCGGCGTGATGAACGTTTCAAGGCGGCGCTTGTCTACCTGCTCAGCGCATTGGAGCAGCACAGCGATTTCGTGCTCATCAAGATACTTGGGCGTGGAGGCAGGCGGCTTGCGCACTTTGATTTGCTGGACAGGACTGGCAGACATGTAGCGATTCTTGATCGCCACCTTGAAGATGCCGCGCAGCGTATGCAGTTCTTTGTGGACCGTGTAGGTCGAGGTCTCGGCATAGCGTCGCTCGGCCCATTCGCTAAACTCGGCGGGGTTGAGTTGTTTGAGGTTCCAAGGGCCCCAACGCTCGACGTGTTTGGTCGCGATGCGTTTGACTTCCTTGAGCCATGAGGGCGCATAGCCACCGAGCGTTTCGGCCCACTGCAAATAATCATGTGCGAGTTTCTCAAAAGTAATGGACTTGGCGGCGAGGCCAAGAGCGCGGGAGTTGCGCTCATCCTGCCAGCGCGAGAGAAATTCCTTGGCAAGTTCGCGGGTTTCGCCAGCCTTCATGAAGCGGGGGGTGGTGCCGAATCTGCCGCCGCGATTGATGTTGATGCCAATCGTACGACCAGCGCGTGCTGCGAGCTCGGAATCAAAGTCCTGCGGCGTGTTGATCGCAATACCTGCGGCGGCGAGGATGACATCGGCCTCACGCAGTGTGTGAGCATAAGGAGATGGAGCCTTTGGCGTGGACATGACCACAAGGCCGCCTTTGACGCACGGCTGCAGTTGAAGGCCATGCGGCACGGCAGCGACAGCCTGGATGGTTTGGACGGGGCTGCGCATCTGGTACCAGCGAATGTAGTACCCGGCTCTGCCGGTGAGGCGCACAATGCGTGGTCCTGCCTTGCCGCGGGCAGCGCGCGCGGCCATATTGCCTGAAGTAAAAATTCGTTTTGCCATAGCCGACCATCGGTATTGACGAGAACAGTATAGCAAAATTGGCACTCGTTGTCAACAGTCTGCTTTCGTTTATGCTTTCGTTATTGTGCGTAATACGTGGAAACAAGCGGCACTGTTTGGCACGTGAATTATCTGTCCTAGATACCTTTATTTACTGGTTTTTCAGCGTGTTTTGGGGGTGGTGGGCCTGGAAGGACTTGAACCTTCGACACGCGGATTATGAGTCCGCTGCTCTAACCAGCTGAGCTACAGGCCCGCAGGACAGCGTATTTTCCTTATGCACCGGCACTTTCAGCGCGATCTCCCGCACGACCCAAGCAGCATTTCAGGCGTTGCATGAACCGTTTAGGTTTCGTATCGGGTCTCGTACAGTATAGCGAATCATCGTGGCGGCGTCAATCGCAAGCGGCACGCCGACGCCCGGCGCAGATCAGTTTCTCGATTTCCACAATCCAGAGAATCAGCGACCTCAGCGCAATGGCCATGCCGACGCCCTGCCAGGACAGCGCCACGGTCCGGAAAATGCCCTGCATCCAGGGCAGATAGAGCACCGCGCAATGCAACGCCACGGTCAGCATAATGGCGGCGAGCAGGGGTATATTGCCCAAGAATGGCATACGGAAAAACGATTGCCGTTCCGAACGGTTGGCCAGCGCCAAAAACATCTGCGACATCGTAATGACGGTGAACACCATCGTCTGCCATGCCGGATTGTTCGCGCGCCAATAGACATACCCGGTCAGCAGCGCGAGCAGCCCGGTTGCCATGCCGATCATGACGATGTGGCGCCCCATGCCCTGTGCGAAGATGCTGTCGGTTGCTTTCCGCGGCGGGCGCTGCATCGTGTCCTGCTCGGCGGGCTCGACGCCCAGTGCCAGCGCCGGCAAGCCGTCGGTCAATAAATTAATCCAGAGAATCTGCAAGGGCAGCAATGCCAACGGCATTTTCTCGGCGGCACCGTGGAGGGCCGGGCGACTTAAAAATTGTGCACCCAGCATGATCAGCAATTCGCCGACATTGCTCGCCAGCACATAGCGGATGAACTTGCGGATGTTATCGTAAATCACCCGGCCTTCTTCAACGGCGGCGACAATGCTGGCAAAATTGTCGTCCAGCAAAACCGCATCGGCGGCTTCTTTGGTCACGTCCGTTCCGGTGATGCCCATGGCGATGCCAATATTGGCCTTTTTCAGGGCCGGCGCGTCATTGACGCCGTCACCGGTCATCGCCACCACATGGCCCCGGCGCTGCAATGCGGCGACAATGTTCAGTTTGTGTTCCGGTGCAACGCGCGCATAAACGCGTGTCTGCTCAACCACCGTTGCCAGCTCATCCGCACTCATGTGCTCCAATTCCTGGCCGGTCAGTATCCGTGCATCGCTGCTGATGCCCAGCGTCCGCGCGATGCTCTGGGCAGTCAGGGCGTGATCGCCCGTGATCATGATTGGAATAATGCCGGCCCGCGTGCATTTTTCAACGGCCAGTTTGGCCTCTGCACGCGGCGGGTCAAGCATGCCAATCAAGCCGACAAAGGTCAGCTCATGTTCCAAGCCCTGGGCGGAGAAATCCGCGGGCGCGTGTGGCAGCTGCCGATACGCCACGCCCAGCACGCGTATTCCGCGCGCAGCCATGCCGTCATTCGCGTCCGCAATGCGCGCATGCCAAGTGGCATCCAGCGGTTGCACTCCGCCCGGTGCGAGCACGTGCGTGCAGATGTTGAGCAGACCGTCAACCGCGCCTTTGGTAACTATGGCCACGCCGGATTGCAGCGCCGGCAGCTCTGGCACGAGCTGCGCCACGCGATGCACCGTGCTCATGCGCTTGCGCTCGGAACTGAACGGCGCTTCGCCGATGCGCGGGAATGCCGCCTCCAGCGCCGGCTTCAACAATCCATGGCGCGCCGCACTGACTACCATGGCGGTCTCGGTCGGATCACCGACCGCGCCAAATTCCGCGCCGGCGGTTGGTGCGTGCAGTACCGGGCTGGCATCGTCCGGCGCCGCGATCGGCCCGCTGACATCGAACGTGCGGCCGGCCACGTCGAGCTGGGTGACGCGCATCCGGTTTTCTGTCAGTGTCCCGGTCTTATCCGAGCAAATGACCGTGCTCGAGCCCAAGGTTTCAACCGCCACCAGACGCCGGATCAGGGCATGCCGCTTCAACATGCGTTGCGCCCCGAGCGACAGCGCAATGGTCACCACCGCCGGCAAGCCTTCCGGCACCGCCGCCACCGCCATGCTAATGGCCGTCAGAATCATCGCATAGAGTTGCTCGCCGCGCCACAGGCCCACGGCAAACACGAGTGTGACTACCACCAGCGCGGCCAGCGCCAACCCGCGCGCCAATTCCTCCAAACGCTTTTGCAAGGGCGTCGCCTGCCGCTCAACGGTCTGCATTTTCTCGGCAATTTTCCCCAGTTCGGTACGCATCCCCGTCGCCGTCACGACTGCTTTGCCGCGCCCATAACTTGCCACGGTTCCCATATACAGCATATTCCGGCGGTCACCCAGCGACAGATCAAGCGCCCGCGCGCATTCGGTCGTCTTCTCGACCGGTTCGGATTCGCCGGTGAGCGCCGCCTCCTCAATTCGCAAATTGGCGCACTCCAGCACGCGCGCATCAGCAGGAATGCGCATCCCCGCCTCGATCAGGATCACATCGCCGGTCACCAGCGCCAGTGAAGTTATCTCTTGCACACGACCATCGCGTACGACCCGCACGCTGGGCGTCGCATACTTGCGCAACGCCGCCATCGCCTTCTCCGCCTTGAACTCCTGCATGAAACCCAGCACGGCATTCAACACGACAATCACGGCAATCGCCACCGCATCCTTGAGATCGCCCAGCACCAGCGACACCGCGGACGCCGCGATCAGGATCAGCACCATGATGCCGGTCAGTTGTTCGCGCAGGATGACCCACGGGCTTTTCGTGCCGCAGTCAACCAGTTCGTTGGGGCCCTCTTGCGCCAAGCGTTGCGCCGCCACGTGTTCCGTCAAACCGTGCTGTGCATCGCTTGCCAGCGCTGCGAGTGTTTCCGCCGTACTCTGCGTGTGCCATGCCTTCAATGTCAACCGTTG
>JAPLST010000183.1 GCA_026398485.1 bacterium
ATGTGGTGCAGGCGCTCAAAGACCGGGTGTCCGAGCTTGAAGCGTATGGCGTCGGCGGGCATGACATGCACGCCGCCGGTTTGCGCTTGATTCACAACATCACCGAGTTGTCGGTGATCGGCGCGATTGAACCGATCCGGCATTATCCACGGCTCAAGCGCGTCTTCGACGACTTGCTGCGGCATGTGCGCGAGGAGCAGCCCGACGCGGTCGTGTTGATTGATTATCCGGGCTTCAACCTGCGGCTGGCCAAGCGCATCAAGCGCGCCCATCCGGCGCTGCCGGTCATTTATTTTATCAGTCCGCAAATCTGGGCTTGGGGCCATCACCGCATTCATATGATCCGGCGCGTGGTGGATCTGATGCTGGTGCTGTTCCCGTTCGAGGTCGAGGTGTATGACAAAGGCGGACACTGGGTCGAGCGCGACGGGCGCTTGTCCATCAGCGAGCATCATTTCCAGCAACCGTCGCGGATGCAGACCCGCTTTGTCGGGCACCCGCTGGTGGCGCGCCTTGAACAGTTCACACCGGACCCCGCCTTCTGCACGCGCTGGGCAATTCCGCGCAATCACCGGCTGATTGCGATTCTGCCCGGCAGCCGCGACAATGAAATCACCACCATTTTCCCGGTCATGTTGCAGGCCGCCGAACGCATGCGGCGCGCCACGCCGGACGTCTTTTTCATCATTTCCCGCGCTCGGGAGGCGCTGGCGCCCTTGATGGCGCGCGTCATCGCCGCCGCCGGCATCCCTGATTTCGACCAGCATTATCTGGTCGTGCCGCAAGCTTTGCATGATATTGTGACCGTCAGCGACGTGGTCATCGCCAAATCGGGCACCTCGGCTTTCGAGGCCGCCCTGCTCTTGAAACCGGTCTTGGTGCTGTACCGCATTCACTGGATCGGCGCCCTGCTGCTGCGCTGGCTGGCGCGCATTCCGTATGTGAATTTGGCGAACATCATCGCCGGGCGCCGCATTGTGCCGGAATTTTTGCAGGGCGACATGCAACCCGCGGCGATTGCCGCCTGCGCGCAACGCATGCTGGAAGACACGACCTTGTACAATGAGACGGTGCGCAATCTGCGTTGCGTGCGCGAATCGCTTGGCCATGCCAATCCGGGCGCGCGCGCCGCCGCGGAAATCTGCGCGTTCCTGCAGTGGCCATGAGCAAGGTCATGGTCATCACGCCCGGCGATGCCGCCGGGATCGGCCCGGAAGTGGCGCTGAAGGCTGCGGCACAGTGCGGCGCGCGCCATCCATTGCAGTTGCTGGGGCCGGCGTGGTTGTGGGAGCATGCCGCGCGCACCTTCGGCCTGCCGCTGGCGGCGCCGGTGTGGACACCGCCCGCCATGGCGGCGTTGCCGCCGTGTGCCATTGACTACGGCGTGGTGTCGGCCGCCTTGGGGCAGGTCGCGCTCGAAAGTGTGCGGATCGGCGCGCAAATGTGCCTGGCGGGCGAAGCCGCCGCGCTCATCACCGCCCCGCTAACCAAGGCAGGCATTCGCGCCGCCGGATACCATGGCGCCGGCCAGACTGATTTTCTGGCCGAACTGACGCAGACGCCGCGCCATGCAATGATGCTGTCGACCGGCGCACTGCGCGTGCTGCTGGTGACGCATCATCAAGCCTTGCGCAGCGTGCCGGATGCGTTGACAACGGCGGCGATTTTTGAGAAAATTGAACTGGCGGACGAGCTCGGTCGGCGCTTGCGCCTTGCGCAGGTGCGGATTGCCGTCGCGGCCCTGAATCCGCACGCCGGCGAGCAGGGCATGTTTGGCGACGAGGAAGCGCGGATTATTGCGCCGGCAATTGCGGCGGCCCGCGCGCGCGGCCTGGCAGCCTCCGGCCCGTATCCGCCCGACACTATTTTCCGGCGCGCGGCGCAAGGCGACTTCGAGTTCGTCATCGCCCTGTATCACGACCAAGGCTTGATCGCCCTGAAGATGAGCGGCCTGCATGACTGCGTCAACACGACCGTCGGCCTGCCGCTGGTGCGCACCGCGCCGGGGCACGGCACGGCCTATGACATCGCCGGCCGCGGCGTGGCGGATGCGGGTGCGATGGTGGCGGCGATCGAGATGGCCGCCCAATTAACGAGTCACCCCAACATGTAACCAACACAGACAGGAGCTTGCAATGAAAGATCTACTCGACAAAGCACTGGCCATCGGGCTTGGCTTGGGCATCACCGGCCGGGAACAGGCGGACAAGCTGATGACCGCGGCGGAAAAGCGGCTTGGGCTCACCAAGACGCAAAGCCGGACGTTTATCAGCACGGTCATGAAAAAAGGCGAAGCGGCGCGCAAAGACCTTGACAAGGATCTCAGCTCGTTTATCGGTTCGTTTGCCAAGAACGTGCTGCCGGTCTCGCGCAAGGAGTTCGAGGCGTTGAAGGCCGAAATCAAGGGTGCCAAAGCCACGCCGAAGAAACGGGCGAAGTAAGCCGCGCCGCACTCGTCTGCAGGAAGTATCGGGTTGTCTATCGCCTTGCTGTGCGGTGTGGCGCAATTTTGACGGTGCGGCACACCAGCCAGATTCTGCCGCTAGATGATCTCGATGCTACCGCGCCATTGTGATGGCGTTAATCTCACCTGGTTAAACTGACATGGGCTTTTCTGCATGAAACCACCACTCGGCGCGCTGGGCCGGACCTACCGGCACATTCACCGCTATCGTGAGATCATCGGCACGCTGATCAAGTACGGCTTTCAGGACATCGTCGAGGAACTCAACCTGCGCTATTATTTCGAGCTCGGCAAGAGCGTCTTGATGATGCGGCCGGCCGAACACATTGCCGGCGTGGCACGCGCGGCGCGGGTGCGCATGATCATTGAGGAGCTTGGCACGACCTTCATCAAGTTCGGGCAGATCATGAGCACGCGGCCGGACTTGATGCCGGCCGACCTGATTCACGAATTGAAGAAACTGCAGGACGAGGTGCCGCCGTTTCCGACCGAGGAGGCGGTGAAATTGATCGAGCAGGAGCTCGCCGCGCCGCTCGCGACGCTCTTCAAGGAATTCGATCTGACGCCGATCGCCAGCGCCTCCATTGCGCAAGTCTACCGGGCGATTCTGCCCGATGGCACGGAAGTGGCGGTCAAAGTGCAGCGGCCCGAGATTCAGAAGACGGTGGAAGTTGACCTTGAGATCATGATGAACCTGGCGCGCCTGGCCGAGGCACACCTGCAGGATATGGCCACGCTGCAGCCGACGGCCGTGGTCGAAGAGTTCGCGCGGGTGCTTGACAACGAGATGGATTTTTATATTGAGGCGCGCAACGTCGAGCGCTTTGCCGAGCAATTCGCGGGCAGCACCGAGGTGCGCGCGCCGCGCGTGTTTCGCGACCATTGCACCCGCCGGGTCCTGACCCTCGAATTCATTCATGGCACGAAAATCTCCGAAAATGCGGCCTTGCGCACGCTGGGCATTGACACGACCGTCATTGCCCGCATTGGCGCCAATGCGGTCTTGCAGCAAGTGTTCGAGTTTGGCTTTTTCCATGGCGACCCGCATCCCGGCAACCTGGTCGTAACCGGGCCGACGCAAGTCTGCTTTCTCGATTTCGGCATGATGGGCCGGCTCGACCGCCGCATGCAGGAAGACTTGGCGGCGCTGCTGGTGTGCATCGTGCGCCGCGATGACACGGCCCTGACTCGCGCCGTGATGCGCATCGCCACCAATGCCGACGACGTTGGCGACCTCGACAAGCTGACGCGCTCCCTGGCGGATTTTGTGGACCGCCATGCCTATTTGCCGCTCGATAAATTGAATGTGGGCGAAGTGCTGCAGGATTTGCTGGACCTGCTCTTGCGCTATCGCATCAAGCTGCCGCCGGAAATTTACCTGTTGATCAAGGCGCTGGTGACGATCGAGGGCGTCGGCCGCGCACTGGATCCCCAGTTTGTGTTCCTGCAGTATGTGGAGCCGTATGTCGTGCGGCTGGTCAAGCGCCGGCATGACCCGCGCCGCCTGCTGGCCGACGCCAATCATACCGCCCTTGATTTTTATCATTTGCTGCGCGACCTGCCCAACGAGCTGCGCATGCTGCTGCAGTTCGTCCGCAAGGGCGAACTCAAGGTCAATCTCGAAACGCGCGGCATGGAACCCATCCTGCGCACCTGGGATCGCGACGCAAACCGCATGTCGTTCGCCATTGTGATTGCCTCGCTGCTGGTCAGTTCGTCAATCATTGTGCTGGCAAAAGTGCCGCCGCTGTGGCACGACATTTCGGTGCTCGGTGTCGTCGGCTTTGGCGTCTGCATGGTGATGAGCGTCTGGCTCTTGCTCGCCATCTTCACCTCCGGGCACATGTCGTGACGCACGCGCTGCGCGGTTTTATTTTTGACCTGGACGGCACCCTGATTGACTCGCGCCAGGACTTGACCAACGCGATCAATGCCATGCGCGCCGGGTATGCGCTGCCGCCGCTGGCCCTGGCAACCGTGACGCGCTTTGTCGGTAATGGCGCGCACACATTGGTGCGCCGGGCATTGGCCGGCACGCCCGTGCCGGTGGACGAGGCCCTGCCGCGCTTCAAGCAGCACTACGCCCAACGCCTGACTGAATGCACCTGCTGCTATCCTGGCGTCGCGCCGACGCTGGCAGCCTTGGCCGCCGCCGGCTACCATTGCGCGGTGCTGACCAACAAGCCGGAAGCGGCCACCCGCGCAATTCTCAGCGCGCTCAACCTCACCACTTTTTTCACGCCGATTGTCGGCGGCGATTCAACACCCTGCCTGAAGCCCGATCCGCATGCGTTCCTGTTGATCGCACAGCAATGGCGCTTGCCGCCGCACGCCGTGCTGGTGGTCGGCGACCATGCCACCGATGTGGATGGCGCGCATAACGCCGGCATGCCCTGTGCGTTTGCGCGCTTTGGCTTCGGCACCCTGGGCGCGCAGCAACCGGATCTGTTCCTTGATGCCTTCAGCGATTTACTGCATCTGTCTGATTTGTCCGATCCGTCCAACCCATGAGCATTCTCGCGCCAGGCACCGTTGAACTTCTGGCGCCGGCGCGCGATGCCGCCACCGGCATGGCCGCCATTCGTTGCGGCGCCGATGCCGTCTACCTCGGCGCCCCGCGCTTCGGCGCCCGCGAAACGGCCGGCAACAGCCTCAGCGACATCGCCACCCTGAGCGACTTTGCGCATCATTACTGGGCGCGGGTCTACGTGGCGCTCAACACGATTCTGCGCGACGACGAGCTGCCCCAAGCAGTGCAGTTGGCGCACGACGTGGCGGCCGCCGGCGCGGACGCCTTGATTATCCAGGATGTCGGACTGCTCGCCAGCGCGCTGCCAGCCGTGCCTTTGATCGCCAGCACCCAAATGCACAACGACACGCCGGCAAAGATCGCCTTTTTGCAGGCGAGCGGTTTTGCACGCGTAATCCTGGCGCGCGAACTGTCCCTCGATGAACTGGGCCGCCTGCGTGCGGCCGCGCCCGCAATCGAGCTGGAGTGCTTTGTGCATGGCGCCGTCTGCGTGTGTTACAGCGGGCAATGCGCGCTGAGTTATGCTATTGGCGGGCGTAGCGGCAATCGCGGCGCGTGCGCACAGCCATGCCGCCGGGCGTACACGCTGGTGGACGCAACCGGCCGCATCCACGGCTCGCGCAAGCATTGGTTGTCGCTCAAGGACATGTGCCGCGTGGACGATCTGGGCGCATTGTTGGATGCCGGCCTGACTTCGTTCAAGATTGAGGGGCGGATGAAGGATGCCGCGTACGTGATGAACACGGTCGCCTATTATCGTGATGCGCTCGATGTGCAATTGGCGACGCGCGGCCTGCGGCGCAGCTCGTCGGGCATCACCATCCGCGATTTCACGCCCGATCCGGCCAAGACTTTCAACCGCGGCTTTTCACATTATTTTTTGCAGGGCGGCAACGAGGATGTCACCGCGCTGGACACGCCCAAGTCACGCGGCGCACGTCTCGGGCAGGTCACCCGCGTGACGGCCCGCGGCTTTTTCTTGGATAGCGCCACATCCCTGACGCCCGGCGATGGCATTTGCTTTATGGCCGAACACGGCGAACTGACCGGCACCACAATCAATGCCGTCTATGGCGCCGAAATTGTGCCGCAAAACTTGCACGAAATCACCGTCGGCATGCTGATCCACAGAAATTTCGACCAGGCTTTTGACAAGCAATTGCGCGCCACACGCACACGGCGCGAGATCGGGGTGCGCATGCGGCTGTGCGACACGGCCTGCGGCATCGCCGTGCAGGTGACCGACGTGGACAATGTCTGCGCCGCGGCGGACATCGCCTGCGAAAAAAACATCGCCCGCAACGCCGAAGCCATGCGCGCCACACTCCAGCGCCAGCTAGCCAAGTGTGGCGACACCGGTTTTCGTTGCGACGAGGTGGTTTGCGCGACTGCCGCCATGTGGTTTGTGCCGGTCGCGCAGCTCAATGAATTACGCCGCGCCGCGCTTGCGGCGCTCGCCGTGGCGCGCGCACAGCAGCGGCCGCGGCCGCAAATAACGCGGGAGCCGTCGCCGTGCGGCGCTGCTGCGCCTCAGAGCGCACTTGACTTTCACGGCAATGTCCTTAACGCAACGGCCGCCGCGTTTTACCGCGCGCGGGGCGTCGCCCAAATCGAGCCGGCCGCGGAATCGGGCTTGGACTTGCACGAGCGCGTGGTGATGACCTGCAAGTATTGTGTGCGCGGCGCGGCGGGCGTGTGTCTGCGGCGCGACAACGTGGCCGCGCTGCGCGAGCCGCTGTATCTGGTGGATGAGGACGGCCTGCGTCTGCGCATCATGGCGGACTGCGCGAAATGCCAGATGGCATTGCTGCTGGAAGCAGCAATGTAGGGTTCAGGATTCAGGGTTCAGGTCTTTACTTCGCACTTCTTCAATTGTTGATCGTCAATCTTCAATCGCAGTGATTAACGAGCGGCAATCGGCTGAAATTGACGAGTGACGATCAACGAAGTGAGATGAATGAAGTTCGGCATGGGGAAGGATTCAGGCCAACATCGAATATCGAACAAGGAATATCGAAGGCCGAAGTATCTGCGCAGAACTTCATCATTGGACATTCCTTGTTCGATATTCGATATTTATCTGGTTTCAGATGATGCAGTTGCCTCCGCGCGCCCAAATGGGTATACTAGGGCAACGGTGAAGGAGATTTGCATGAAAAAGAGTTTATTGTTTCTTATGATTATAGCGGTCATGCGGGTTGGTGCGCAGCCGGACACGCCCGCCGCACCACCGGCGTCGCAAGCAGTGCCGCTGTTTGCGCCGGTCGCGGTGATGCCACCGCCCGCGCCGTCGGCGTGGCAGCTCCCCTTTGAAGATGACCCGCAGTGGTCGTGGAAGAACATGGGCTACGGCCCGATTGAAATTGGCAGCGGCGCGCTGGCGCCGATGGTCGGCGCTTTCATCGGCGGCGTGGTGGGCGTGATGTTGCCGCTCAAAGGCATGCAGCCGGCCTGTGCGATGCTGGTGCCGTACACCGCCGTGGGTGGCGCGGCGGCCGGCACCGTGGCGGGCGCGATGCTGGCGCCCATCGTGATGGTTGAGGGGCTGTGCAACACGGTGACGGGCGGCGCTTTTTCCCACCGGCCGTTTGCATGGTTCAACGTCAAAATCCCGGTGTCAGAACATGTGCAGGAGACGTTCGGCAGTTTGACGGAAAACAACGCGCCTGATGGCCCGTAAGCCCGTGGCGTCAGTTGCTGAATTGCGGCAAAGCAAACACGAAAGACCAGCGCCAGCTAAAGAGCGCTGGTCTTTTTTATGCGGGAAGCGCGGCGATCACTCGCGGTGGCGATAGCAAATGCGGCCCTTGGTCAAATCATAGGGTGACATTTCAACGCGCACTTTATCGCCGGCGACGATCTTGATGAAATTATGGCGGATTTTCCCGGAAATGTGACACAGAATCTCGTGCCCGCTGTCGAGCTTGACGCGATACATCGTGCTGGGCAGCACCTTGAGCACCACCCCATCAACTTCAATACAATCAGCTTTGGACATAAACTCCTGCTATGACAAAATAAACATGGCGTGTATGTTTCACGTGTTCTTATTATACGGCAGTTGCATGAAAAAGTCAACCGCCACGAATCCCGGAATAGGACGGATGAAATGCTGGATGAATGGAAGGATGGTGCAGCGATGCAGCAGCGGCACCGAATGCAGATTTCTCTGCAACCCAAAGAGACCCCCACGATCCCGCCAACGGTGGGGAACGGTGGGGCGCCAGATGTGAGAGAATGCAGCACCTGCTTGTTTTGACTCAGATCCCGCCTGTAGTGTACAATAGATCATGCATCAGAGCGCGACATAACAACAAAGATTACCGTGCGGATTTGCCGCGCCAGAGAAAGGTGTATCCGTTACATGCAACTTTGTGATGCCTGATACCGAACACGAATTGCGCGAGTTACGCGCCGACTATGAGCGCGTAGTGCGCGAGAACGCCGAGCTTCGGCGTCAACTTGGCCTGCCGTCATGTCCGCCTGCTGTCCATGAAGCGCCCGTGCCATATCAGCCGTCAGACTTGAGCGTGACCGGGAAAGTCGCGCTGTTCCGCAGCTTGTTTCGTGGCCGCGAGGACGTGTTCGCCGTGCGCTGGGAATCCAGATCCGGCAAATCCGGTTATTCTCCTTCATGCAGCAACGGGCGGAACAGGTCGCTATGCCAGAGGCCGTATGTCACCTGCGCCGAATGCACACATCGCGCGTACGCTCCGCTGACGGACCAGATCGTCTATGATCATCTGGCGGGCAAACTCACGCTGGGCATGTATCCCCTTCTGCCTGACGAGACATGCTTGTTTCTTGCTGCGGATTTTGACAAGAAGTCGTGGCAGGAAGATGCGACGGCGTTCCTGCGTGCATGCAAGGCACTTGGCGTGCAAGCCTGCCTGGAACGTTCGCGATCAGGCAATGGCGGCCATGTCTGGATGTTTTTCGACGTGCCAGTTCCAGCGCACGTCGCGCGCAGAATGGGCTGCGCCGTGCTGACGCATGCGCTGGAAACACGGCATCAGATCGGCTTCGATTCCTACGACCGTTTCTTTCCCAACCAAGACACCATGCCCAAGGGCGGCTTCGGCAACCTCATCGCGCTACCCCTGCAGCACCAGCCAAGAACCAAGGGCAACAGTGTTTTTATTGACGAGACATTTGCTGCATATCCCGATCAATGGGCATTTCTCTCCACGGTCATCAAGATGCCCGCTTCCACAGTCGCGGCGATTGCGCGCTATGCCACCGACAAAGGCGCGGTGGTGGGTGTCAGAATGTGCTCGGTCGAGGAAGACCGGGACGATCCGTGGACGCTGCCGCCTTCGCGGAAGTTAGCCGATGTGCCCATTACGGGACCTCTGCCCAAGACCATCAC
>JAPLST010000188.1:0-3946 GCA_026398485.1 bacterium
GGCACAAACGGACATGCAGCACATAACGGCAGCGTGCAGGGCGGCACTGGCTTTTGGAAAATCCATAGAACAGGTGCCGCAAACGCAAATGGAAATTGCTATAGTACAAGCAGCGGCGCACGAAGCCGACCGCTTGCTAAAGGCTAACTGGGGCACAGTGGAAAAAGTAGCTACAGCACTGCTGCAACGAAAAACATTGACGCGCAAACAGGTTATGCAAATTGTCAAGCTTGCCGTTGAAAACATCCCGCCACAAGGGGAACATAATGAAGCCTAAACAGGATGAACGCAGCCCGCTGCCGGCGGACATAATAGCCCTAACGACCAGCGCCGGCTACCCGATACTTGCCCGTGAATTATGGCTATATCGAAAGTTTGCTAAAGGGCTGCCCTTGTATGTGCAGCAGATACTTGATGCAATGGAATCACTCTTCACCGCGCGCGCTAAAATATGGCAGGAAAAATGCCCGCGCTTCATTCCCCGCGCTGGCCATGAAATCGAAAACGCGAAGCGTGACGGGATCCACGACGGCGCCGGGTTTATGTGCAGCGCGGCGCACGACACGCTGCACAAGTTACTGACCGAAGCGCTACACCGCTGGAACACGGACGCACATCACGACGACCAAGAAGGGCTGGTACGCTGCATACAAAAGTTGCGCAAGACCATGGCCATTCTAAAGGACAGACTGCCGGACGGCACAGTAATACTGCCGAACGCCAGCAGAATCAGCAGCCGCTTGTGCTACAAGAAATCATACATCACCAGACAAATCGCCGCGAAAGAAAAAGGTTAGGCACATACCCGCCAGCCTTGACGGACACGCCACCAGCCCGCTGACCAGCGGGCTTTTTTATTCCCCCGCAACGCACGGACAAACTGCGGTGCCCGGTTTATCCATCCCCCCGTGCTAAAGTATGGC
Organism: bacterium; assembly: GCA_026398485.1. Taxonomy (GTDB): domain Bacteria; phylum Auribacterota; class UBA3054; order UBA3054; family JAPLST01; genus JAPLST01. The sequence continues at coordinate 924 of JAPLST010000188.1, forward strand.
CAGCGGCGACCATTGCGCACCGGACAGGCCGGAACGCGGCGGTTGCCCGTAACAAAAACCCACGGGCGAACGTGACGGAATTTATTGACTTGAAGGACGCGGCAGGCTATATTTGCCGCAGCCAAAAGACCCTGCGCCGCATGTGCCAGGCGCGCGAACTGCCCCACACCCGGCTGCATGGCCGGCTGCTCATCGAGCGACGCGACCTGGATGACTTCCTGGCCGGTTGCAAGGTGCAGGTGATTGACCACACCGCCGCCCTGCGCGGGCGCGTTTGACATGGCCAAACTGCACCAATACCCCCCAGCGCTGCGCGCCTTGCTGGCTGCGCCGCCCCGCCAGGGCGAAGGGCACCGCTGGTTTTATCGTGTGGCGCTGCTGGTGCGCCGGCATCACCCGGCAGACCTTTGCTTTCAGTTACTGCGCGCGTGCGCGGACAGATTTGGCGACCGTATTGTGCCGAGTGACGAAATTTGGAAATCCATAAATAAGGCATACGCCGCCACCCGCCCGGACACCGCAGCCGCACCCACATGGAAATGGCCGGAACCCTCGCAGGATGCAATCGAGAAAGTTTTGACCACCACCGCGCCATTGCCGCTTGACCCTTTGCCTATAGACGCCGGGCGCGCGCTGCCGGCGCTTTTCAGCCACGGCGAACTGATTTGCATGGGCATGACCCAGAGCGACGGCGGCACCTACTCCCTGGCGGAAGCGCAGGGGCTGGCGCCGTGGCACCACCAGTTTGTTGTGCCATCCCCGATGACCAGCCGCGACGGGCGCACACAAACAGGCACGCCGGCATGGCGCAGCCTGGCCAACACCGGCGCCCGGCGCTACCTCATTGTTGAAAACGACAACGGCACCCACGACCAGCAGGCGCGCATACTGAAATACCTTGACAATCTAACCCCCAGCATACGGCTGACCATAGTTGTGGACAGCGCCGGCAAGAGCCTGCACGGCTGGTTTGACGTGCGCGCCATACCAGAGCCATGCACTCGCGCATTTTTCAGCGTGGCGGTTTTGCTGGGAGCCGATCCACACACATGGGCGGCGTGCCAGTGGGTACGAATGCCGGGCGGCACCCGATACAGGCCGGACGCAGAGCCGCGCAAGCAAGAAATTATGTGGGCACGTGACGACTTTCAGCAGCAGGTACTTGGTATTTTGTAATCAAAAAGGACACGAATATGGGCACGGATGTACAACAAGAATATGCGCAGCAGCAGGCCGGCGCGCGCACCGGCTGGACACCCCAGCAGATTTTTGACGACTTGACAAAAGAGCAGCCCGAAACCTGGGCGGCGCACATCGCGCCGCAACTACCCGCGCAAGTGGCAGCAGCCGCCCAGCCCGCAGAGCGCGCCACATGGTACTCCCCCGTTCTGGCATGGGCAAGAGCGTGCTGACCATGCAGCTGGCCGCGTGCGCCGCTGCTGGCGTGCCATTCTTTAGGGCGCTTGCCGGCGGCATCCGCGTGCCCCGCCCGTGCCGTGTGCTGTACATCCAGGCCGAAAATGATTTGCCTACTTTGCAGCGAGACCTGCACGGCGTGATGCAGGCGGAGAAGCTGGCGCAGGCGCCACTGGCCGACAATCTGCGCATCGTGACGTATCCCGGCGACACCCCCGCCCGGCTGGGCGTTTTCTTGACAGCGGCGTGCCAGCAATTCGCGCCGGACGTGATCGTAATTGACCCCTATACTGCATTCGTGGGCGGGGACATTAACAGCACGGAACTGTTTTTCACGTTCCGGGACGCCATCTCGACGGCGCTGACCAACGCCGCTATGCTACTGGTATGCCACACCCCGAAGCCGACCGACCGGGAGCACTGGACAGCGCGGGAGGGGGTTTACATGGCGGCAGGCACATCCGCCCTAGCCAACTGGGCGCGCTGTTCATGTGAACTCACGAACCCAAAAGCCGACCAAGATGAACGCTACAGGTTGCGGCTTTCTAAAAATGCCGAGCGCGCAGGCTTGCCGTTGGACATCGGCGGCACGATCCGCCGCGACATTTTTCTTGAACACGGCCACCGCGACGCGCCTTGCTGGATTGTATCGGAATGCCAGCAGGAAGAGCGCCAGCTTTCCATGACCGACCGACTGCGCCAACTACTCGAATCGCAGCCCGGAATATCACAACGCGAGTGCGCCAAAATCCTTGGCATCGGCGTGGCAAATGTGTGCCGCCGTATGAAGCAGATGGAACAAACGGAACAGTAATGGAACAGACTGGAACAAGGGCGAAAAGCCAGCGTGTTCCACTTGTTCCTCTTCTAAAGAAGAGGAGACAAGTAGTGGAACACGCGCAGCGGGGCTTTTTGCCGGGAGCGTGGAACACGCACCGCAACAAATCAAAGCGCGCCTTTTTGTTCCATGAAAATAAACAAGCCGGGCTGGGGCAGTATGTTGACCGCACCGTGCCCACGGAAATCAGCGTACACCAGCCCGGCACTAAAAAAAAAAAAAAAAACACAAGGATAGCTATGTACCAACAAACGGACATGGACGCTACACACCGGGCGCGCTGGCGCAATATCATGGGCGCCGGCACACACAACCGCGCCCACCTGGCGCAACAGGCGCGGGCGACTACCCTCGCAGAAATCGAGGGAGTGAAGGCGTGCATCATCGAGCTGGCCGCGCGCATGGCCGCCGTAAGGAAGTGCGAACCACGCTGGATAACCCCCAGCGTGGCCACCGCGTTGAACGACCTGGAATGGGAACTGAACGACAACCTGCTGGCCGGGTTTTTGTGGCAAGCCGACCAGGTGCGCCGCAACATGGAAAAAGTGCGATGAATACAACCCTCATCGAGAGCTGCGGCGACTTTGACGAAAACCCCGACGCCTTTGACGACGGCGCCAGCCGTGGCACCGCGCACCTGCTGGGGCAAATCTATCACGGCGCCGCACAACTGAAACGCGACATGCTGGAACTTATGCAGGCCGCGCCGGGCGCACACACCGCCGCGCTGCTGGCCGTGCTGCCGACCAGCAAACTTGACGACCTGGCG
>JAPLST010000188.1:3997-10072 GCA_026398485.1 bacterium
GGGCGCAACGGGCGCCCGTTTATAACATCACAAACACAGGTACAATATGAAACTCACATCCGCATTGAAAATCACGAACTCGAAAGCCCTGGCGACATGGCGCGTGGCAACGCAAAAAGCACTGACCGAGCTGGCAAGCGAACAGCGCGACGACGTGCTGCAAGTCATGGCCACCGAACTGGTGCAAATGCGCGCACCGCGCCAGCCTAAACCCGCCGCCGCTGAATGACTGCCGCACGCGCTGACGCCGGCGCAGGTATACCGCGCTTTCACCCGCAGCATGATAGACGCGCGCCCCAGGTGCGAGTCATGCAACCACACGGCGCAGGAAGTGGGGCAGACACGGCTGCACATCCATCATGCAATGCGCGTGGGGCAGCTAGGCCTGCACGATCCAGCCGTGACCGACCAGGGCAACGTGCTAGTGCTATGCAACCATTGCCACGGCTTGATGCACCCATCGAAACGACGCTATGGCGCGGACGCATGGCGCGGCGCAGGTGCAGATCGTGGCCGCGCACTGCAACGCTGACCCATAGAACACAATGAAAACGCGCCCGCCCGAACATGTAGACGAACCGGCTTTCTGCGTGGATTGGGATGGTGGTTTGTCGATGGAAAAGCGACCGCCCGAACATGTAGACGAACCGCGCCCCGAACTCATGCCGGCGCAGGACATCGAAGACGCCACGGGCGAAGCCCTTATCCGCAAGCTGCTGGACATAAGCCTGCAACGGCTGGAAGGGGCGCGGGCGCTTGAACAAGAGCGCCGCATCGTGTACCCCGAAACGACATCCATCCTGCGCGACTGCGAGCGCCTCGCAAGAAAACTGCGCGGGCTAAAAAACGACCCCAGTGTGCGCACCGTACTATGTGCAAAAACCATGCCTGCGGGGGGGCGACTGGATGACGACGACGACGACCAGGACGGCGCCTTTGACCTTGACCAATTCTAATCGGGGTTTGACATGGTACATGAAAACAGCCTAAAAGCGCTTGTGGCGAACCACTGCAAGCCAGGCGAAAACCGCAACCCAAACGGGCGCCGCGCTGGTGACGTGGTGCGCGGCGCGCTGCTGGACTTCTTGAAACTGCCGCACAAGAGCCGTGACTATTCCCGGCTTGACGCCATTGTGCGGACGCTATACGCAAAGGCATTGACCGGCGACGTGCCCGCGCTGAAACTGCTGCTATCCTACATCGAGGCGCCGCCGGCCAGCACCAGCAGCGCGACGCTTGAACGCGACGGGCTGGGGCGTGTGATCGTGACGTGGGCGGCTGCGGCTGGCGCTGCTGACCCGGACGCCGGCGCGCTGTTGAACCTGCCGGTTACCTTCACGCAGGCGCGGGGTTGTGGATTCGCGGAATTCCGGGGTTTGCGCACCGCGCGACACACCTATGTGCGTTCGATCCACGGGCCGTGGCTGCTTTACGACAACCGGCAGGCGCTGGGGCAAGACCATGCTGGGCACGCTGCTGACCATCGAAGCAGCGCTGCACGGTAAAAAGTGCTGGTGGATTGCACCCAGCTACAGCCAGGGCACCGTGGCCTGGCGTGAACTGCGGCGCATGTGCAGGGCGATCCCCGGCGTGACCGTATCAGTGGCACTGCGGACGCTCTACACCAACGCCGGCGGCTTTATGGCGGTAAAGAGTGCTGACCGGCCAGACCTGCTGCGCGGCGAAGGGCTTGACCTCGCAGTTTTGGATGAAGCTGCATTCATGCCGCGCGAAGTATGGGCGGACGTGGTGCGCCCCGCATTGAGTGATCGGCTGGGGCGGGCGCTGATAATCAGCACACCGCACGGGCGCGGATGGTACCATGAACTGTATCAGCGCGGGCGGGCTGGTGATCCAGACTTCACCAGTTTTCACTACCCTACCTCATCGAACCCCTTTATTGACCCGCGCGAAATTGCGGCTGCACGGCGCGAACTTCCTGCGCGTGTGTTCAGCCAGGAATATGAAGCTGCATTCATCGAAGACGGCGCGGGCGTTTTCCGTGGGCTGGCTGACTGCACCGCCGGCACACCCGAACCACCGCTGCCTGGCCTGCCCTATGTGGCAGGCATTGATTTGGCGCGCACCCACGACTATACCTGCATCGTGATCCTTGACGCAAGCCGTGGGCACGTCGTTCACCTTGACCGCATGAACATGCTTTCATGGGCGGCACAGCGTGACCGCATCGGCGCCACCCTGCGCAAGTATGATGCACGGGCGCTGGTAGACGCCACGGGCGTGGGCGACCCGGTTGTGGAGGAAATGCGCAGGACAGGGCTGGCAGTGACCGGGCTGCGCTTTGACCATGCCAACAAGGTGCGCTTGATCGAGCAACTAATGCTGGCGACGGAAAACCGCACCGTGACCTGGCCGGCTGAATACGAAACGCTGACCAATGAAATGGCCGCGTATGAAGCCAGCACGACGCGCAGCGGGCTGACCAGCTACAACGCACCCGAAGGGCTGCACGATGATACCGTGATTGGCCTGGCGCTTGCTATGGAAGCGGCGCGCAAATGGGGACGCGAGCCGCTTGATTTGCAGGCGCTGGCGGACTGCCTGCCGATATAGGCCGGGCACCACCCACTTGAGATAGTGTACGATAGCACGTACGATAGCAGACAGACACGCGCCGGCGCGCTATATTCCTTGAATTGTGTCTGAAACACCAGTATCTACTGGACTCTTGAAGTGGAGCGGGGGACGGGACTCGAACCCGCGACCAACAGCTTGGAGGGTTGTTTATTACGTCTCTATATACTGGTCTTTCGGCCGGACTGTTATCGCTTTGTTATCGCTTTTGTGGCAACGCATGGCTATTCTTGACGCACGAGGCACGCCTATCTCGCCTTCGCCTTGCGTGTCGAGGCGGTAAATCATATGACCGGCACAATATATCTGCTTCAGCCACCATCTGACGCGGCACCTGACTCCCCTTTCTGCTTGGGGGTCGCATATTGACCCAGTCAACCTAGCCTCAACCAAGGCTATGTTACGTCAGCAAACCAATCCCCCGCCCAATCGACATAGTCACCTCCAGCTAACCGCGCTGCCGCCGCACTGCTTTTCGAGGCGCGCTGCCGGCAGCCTCCTGCTCCTCACTCTGAAGATGACGAATGTACTTGCCCACGTTGTTTTTGTAGGTGCGTGAGATGGCGACGCGGACGCGGCGGGTATCGCGGACTATGGCTTAGTCTTTCATAATTACCGCAGTTGCTCAATAGCCAGTTGCGTCAGATTCGGGCGAATGCATAGCTCAGTCATTGCCGTGCAGCCCCCAATCGATGTCTTGGCGCACAAATTGTTCCATTACTGTGCTACAGTGGTTTTCAAGATACCGACGCAGGGCTTCCTCAACCACTTCGGCCGTATCCTTGAACCAGCCGCGTGTCACAAGTTCTTCTATCGCGCGCAGCAATTCAGGCGCCAAGGTCGCGCTCAATGCTGCCATAGCTGCTCCTTGCCGTGGTTGTTCATTGCTTATTCTACCAGTTTTGAGAGTCAGGCGCAAACAACGCAAGCAGGAATTCGCCTTGGAGGAAGTGCGGGAGAATACGTCACAAATATTAGTAGCGAAAGCGACGAACCGGCGTCCCTTATCCAATCAACATAGTCTCAACTGAGGCTATGTTACGCCAGCAACCCAGTCCCACACCAAATCAACCGGCACCTTAGTTCCATTCAACATAGCTTCGATCGAGGCTAGGTTACACCAACTCCCTGCCTGTCACTCCACATAGCCCCGTTCAATAATAATTGACACGGTCAAATATGCATTCCATCCCATCATATATTAATGGTTGCGGCGGGATGGGTATGTATGGCGTGAGGATTCAACCCGCACTATTGAAAATTGCATACCGACTACTCTTGCCGCCAAATATTGTTATCGTGCCGCAGAGGCAAGTGCAACAAATAATATGGCATTGGCAAAGTTATTTGAGGATCGTACAAAGAAGCTTCGTGACCGGCAACGTATTATCAATGTATTGAAGTTGGCCGAAACGCAAATTGATTTTGCGTGTACCGGGAATGAGTTCGATCAATTGTCCGGATGTCTACCTTGCTTGAACGGCATATATCAATTCGATGACGGCACATTTCGTGAAGGCCAACCCAAGGATTATGTGCGTACCTTTATACCGCATAATTGGACAGGAATAGATACATGTGCACCGTTGTTTATTAAATTTATCGAGCAGGTGTTTCCCGATGTTGCCCTGCGTGACTTTGTGCAACGATTATTTGGATATTCAATACTTGGAACTGGAGCCGAACGCATATTGCCGATATTCTGGGGCATAGGTGCAAACGGCAAAAGTACATTGATTGAAATAATACGATATGTCTTGGGTGATTTTGCCGCTACAACACCTGCAGAGACATTATTGGCGACACAATCTCACAGTGACGGTGCTCCGCAACCATTTCTATTCAGATTACGGGGTAAACGATTTGTTGCCACGAGTGAAACGGAAGAAACACGCCGCCTCAATGCATCGCTCGTAAAGTCGTTGACTGGGATGGATACATTATGCGTAAGGACCCTGCACGGTAAGCCGATTGAGTTTACACCACGATTCCTCACCTTATTATCCACAAATCATCGTCCAAGGGTAAATGCCGACGATCAAGCGGTATGGGATCGATTATTACTTGTGCCATTCAACGCTCGCTTTGTTGACACCCCACAAGGCGAGAATGAACATGCCCGTATTCCCAATATTATCGAACAATTCAAGGCGGAGGCCAGCGGGATACTATCGTGGCTGGTCAAGGGTGCCCATATTTACAAAGAGGATGGCCTTCGCGCACCCGAAATAGTGCGCATGGCCACATCACATCGCTGCGCTAGCGATGACACGTTACAGCGCTTTCTAGACGCATTTACAACAATTGGTGCCAGTACGCACAAAACAAGAGCCAGCGATCTGTACGAAGCATACAAAAGATGGGCGGAAGGAAATGGATATGGCGTTATGTCCAATCGTACATTTGGCGAGAGGCTCATCCAGAAACACATACGGCGTGTTCGTGATGCCAATGGGAATTATTATACGGGGTTGATTGTAAATAGCCCTGTGGTTACTGTAGCAGCTGCCGATGTGGAGGTATAAATACATACACCCAACTTGGCAATCGATTTTCCGCATGACGCACATGCCGACACCCCCACCAGACAGCTGGCGACAGGTCAAGACAGATGATTTGGGGCATTTGTCTTTTAATAATACCACGACCGCCACTGGGGGGATCACAACTCCAGACATCTCGGACAGCTTATATCTATTATATTATATATGTATATATGTATATGTATATGTATACGTATATGTATACGCATATACATGTATAAGAGAAGTAATCTTACGTTTCAGCTGTCTGAGCTGTCCGGCAAGGCGGGTGTTCAAATATGACCCCAGTAATAACAGGCGGTCCCGGCTGGCAGGTGGTTTAGGTTGGCGGCGATTTCGGCTGTCCTGCACCTGTCTGCCAGCTGTCTTTTGCAAGTATGTCGCCACCAAAACACCGAAAATACCCGATTTGGCGTTTGCCAATTCATGGTGTAGATTAAGTTAGAGAAGATTTTAAGCATAGACAATTATTTGGAAGAAATACCCGATTTGGCATTTGCCAATTCATGGTGTAGATTAAGTTAGAGAAGATTTTAAGTATAAACATTTATAAGGAAGAAGATGGAACCAAAGAACCGACAAATGAATGATAGTGACACGAACGAAGGCCGTGGGGGAAGCACTCTTCTCGGTTCCATCGCAACTCCTGCGGCCTTCACAATCTGAACCGAGAAAAGCAATTATGAAATCCAATACTTATGCGACTGCATGCGACTACGCGACATTGAACCTTTCGGTCATCCCGATTGCGCCGATGATCGCGGGGGCGGACAGCAATGGAGCATCGAAGATCAGTAAACGACCGGCCCTGCAAGCGGGTCAACTGAAACGCGCCTTCGCATCACGGGCCGACGATGCTGCCCTGCGCCAATGGTTCGTTGAGGGAGCGCATACCAACTTGGGCATCTGCTGCGGCCATGTCAGCAATATTATTGTC
>JAPLST010000093.1:0-473 GCA_026398485.1 bacterium
GCTGTTTGTGACTGTGCGGGATACGCGCCCAAGGCATCGCGCACGTTCACGCGCACGCGGCCGTGCAGCAGCGCGGGCGTGGGCGCAACAAACCTGGTATGCACTGTGGCATAGGGCGACGGCGCGGGCGGTTGCACGGGCGCGACAGGTGCGGGCATGGCGGGCGCCGCCGCGCGCGGCGCAACGGTTGTCGCTGGTGCAACCGGCGTTGCCACGGGCGCGGGTGCCGGCGGTGCCGCACTGTGGCTGTTGTGCGCGAACACATGCACGAGCCACCATGCCAGACCCAGGGCCACAACCAATAAAATCAAATATCGGAGCATTCTCATAACAGTGGTTATCCGCCGGTGACGAGTTTGGCAAGGGCGCTGAGCTGCTCGCTGAAGAACTGGGCGAGGAACTGGATGCGCTCGATCAGGAACGCCATGCGTGTCATTACCGTGCTGCCGAACATGGCGCCGGGCGCGACCATA
>JAPLST010000093.1:493-2180 GCA_026398485.1 bacterium
CCTATCTGCATGGGTACACGAAAGAGCCGGTTGTCCGTCTTGATGGTGAAGCAGAAATAGAGCAGCGTGGTGAAGAGCACGATCAGGAAGACAAGGTTGTTCAGGCAGAACAGGATGTTCGCCCGGGTCAGGCCGCCGTCGAGCACCCAGGGGTTGAGCGGTTTGAGCGTGGCCGGGAGCTGGGGCAGCATCAGCAGGATCTGCCCCTTGAACGCCAGGCCCGCCGCGACACCCACGAACAGGCCGATGACCGGCGTGCTCAGCCAGAACCATTTTTTCGACATCTGGCAGTACCACATCGCGCCCGGTATCAGCGCCAGAAGCCACAGCGCGTTGGCCCAATGCTCCTTGTGATTGAACGCGCCCTGGATATGCGCCCACCAGTAAGGTTGGAGAACCTGCTGCCAGGTGAGCACCACGGTGATGCCGACGCCAATGCCCATCGCCGCCTTCTGGGCAAGCCGGTAGAAGATGTTGTCCCTGATCAGGTAGCTCAGGATCGTCAGCGTGATGATGGCGCCGACCCAGACGGTAATGGGATTATTCATGGCATCCTCTTCAGCCGCAGGGCGGCCCAGAACCCGACGTTGCCCATCAGCACGGCCGCGATGATGAAGCACATGCCAAACGCGAACGCCATCATCACCGTGCTCCCCATCCCGCGCATGCCGGTGAGCGACTCGTACTCGTACGCGCCGCGGTTGCCCACGAGCAGGCCGCACAACTGGCCGCTGTCGACAAACACGTAGAAGTACGGCCCCATGATCGACGCACAGCCGAAGGCGATCGGCAGGCCGAACTGGCCCTTGCCAAAACTGATCCATTCCTGCCACGGACAATAGTTGATCGCCAACACCATGTGGATATCTTTCGCCGTCTTCACCGACTGCATCAGCGGCAGGCTGGTGACCGCGGTGCCGTCGACATCGATGGGCCGCGTGGCGTGGATGTTCTCGCAGAACGACTGGATCAGCACGCCCATGTTGCCCGCCGGCGGCTGGATGAAACCAAGATTCACCCAGTCCGTGCCGTAGACATAGCCGTTCGTCTTCGCGATGGGCTTGATCACATCGTTGGCGAACGTGGGGGCGTAGAGGCTGGTCGAGAACACGACAAACTTGACCTTGCGCCGGCACAGGTCGTTGACGAAGCATTCAAGCTGGGACATGCATTCCGGCTTCGCGCCGAGATCCCACGACGAATCGATCAGGATCACCTTGTTTGAGGGACACGTGCCGACCATGGCGTACAGATCCTGCGACCCGCGCGACGCGGCGCTGGTCGACAAGGGCAGCGGCACCATCAGCGGAATGACCAGCACCACGGTAACCGCCGCGTACAACCACCGCGGATTGAGGTGGTACAGCATCGCGAGCAGCTTGAGTATGGTCGTGGTCATGGTCAGTCGGCACTCTTGCCAAGACTAAGCCAGTTGCGCATCGCCGCGGCGAATGCGCCGCCGCACGCGCCGAACAGGACGGCCTTCTGGACGGCCGTGTTTGGGCAGCCGAGGATCCATTGGGTCACCGTGCCACACTGCAACGGGGCGGGCAGGAACTGGTTCAGATAGTCGCCCGCGGGCGTCAGGCCGAGCATCACGATGGAGGCCGACACCATCATCAGGCCCGACTCGAGAGTGTTGAGCAGGAACGCCCGGTGCGCCGCCGACACCAGATAGAATGACATC
>JAPLST010000215.1:0-6923 GCA_026398485.1 bacterium
GGGCCCGCGCCGCCATCGGGCTCGGCGCGCCGCCCGGCACCCGGCGCAGGAAGCGCACGCTGAACAAGCCCATGCCCACGCCCACGACGGACACACACGCAAAGCGCCACAGCGCCGGCTGGCCCCGCAAGAACCAAAACAGAATGATGCCGTAGCCGACCGCCATGATGCGCGTGATCAGGCTCTCGAAACTGAAATACATGCCGCGCTGCTCATGCGGCACAATCTCGTGCAGCCACGCCGCCCAGCCAATCCCGCCCAGCGCGCGCACCAGGCAGAACAAGCCAATCGTAATAAACAGCAGCCACGCCGCGGCGAGGCTGCCCCAGTAATGAAACACCCAGGGCGTCAGGACAATCGGCGCGATCACCACGTTGCGCACCGTCCAGCCGGACATCAGCAGGCGCTTCGAGCCAACCCGTTCCGCCACCGGCTTCATCACCAGCGCCAGCATCATGGTGAACGGCTGCAAGGCGCTGAGAATGCCGATCCAGCCGGCGTCAATGCCCAGTGCGCGGGCGTGCAACACCAAGGTCGTCCCGCGAACACCAGGAATTGATGCGTGGCGGGCGACATGCGCCGCCATGACGCGCAAATATCATCGAGAAAATGCACGCTGTTCAAAAATCGCCGCGCAGGTCGGTCACGGAATGAAGTTGGTGCGCGCGCAGATATGCCGCCAGTCCGTCAATGATTTCGAGCGCGCACAATGGATTGTAAAACGTGGCCGTGCCGACTTGCACCGCGCATGCGCCGGCAATGAAGAACTGCAATGCGTCGTCAAGGCAGGCGATGCCGCCCATGCCGATCACCGGAATCCGCACGGCCTTGGCCACTTTCCAGGTCATGCACACCGCCACCGGCCGCACGGCCGGGCCGGACAGCCCGCCGATCTTGTTGGCCAGCACCGGCTGGCGGCGGCGCGTGTCGATGACCATGCCGACCAAGGTATTGATCAGCGAGACGGCATCGGCGCCGGCATCTTCAACGGTGCGCGCCATCAGGGCGATATCGGTCACATTCGGCGAGAGCTTGACGATCAGCGGCTTGCGCGTCGCCGCGCGCGTGCGCCGCACCGTCTCGCGCAGCAACGCCGGCTCGGTGCCAAAGGCAATCCCGCCATGCTGCACATTCGGGCACGAGACATTCATTTCGATCGCGTCGATCGCCGCGCACGCATCCGCGCGCGCCGCCATCTCGACATATTCGTCAAGCGTCTCGCCGGAAATATTGATGATCGCCGGAATGCCGAATTGCTTGACAAACGGCGCTTTGTCGCGCAACGTTTCCTCAAGCCCCACATTCTGCAGGCCAATCGCGTTGAGCAATCCCGCGGGCGTCTCGACCACGCGCGCCGGCGCATTGCCGCGCCGTGAGCGCAGGGTTGTGCCTTTCAAGACGATCCCGCCCAGCTTGCGCACGTCAAGCAGCGCGGCCATTTCCTCGCCGTTGCCAAATGTGCCGGAGGCGACCAGGACGGGATTCGGCAGCGTCAGCGCGCCAATCTGGACGGCGAGCTCAGGCATGACAGTCATCGGTCGGACGGATCGGATTGATCGGACGGATCGGATTGGTTGATTTGGCGAGATGCGCCAGCATCTGGTCGACTGTCGCGTCGGGCCCGGCGTTGTGGGTGGTGTCGATCAGGATGGCATCGGGCACGCGCATGAGCGCACCGACGGGGCGCGTGCGGTCGCGTTCATCGCGCGCCCGCGTTGCCGCTTCCACCTCGTCCAGCGTCAGGGCCGGATGCTTTTTGATGTCATCCGCCAGGCGGCGGCGGGCGCGCTCGCGCACGTCGGCATCCACATAAAACTTGACCGGCGCATCCGGAAACACAACCGAGCCAATGTCGCGCCCCTCCAGCACGGCATTGCCGGCCGCGCGGCCCAGCCGCTGCTGCGCGCGCACCAGCACGTCGCGCACGGTCGGGTTGTCGGCAATGTCGGAGACAAACGCACCAATGTCCGGCGCCGTCGCCGCCGCCGTCAGGTCATGATCGTTGACGTGGACATGCTGGCCGTCGGGCTCGTTCCGCAAATCCACCGCAAGGAATTTGACGTGCAGGGCGACCGCGCGCTGGTCATTGGTCGGAATGCCATGCTGGCGGCAATAGGCGGCCACGCCGCGATACATCAACCCGGTGTTGATATACAAGTAGTCCAGGCGCTGCGCCAGGCGCCGCGCCGCCGTGCTCTTGCCCGAGGCAACCGTTCCGTCAATGGCGATGATCATGCGTTCTACAGTGATGGGGTGCAGGTCATCCAGACATGGCGCTGGCGCGGCCCGTCGAATTCACAGAAAGAAAGCGCCTGCCACTTGCCCAGCGCCAGCCGGCCGTCGGCGATCGGCACACTGACGTGCGCGCCCATCAGCGAACTCTTGACGTGTGCCGTCGAGTTGCCCTCGCCATGGCGAAACCCGCGCAGGTTCTTGACCATGTCGTCCAGCGACAGCAACATGTCATGCACCACATCCGGGTCGGCATTTTCATTGACGGTCAACCCGGCGGTGGTGTGGGCACAGTGGACATGGCAGATGCCGTCACGGCAGCCCAGCGCGCTGACGGTTTCCTGCACGGCGCGCGTGATGTCGACCAATTGCTCGCGGCGCGCCGTCGTGACAGGGAGCGTGCGCATCAGGGCGCGCCCGCCACTTTGATCGCCTGAATCCGGCGGCCCAAAAAGCGCGCGCCCAGCTCGGTGAAGCGCGCCGCCGCATCACTGACAAAAAACGTCTCATCGGGCGCGCCCGCGGACGCCAGTAAATTCTGTTGCGCCAGCAGCCCGGCCAGCTCTTCGGCACAGGTCGTGGCCGAGTCGACCAACTGCACGTCGGCGCCCATGTACGCCTGAATCGGCGCAGCCAGCAAGGGATAGTGCGTGCAGCCCAGCACCAGCGTGTCAACCCGGGCGGTGCGCAACGGCTGCAAATATTCCTCGACGACCAGGCGCGTGGCGGCGCGATCATCCCAGCCTTCCTCAACCAGCGGCACAAACAGCGGGCATGGCTGGGCATAGACGGTGATGCCGGGATCGAGCGCGCGAATGGCGCGCGTGTAGACATCACTGGTAATCGTGGCGGTCGTGCCGATCACGCCGACTTTCTTGCCGCGCGTCGCCTGGGCCGCAGCCCGCGCGCCCGGCTCGATCACGCCCAGCAGCGGCACCGCCACCTGCCCGGCGATCGCCGGCAGCGCCAGGGCCGAAGCCGTATTGCACGCCACGACGATGCACTTGACCTCATGTTGGCGCAGGAAATGAATCGCCTCCCAGGTGAAGCGCACAATCGTCTCCTGGCTTTTGGCGCCATACGGCACGCGCGCCGTGTCACCAAAATAGACCAGCGCCTCGTGCGGCAATCGCGCCCGGATTGCGCGCGCAACCGTCAAGCCGCCCAAACCGGAGTCGAAAATGCCAATGGGTTTGTTCTTCAGTTCATCGTTCATCGTTCATCGTTCATCGTTTATTTTACTTGCTTGCCAAATATTCTGCAATGCCGTCGGCGATCGCCTCGGCGATTTTCTGCCGGTACCATGGCTTCTTCAGATAGGCCACATCGGTCGGATTACTGATGAACCCGACTTCCACCAGGCAGGCCGCGCACAAGGCATTGCGCAAGACCGACAAATTGGCCGGCTTGATTCCGCGATTTTCACCGACGGCCACGGCGCCCACGCGCGTCTGCACGCGGCGCGCCAGCATAATGGATTGCTCCCGCGTGCTTTGATAATGCTGGCCGAGGAAGAAGCGCTTCAGGCGCGTGGTCAGCGATGACCACATTGCATTGACGCTGTTTTTCACCGGTGAGTTTTCCAGTTGTTCGGTGGCGGTCGCGCTGGCCGTTTGCGCTTTCGCCAGATAAAATGTCTCGCTGCCGCTGATGCCGCGCGTGTCGGTCAGCGTCGTGTTCGCATGCACGCTGACCAGCGTCGCGGCGCCGATCTCATTGGCAATGTTCGCCCGCTGCTCGAGCGTCACGGTGATGTCCGCGTCGCGCGTCAGGCGCACTTTAATGCCGCGCTCGGTCAGCACCGTGCGCACGCGGCGGACAATATCGAGCGTCAGTGCTTTCTCTTTGTAGCCGCAATAGCCCAAGGCGCCCGGGTCGGCACCGCCGTGGCCGGCATCCAGCACGACCACGCGCGTGCCGCCGCGTTCTTTGCGGTTGCCGAAGCGCGCGGCATACGGCAGCAGCATGCGCGTCACCAGCGACGCCGGCACCAGCGGCTCGCCCTGCATGAACGTCAGCGCGCGATCCATCCGCAGCGCGGTGCGCTTGTCAATCATCACGCACGATGAATTGGCCAGCAGCTCGATGGTGATCTTCTGGTTGCGCAGCTCGATGATGCGCGCCTCGAAGTACCACGAGATCTTCAAGCCAAGCGCCTCGGCCACATCGCACAACGGCACATACTCGCTCCCGTTGATCTCGCGGCTTTCAAGGCTCAGCGCGCCGCCGGGGCCGGCATAGCTCTTCGCCCATGCGGTGCCGGCGCCGAGCAGGCAGAGCAGCAACAGCACGCCGGCGCGCCAGGACGGCCAACGTCTGCAGGCACGCGCGCGCGGCATCACGTCATTGATTTCCACGCGCCGCGTGGTACCACGCGCACGCCGTGGCATAGTCCGCACTGCAGCACAGGCGGCGAATATCTTCCTCGTCCACTTTCCATTCCGCCGCATTTTTTACCAGCGCCCGCTTGGCCGGGCACTCCAGCGTGATTTTATGGCGGTTGTACGGATCCATCGCCTGCACAAAAATAAAGATGCGGCTGTCCGCCAGCGGGCAGATGGTCTGCTTTTGCAGCAGTGCTTTGCGCTGTTCAAGTGACATGTGTTCGCTGCTCATGTGATCAAGTCCATCATCGTAGAATAGTCTGCTGCATTATAGCAACACCCGCGGCCGGGCGCAAGGCGCCGACACGGGCACACGGGCCGGATCCGGCAGAAGAGATGATGAATATCCAATATCCAACACTCAATAGCCAAGGGCGAACTATCTGCGCGGAACTTCATCATTGGGCATTCCTTGTTGGATATTGGATATTCGCATGCCTCGAATCACGCCAGCGGCGGGATCGTGGGGGCCTCAAAACATGCGGCATGCCGGGCAGGTCAGCGCGGTGTCCGGCGCAGGATGGGGCCATCCTGAAGCCGGGCCGGCTCGCGCGTGAAGCGCAGACATTGCGTGCGCCGCGCCAGCATGGTGTCACCCGCCGTGGTGCGCCGCACCAGCGCGCCCTCGACACAGACATCAAATATTGTCGATTGCACCCCGCACGCTTCGAGCAGGGCATTGGTGCCCAGCCGTTGCACCAGCTCCGCAAAGGAGGCGCATGCGCCGCCAGCCTGCAACTGCGTTGCCACCGGCATCACCTGCGCGCCACACAGGTTGCGCAGCGCCGCCGGCGTGGCCGTGTTGAGATTGAGCGCGGGTGTGCGCGCAAACGGGTGCAGATACACGCCCTCGAGCCACAACTCGCGTTCGCCCGGGTGGAGGGCCTGCTCGGTCGTCACGCGCAGGCGCAGTTCGCCGTCCACCAGATGCGCGGGCGTCAGCATGCCCGCCTGCAATCGCTCTGCCTCGTCAAAGGCGGCGTGCGTGCGCAACTCATCAAAACATTTTGTGCGATGATTCCATGCCGCAATGGTCAGCGTCACCGGCGCATTCGTGTCCGCCAGCCATTGCGCGCGCTGTGCCGGCGGATGCCATGCGCGCGCGCTGATGCCGGCCAAGGTCAACGTTATCGGTTGCTCGATGCGTGGCATATTGGTCCACACCAACGTGCAGGCACCCGGCCTGCCAAACACATGCACCCCCGCCCGTGCGCGCGACGGGCCGAGCACCACCGTCTGGCCGAGCAGCTGGGTGGTCTGGCCCTCCGCCGCATACAGCGCAAAGCCAGCCCGGGTACAGGCGCGCACAGCCACACTGGCGCCGTCCGCAAGCTGGGCTTGATTGTACAGCAAGCCTGGCGCGCCCGGCGGAAATGCCGGCGCCGGCGCGGCCCAATGCCACCAGCCGTCCTGCACCTGCTGCACCCGCGCACGATCCGCCACCAAGGTGATGCCCGTGCAATTGGTCTGCCGGGCCTCGCCACAGCCGCGGAACTCGGCCTCGTGCAGATACCAGTCACTGGTGGTGTCCAGCCCGGCGCGCTCGACCGCGCGCAATTTCTCATAGGCGCCACGATACGGCGCGTTGTGTTGTGCACCCGCTGTGGCGCGCGGGCGGCCGGCGTGCAACACGGCTGCGCGCAAGCGTTCCCACGGCAGGCGCTGTGCGCGCAGCATTCCATCCGCGCCGCGCAAAAACTGCAGGCAGCCATCGGCCGCGCGCATGCTTGCATTCGGCGTTTGCACACGACTGGCGACGCGCCCGTCCGGCATGACCAACCAGCATTCCCGCACGGCGCGCGGCACGGCGCAGAACTGCAGCGTGGCCGCGCGCGGATGCGCCAAGCGCGTGCGCGAGCCCGCCAGGCGCACGGTCACATCCCGCCCGCGCTGTGCAACAATAATGCCCGGCATCGCCGGCTGCGCACCGGCGGGGCCGTCCACATCCACCAGCACAATCTCGCCGGCGACCAATCCATTTCCGGCGTGTGCAGCTCCCAGTCGGTCTCCCACGCCAGGTTGCGATCCGCCGTGCTGGTGGCCGTCAGTTCACGCTGCGCGTGCAGGCGCGTCACGGACAGGCACGGACCCCAGGCCGCCCAGCTTGTTTCCACGACCGGCGTTTCCTCACCCGGGCTGCCACCCCACTGCCCGTCCGGCACGGCGCCAATGAACCAGTCCAGCAGCGCGGCACTGGGCGTCACGATTAGCGCGCCACCCGCCGGCATGCACGGCGAACTCGAGCGCACCGCGTGGCGCGCCGCGGCATTATACACCAATGCAGTGGTGAACGGCGGCGTCCAGAAC
>JAPLST010000215.1:7022-18911 GCA_026398485.1 bacterium
GCGCTGACACCCGTGGCGGGCGCGCGCACCAGCACGTCGATGAAATCACCGCGCCAGAGCTGGCGCGCCGCAATTGGTTGCCCCGCCAGCACGGTCGCCCAGCCCTGCCCGTCCACGCGCGTTGGCTGCAGTTGATCGATGCCGAACAAGGAAACTGCCGCGTCGACTGGTTGCGGATAGCCCGCGCCACTGCACAGCAGCATTTCATAGCGCGCATCGCGCGCCAAGTTGGTCAGCATGAAGCAATCCGGCGCGCCGGGTGTCGTGGTGAAAAACGCGCCGCGCGCGCGCACGGCCGGCATGCGCACCCGCTGCAAATCGTTCAAGGACGAGAACCAGCCGTCAAATGTCACCGTCTGGCGGATGCCATTGGCGCCTTCATAGCGCGCCAGGACGCCATCATCAAACTGCAGCGTGTCGGCGCTGTTGCTCAACACTGGTTGATACTTGAACAGCCCGCCCTGCTCGGCCGGCAAGCCCGATCCGGTTGCGGCGGTAATCCCCTGCCACATGCCGCCATACCAGCGCGGCAGCTTCGAGCGCTCACGCAATGTGCTATAGGTTTGCCAGCCCGGCAACTCCGCCACGGGCTGGTCATCCAGTGTCACGATAATATTGCTGCGCTGCAAGGCCGCGTTGTACACGGCGCGCGCCTGCTGCACCAGGAAGAAGTTATGGGCGGCGCGTTCTTCATAATAGCGCCCCAAGCGCAACGTGTCATCAAAATGTTGCCAGCGCAGGTCGGCCTGCAGCACCAGCCGCTCGAAACGCACGGCCTCGGTGTCCGGCGCATCCGGCGACAGCAGGGCATGATTCGCGTCGCGGTCGTCCAGCAGGCGCGCAACGGCCTGGGCGCGCCAGACGGCATCGGTGGCGCGCACATCAAAGCGGGTGAACAGCGCCGCCATCTGCACCGCACCGGCGGCGTTTAAATCATCGGTCGGCTGCCAGCGCCCGCGGTACAACGCCGCCGCGCCGGCCGGCCGCACCTCGCCCTCCGTTGCCGCACGATCAAGCAGTTTGAAGCGGTAGCGCACGACGGTCGCGGTGGTCGGGCCGGGCAGTTCGAACCAGTGCTGCCCGTTGAGATTGGTCAAGGCGGCGGCGTAGTTCCGGCGCGCGCGCCAGCCGCGCACGGGCCGCCCATGCGGCACGGTCACCCAGCTTTCCGCCATGGTGTCGGCCGGGCCTTCCTGCACATCTGCGGCGAGCAGCGCCGCGGCATGCTGCGCGGCCGATTCGAGCGCCACGTCAGCCCAGCCAGTCTGGATATACGTGGCCGTGTCGGCGCGCGTGTCCTGCATCAGTTCCACAAAGATCAGCGCGCTGGCCATGAACAAGGTGCAGACCAGCAGCATCACCACTACCGCACTGCCGCGTGGCCGGCGCAGGTGCAAGGTTGCCCGCAGTTTACTCATGGTGCCTCGCGCTGCACCACATGACCAGAAGCAGTCCGCACACCACGCCGCCTTCCGGCACCGGCGCCACGCGCGCCACCGCATCAATTTCCGTGCTGCCGCTGCCCGCCACGTCCACCAGTTTGACATAACGCGCCGCAGCCAGATTGGTCGGCGCGCCCGCCACCGTCAGCAGGTCGCTGAGATCCACCGGGCAGCCGCCGGCCGCGCCCTCATACGCCGCCACGGTATTCGAATACGACCACGGCGGCTCGGTTTCAAACCAGTCATTGGTCAGCCAGGCCGGATTGACCGGCCGCAAATAGTCGCTGGGATTGCCGTCGCCATCCAGCGATTGCGTCGGCATAAATGAATCCGCCATGCGCGCACGGGCACGGCACCACGTCTGCGTGTCCGCACTTACCCAAATCTCCGCCGGCTCTTGGCTGATGCCCACCCACGGCGCCGCGTAAAAGCCGGCCGTGCTGGCGGCGCCAAACAAGGCGTTGCCATACACCAGCAGATCCACGCCATACGGATGCAGCGGGTCGTCTTCATTGACCACGTCGGCGCCCATTTCCAGTGCCAAATACCCGCCATCGCCCAGCGAAACAATCTGACTGGGCAGCCATGCGGGATTGATGACCGTCACTGCCGCCGGTTCATTCCAGTCCAGCGTCGCGCGCGCCGCTTCACCCAATGCTGCGTGGGCATTGGTGTAGCCATTGGCGGCATTCGCGCCGCGCACATACGCGACGACGGCAACAGCCCAGTCGTCCGATGCCGCGCGACACGCCAGCGCGCTCACTGCGTAGCACGCCAGCGCGAGGATCGTCCGGCTTCTTTGCAGCGTCATATGCAATCTCAAATTTGAAATTTCAAATCTCAAAGTCAGTTCTTAAGCAGCGCCGCCAATTCATCCGCCACGTCGGCCAGTCGCAGTCCGGGAATGAGCACGGCCGTGTTGGTCACAAAATAAATGCGCCCGTTGCGCACGGCCGGCATGGCGTGAAACTGCTGCCAGTCGGCGCGCATGCGCACCTGGTCCGCGGCGCTCAACTGCTCGCCCGGCCGCAATTCAATGATGACTTCCGGCCGCCGCTGCGACAGCACTTCCGCCGCCACCACCGGATACGGCCCGGGCACATCGGCGCAGACATTGCTGCCGCCGACCGCCTGCACAATCTCGGCCAGAAACGAGGCACGGGAAATGGTCGTGCAGCCGGCCACCCGGCCCGGCGCGCGCCACAAGCTGACCAGCACGGGCACGGGCGCGCCGCGCCGGCGCGGCGCGAACAGCCGGCGCACAAACATGGCGCTTACCTGGCGGGCCTGCGTCGCACGTCCCAGGCGCGCACCAAGGAGTGCCAGCGCATTCGTCACATCGGCGCAGCGCTCGATCTGCACCACGTCAAGCGTAATCTGATAATGCGTGCAGAATTGCCGCAGCACATCCGGCGCACTCTGCGCCACAATCAGCGTCGGGGCCAGCACGGTCATTTGTTCCAAGTACGGGTTCAGCACGCCCCCGAGCGCCGGCTTGCGCCGCGCCGCCGGCGGGTAGTCGACAAAATCACTGACGCCGACAATCTGGTCCGCCGCACCCAGCGCACAGGCAATTTCGGCCAGCGCCGGCGAAAACGCGATCACTCGCGCAGCGGTGTTCGTCGCGCCATGCGCAGCCACAGTCAGGAGGATGCCGCACAACAGCAGTATCAGTCTCTGCCGTCCCCCTCTGTATTGTTCATCGTTCATTGTTCATCGTTCATCGTTCATCGTTCATTGTTCTAATCTCAAATCTCAAATTTCAAATCTAAATTGTAAATTGCCTGTCATTGCTTGAATCGCACGGTGTTTTTCTTGTTCGTGAATTGCACTTCCTCGATTGCGCGCAAATACACGGCATATTCGCCCGCGCACAAAGTGTTGGTAACTGTCGCAACGACCACGGTGTTGTTTGTGCCATACGGGAGGGTGCCCCGCAGGCTGCTCTTTTTCATGTGTGCCTTGAGGGTCAAGCCTTGTTTCGCCAAGCGCCACGTCATTGCGGCATTGACCGTCTTGTCGGCGCTGACGTATTTCCAGGTTGCCTTGCCCGGCTTGCTTAAGTTCACTTTCGTGCCGAGGACGCCATCCAGCACCACGGCCGCGCCGACACGCAACGTGATTGCATTCGTAAACCACGCCGGCCATGCGCTTGCGGCAGTTGCGCTCATTTTCAGCATGTCCTTGCCGACTTCCGTCACACGAATGCGCCCGTCGAGTTTCGCGGCCTGCATGAAGCCCGCCACCCAGGCATAGGCGTACACCACGCCGTTGTTGGCCGTGTAGAGCACATCATCGCCCACTGCCGGCGTGCCGCCGCCCTGCATCGTGTTGTTGCGTGAAAGCAGCGCGCCACTGCGCACATCCACCGCGCTCAGATTCGTGTATGTGGCAAAATCCCAGCCGCTATACAAGCCAGCCGCGGCATACACCACGCCTTTACTGATGGCCGGCAGCAAGGCATAATGGCCCACGTCCGTGCGCTGCCACAACTGCGTGCCGGTCTGCATATCAAAGGCGGTCACGGCCGGCGCGACGGCACTGTCGCCGCAGGAATGCACCAGCACGCCTGCCTGCGCGGCCGGCGCCACATCACTCATGCCGCAGATGCCCGCCCAGTGCAGCGCGCCATCGGTGGCGCCCAGCACAAACAAATTTGAGGCCGGCGCTGGTGCGGCATACGCGTCGTAATTCACCACGCAGACGCGATTGCTGTAGAGCATCACATTGTTCAGGGCTTTGCCCGGTATGCGCGTCACCCAGCCGGTCGCACCCGTCAGCACATCGAACTGCCAGACCACGTCGTTGCAGCACGCGTAGCCTTTGCCCGCCGCCACATCAAGCGCCGGTGTGCATGAGGAGAAAATTGAGAAGACCGTGCCCGTCAGCATGACCATGTGCCAGACTTGCGACCCGCTTGCCAGATTGTAGGCCGCGACACTGGCGCGCGTGTTCATATAACTAAACAACGCCACAATGACATTACTGCCGGCAATCACCGCCGAGCTGTTCACGGTCTGATCCGGCAACGTTGCCGTCCAGCGCGCGCTGCCATCCAGATTCCAGCAGCCCAGAAAGGCATCGGCTGCGTACACAATGCTGGCCGCGCCCACGGACGGCGTTGCCCAACTGCCATAGCCATAATCCGCGACGGCCACCGACGCCGACCATTGCGGCGTCAAACTATCCGCGTCAAGGCAATACAGCACGCCGGTCGGCGCGCCCGCCGCATAGGCATACACCCGGCCATCCGCCACCACGACACCACTGCCCGACTTGATGCCCAGCGCGGCGGATTGCCGCACTTCGGCCGCCGGCAGCATGCGCGGCGCAATGGCCATGCTGGCCGCCGCCTTGTCGGGCGTGCCACCCAATTGCTGCCACGCGGCCTGCGCCACGCCGAGATGGAGGATTATTGCGCCATACCCACACGCCCTGTGTCCCGCACGCTTCATCGTGTCCTTCACGCTCGAGGAATACCACCACTTGCAGGAGGGAGAATGCGACTGCGACGGGATGCAGAGCGGATCATGCGGTGCGCCGTCATTCCTGGTTCCGAGGAAAAACAGTCAAGCTCCTGCGTGGAGCAAGCGTTGTCCAGGTCGGTCTTCTGGCTTCTGTCCGCATGGCTTCTTTCGCCTTCCCATTCCGCGTTGTGCGGCGGAACAGTGGCTGCTGAAAGTTGCGTGGACAGTTACAGCGGCGTCCCCGCGCCGGTCTCGCACCGGCTTCCCGATTCTCCCATGCCCACGAGGCACGGGCGCCTGTCAACAGTGCATACTATAGCAGAATGTGCCTGCGCCTGTCAATCGGATGGAAGAATGGAAGAATGGAAGAATGGAAGAATGGAAGAATGGAAGAATGGAAGAATGGAAGAATGGAAGAATGGAAGAATGGAAGAATGGAAGAATGGAAGAATGGAAGAATGGATGAATGGATGAATGGATGAATGGAATGATGGATGGATGCTGCAGATATCTCCAAATTCGTTTGCAGAACGAATTTACCGTTCAATCGACAGTTTCATTGATCCGCCGGCAGGGATAGGCGGAAGCCGACGGCAAAATACGGCGTCGCCGGATCCAAGGCAAAGCGGATCGCGGATCGGCAGTCTTTCGCGGGACTGCCCCAACCGCCGCTGCTGATCACCCGCCCCGTGCCCGCCGGCGCGCCGGCCGGATCCGTAGCATCACCCGTGTACGGCCCGTACCAGTCGAGGCACCACTCCCCCACGTTGCCGTGCATGTCGTACAGGCCCCAGTTGTTCGCCCGATACGAGCCGACCACGGTGTGCGCGCCATTGACGGGATCACTCGCATAGACGCTGCCGCCGTTGTACCAATAGCGTCCGAGGATGTTCATGTTCGGATCGCTATTGATGCTCGCCAGATTCGTGTTGTTGTTGAGGGCGTTGGTCGTGCCGGCCCGGCAGGCATACTCCCATTGCGCCTCGGTCGGCAGGTCAAAGGCCAGGCCGGTCTTGCTGCGCAGCCGGCCGATGAAGGTGGCGTTGGACGGGCCACCATCAGGCCATGTCCCGCCGCGCGCCATGTTCCAGGACACTTGCTCGACCGGCCGCTTGGGTCCCTGCGGCCCGACGGGGAAGTACGCGGGATTGCTGCCCATCACATTCGAGTACTGGGCCTGGGTTATCTCGAACACTCCCATGTAGAAGTTTGACAACAGCGTCACCGTGTGCTGCGGCCCCTCGTTCGCGCCGCGGCCAAGTTCGTTGGACGGCGAACCCATGACGAAGATGCCGGCGGGGATTCTGCGCAACAGAATCTTGGTGGTCTGGTAGCCGTCCGTGAGCACCGGCTGTGACGCCAGATTGTGCAATGGATAGAATGCGGCCGTGGGCCCGGCGGAAATATCGATGACACAGTAGTTGCCGGTGGCGGGCGGGTTCACGGGCAGGCCGTCGTCGGCCGTGATGCGCACGCGCACCGTGGCCGAGCTGAACGCCGGCAAGTCCGTGTAGGCATTCCATGCGACATGCTTGTTCGTGCCGACGGTGACCGGATAGCCGATGTCGCCCGCGAGGTCGGTGGGCACGATGTCGTAGCGGCCGCCCGCGTTGGTTGAGACGGCGGCGGCGATGCTCTGGGTGTGCCCGCCGGCGTCGGCCACATCGTAGTGAATGTCCACCACAAAGCTGGGCAAGGCCTGCTGCCGCGCGGCCACGTTCGTGACCACCGGTTTCGCGGCCATGGCGGTGTGCGCAACGGCAAGGCTGCCGCACACCACCAATCTCACAGCACGCACGCACCACATATGGGTTTTCCTCATGTGAACAGTAAATACTATACGTTACAGGGACATTGTATGCTTCCGCCGCGGCCGTGTCAATACCGCGCTGCGCCCCAGATCTGGCGATTGGTAGTTGCTGTTGCTATAAAAATGAATTGAAGCAATTCATTTCGATATTCGATATTTGCAGTGAAATTCCGCTATAAGAACGGGAGCCGCATTCCCTTGCGGCGATCCTGCCACGGGAGCCGCCGGCGCAGAGCGCGCAGAAGCAGGTAGGGCGGTCAGTCCCTTGACCGCCGCGGTCGTCGCTGCGCCATTGTAGCACCGGCGTGCGCGCGCAGGCAGCAACGGCGGTCAGGGCCTGACCGCCCTACCTCACCCTCCGGCCACGCACGCGCAGGACCCACAACAAATTTGGCTACGTCAGGTTCGCATTTTCCCTATATCGGAATTTCAGATATTTGCAATCCCATTTGCATTTCCCTTTTGCCTTGTCTGGCTGACTCTGTTATAATTACACAGATTATTGATTGCTTTCGATAATATCAATGCAGCAAATGAAACAGAAGATTATTGGAGAGTCCATGAGCACGTTGTTCCCCCACCAGCCGTTGCGGCAGCCGCGCACGTTGTGCCTGCTTGGTGTTGTCTGCATCCTGATGCTATCGGCCCAGGGCGCGACCTTGCGCGTCTGGCGTGACAATCCCGGCACGCCGACCCCGCCGTATGCGACATGGACGACGGCGGCGACCAATATTCAGGACGCCGTGCGCATCGCGGCAGCGGGCGACGACATCCTCGTGACGAATGGCGTGTATGACAGCGGCGGCGGCGTGACACCCGGCCACCAGTTGCAGTGCCGGGTGGTGGCCACGAACGCGGTGACGGTGCGGAGCGTGAATGGGCCGGAGGGCACGGTCATTCTTGGTGCAGGCCCGGCGGGCAGCGGCGCCGTGCGCGGCGTGTACCTTGACGCCCGCGCCGCGCTGATCGGCTTTACCATCTCGAACGGTTTCACGCAGACGGCCGGCGAGGGTGGATCGGTGGTCTACGACAGGAGCGGCGCGGGTGTCTTCGTGGACACTGACGGCGGCATGCCGGCCGGCCAGGTGAGCAATTGCGTGTTAGTGGCCAACTGCGCCGCCGCGACGGGCGGCGGCGTGTATGGCCTGGCGCCCATGACGGTCGTGGACTGCATGCTCCGGCAGAACGAGGCGGGCAGCGGCGGCGGATGCCATCAAAACAGCGGCGTGGTTGCCCGTTGCACTTTTGTGGAGAACCGGGCCAGCCTTGCCGATGGCTATGGCGGCGGCGCATACCTGAACGGCGGCAGCCTTGCCGGCTGCATTTTCCAGAGCAACACGGCGCGATTTGGCGGCGGCGCGTTTGCCAATGACGCCACCAGCGTGCGCGACACGGGGTTCACCGGCAACATGGCCACGGGTTCGTTTGTGTCCGTGCAGGGCGGCGGGCTGAGCAGCATTGGCGCGACACTGATCAGCAACTGCTGGTTTGCGGAGAATGTCACGGCGTGGTATGAAGGCTACGGCGGCGGGCTCTACTGTGCGGACGGCACCGTGCTGGACTGCCAGTTGACGGGCAACTGGGCGAATTATGGCGGCGGCGCGAGCTTGGTCCACGCGATCGCGCTGCGTTGCCCGGCACTCTCGAACACCAGCTTTCAGGCGGAAGGTGCGGGCTTCCTGATCACGTCCAACACCATCCTGCGCGACTCGCTGATCGCCGACAACACGACACCATTTGGTGGCGGCGGCGGCATTGCGGCCCAGTCCGGGGCCGTGGTCTCCAACTGCACGGTGGTGGGCAACACGGCCACAGGCTGGCTGGGCGGCGGCGGCATTCTCTGCCAGAACGGGGCCCAAGCCATTGATTGCACGGTCTGCAGCAACCGTGCCCCGCAGGCTGGCGGCATCGGCCTCGCCGGCGGCACGGCCCGCCGCTGCCGCGTGTATGCCAATATCGCGACCAGCCAGAACGGCGGCGGCATGAGTCTTGATGACGGCAGTCTGGCCGAGCACTGCATCGTGGCCGGCAACGCTGCCCCGTATCTGGGCGGTGGCATGTACATTTACGGCGCCGGCACGGCCGCCAACTGTTTTGTCACCGGCAATATTTGCAGCAACGACGGCGGCGGCATCTACCAAGGCGCCTGGCTGGAAAATGGCTGCATCGTGGGCTGCACGGTTGTGGACAACATCGCCGTCCAGCGTGGCGGTGGCATCCGCCTGTTCGAAGGCGGCCATGCGCGCAACTGCATTGTCGCGGACAACACCGCGCTGTTCGGCAGAAACATGTACAACGATGCCAACACGATCGCGGAGTACTGCTGCGGAGACCCCGTTCCCCCAGGCACGGGTAACATCACCGCGTCACCCCTGCTGGCCGGCGTGGGCAATCCGCACCTGCTGGGCGATTCGCCCTGCATCGATGCGGGCACCAATGCAGCGCTGGTCACGACCGACATCGATGGCGAGGTGCGCGTGCAGGGCGGCTACGTGGATATTGGCTGCGACGAGCTCGTGGCCAGCGGCCTGAGTGGCAACCTGGCCGTGGCAATCCTGGCCGACACCACCGTGGCGGTGACGCAAGTGGAACTGGCGTTCACTGCCGTCACGGCGGGCAAGATCCAACAACTTATTTGGACCATCGCCGCGGATGCGGGCACGCGCATGGTGACGAACACCCCGGTGGTGCAGCAGGCATGGAACACGCCCGGCCTGCACGCCATTGTCCTTGAGGCACGCAACCTGAGCGGCAGCGCCGCGGCGACCGTGACGGTCAGCATTGTCGGCCCGGTGACAAATTATGTGGCGCTGGATGGCGGGCATGTCGCGCCTTTCACCTCGTGGACCACCGCCGCGACCAACATCCAGGCGGCAGTGGATGTCGCGCTGGCCGGCGGCGTGGTGATCCTCTCGAACGGCACCTACCGGGAGTCGGCCATGGTCATGGTGGCAAAGCCGATTACCATCACCTCACTCGGCGGCTGGCAGACAACGATGGTGGACGGCGGCGATGTGCATCCCTGCTTCTTTATCATGGGGTGCGCCGCGGTCATTGATGGCTTGACGCTGACCAATGGCTACGCCGGCGCTGACGCGCTCGGCAGCGGCGGCGGCATCGCCATGGACGGCGGGGGCACGCTGCGCAACTGCGTCGTGCTTGATTGCGAGGCCACGATGTACGGCGGCGGCGCGGTATGCCACTACGGCGCCACGGTCCAGAACTGCTATTTCAACGGGAACATGGCGCAATACGGCGGCGGCGTCTTGTGCTACTATGGCGGCACGGTCGAGAGCAGCACCATGGCCAACAACGCCGCGCTGATCCATGGCGGCGGCGTGTTCTGCGAGGGCGGCGGCGACGTGCGCAACTCGATCCTGTACTACAATTATGGCGCCATGGGCTCGAACTGGTATGACTCGCTGGGCGGCATGACCTATCGCTACTGCGCCACCACGCCGGCGCATGGCGGCGAAGGCAACACGACGGCCGACCCGCGGCTGGCCGGCATCGGCAATCCCCACATCCTCACGAATTCGCCCTGCATCAACGCCGGCACCAACGCATTCGCCACGGGCACGGACATCGACGGCGAGCCGCGCATCAACGGGTCGCGCGTGGACATTGGCTGCGACGAGATGTATCCGACGAACCTGCTGGGCCCGCTGGTGGCGGCCATTTATGCGCCCGTCACCAACGCCGGCGTGGGCGCGCCGATCGACCTGTTCTCCGCCGTGCAAGGCAAGATTATCCGCCTGCGGTGGACCATCCAGACCGGAACGACGCCGCGGACGGTGCTGAACGCCTACTCCGTCACCCATGCCTGGAGCAACAACGGCGACTACACCGTCGTGCTCGCCGCCTTCAACGGCACCATGTCCGCATCCGCCACCGTCGTCGTCCACGTGGCGTCGGTCACGACCAACTATGTGGCGCTGGACGGCGCACATGTGCCGCCATTCCTCTCGTGGGACACGGCGGCCACCAGCATCATCGCCGCACTGCAATATACGTCCGCCGGCAATCTTATCATCGTCTCCAACGGCACGTATTATGAGCGCAGTGAGGTGGTGGTGAACCGCAACGTGACGTTGCAGAGCCTGACGAATCTTGGCGCAACCATACATGGCAATTGGGCCCACCGTGTTCTGCGCATTGACGCGCCGCGCGCCGTGGTCGACGGCTTCTACATCTTCCGCGGTGACGCGGCGACGAGCATCGGCGGCCAGGGTGGCGGCGTGGTGCTGAATGGCGGCGGCGTCCTCATCAACTGTACCGTCCGCGACAATCGCTCGCCCGACTATGGCGGCGGTATCATCTTGTACGGTGGCGGCATCGTCTCCAACTGCCTTGTGGATTACAACAACTGCGCCCAAGGCACCGGCATCCAGACGTACAACGGCGGCACGGTCATCGACAGCGAAGTGCGGTGGAACATGGCCACAACCTCCGGCGGTGGCATTGCGCTGGCGTATGGCGGCGTGGTCACCAACTGCCTGATCCACGACAACTCGGCCGTTGAGAGTGGCGGCGGCGTGTACTTTCAAGGCGGCGGCATGGTGGTGCGCAGCAGCCTGTCCGTGAACAATGCCATGCAGGGCGGCGGCGCCT
Source organism: bacterium (assembly GCA_026398485.1). Taxonomy (GTDB): domain Bacteria; phylum Auribacterota; class UBA3054; order UBA3054; family JAPLST01; genus JAPLST01. Next base: position 18,353 of record JAPLST010000215.1, read on the forward strand.
ATTTCTTCCAGGGCGGCACGCTGGACGGCTGCTACCTCACCGCCAATATGTCGTGGTTCATGGGCGCCGGTATCAGCACCTACCAAGGCGGCCTGATCCGCAACTCCCTCATTGCCGGGAACAGCGGCGGCGGCGCGTACCTCAATCTGGGTGGCGGGATTGCCAACTGCACGATCGTGTCCAACCAAGCCGGTGTCGCCGGCATCTACTGCAACAATGGCGGCACGGTGTCAAACACGATCGTGTATTTCAATGAACCCGCCAACATTGCGGGAGCCGGGCAGGCGACATTTGTCCGCGTCTGCACGCAGCCGCTGATCGAGGGCAATGGCAATATCGGCTGCGATCCGCAGTTTGTCGATCCCGGCGCGGGCGATTTCCGCCTGTCTTCGGCATCGCCGTGCATCAACGAGGGGGCCAATGCGCCCTGGATGTTGACGGCCTGCGATCTCGCGCTGACCCAGCGCATCATGTACGGCGTGGTCGACATGGGCGCGTACGAATTCACAACCATGGCACTGTGGTGCGGGTTCCATGGTGAGCCCACCGTGGTGCCGCC
>JAPLST010000476.1 GCA_026398485.1 bacterium
ACTCCTGCTGCGCACGTGTGTTTCTGCCCGTAGCCGACGCACGGCGTGCGGCGCGCAGCACATAGGTAGGGCGGTCAGGCCCTTGACCGCCGCGCTCGTCGCTGCGCCATTGTATCACCGGCGTGCGACGCGCATGCAGCAACGGCGGTCAGGGCCTGACCGCCCTACCCACACACGCGCAGACCCACAACAGATTTGGCTGCGTCAGGTTCGCGCTTCCCCTATATCGGAATTTCAGAGAACACCAACGGGCACTTGACAAAAACCCCGTTTTGTGATACAAATATATGTACAACCGGTTGCGCACTCTGCCGCGAAGGCAGCCCAACCAGTTCACCCAGCTAATTTTTTAGGAGAAACCATGAAGACCACCACCACCACGCTCGCCCTTTGTGTTTGCCTCGTCGTCTGCGCCACATGCGCATTCGCAGAGAACATCATCAGTAACGGCTCGTTTGAAGTCGGCTACCTGCATTGGGCCGACAATTGGAACGGCACGGTCGGCACCTCGATGATCCGCACCAACTCGGCTGCGGAAGAAGGCATCTGGTCGATGGCCTGCAAAGGTGGCATCGACGATTGGGCAAATGTATTGCAGGCCTATCCGGGTGATCTTTCGGGCCTGACCGTGCGCGTCACCTGCTGGGTCATGTCGCCCAGCAGTGATTCGGCCGTGGCACACTGGCCGGCCACTTACAACAACTGCAGCGTGATCCTGAAAATGGAAAAGCCGGGCTCCTACGATGCAATCAACGAAGTGACCGGCATGAAAGATGTGAGCGCCGGCGGCGTGCGCGACCAGTGGATTTGCCTGACCAATCAAGTCGATTCATTTCCGGCCAACATGGCCAATTTCAAAGTTGTCTTGCTGGGCATCAACAGCGCCGGCTTGATCTATTATGACAATGTAATCTTGGAAGTCCTGCCCAAAGTGCTGGTGCAGAACGGCTCGTTTGAAAACGGCTATCAAGCCTATGCCAACGTATGGAACGGCACGATTCCCGGCGCGATGATGCGCACCAACTCGGCCGCCTACGACGGCGAGTGGTCGGAGGCCTGCCTGGGCGGGGTACTCCCCAACGCCAACGTCTTTCAGCGCTGCCCGGCGGATCTCGCCGGGCAGTCTGTCTTGGCGACCTGCGGCAGTTGCAGCGCCGTCTTCAAATTTGAGCAACCAGACTCCTACGATCCGATCGGCGATCCCGCCTATGGCATCCCCGATGTGAACGCCGGCGGCGTGCGCGACCAGTGGTTCTGCCTGACCAACGAGATCCCCTCCTTTCCGCCGGACATGACCAACTTCAAGGTCATCTGCATGGCCACGCTCAGCAACGGCGTCATCTATTTCGACAAAGTTCAGCTGGATATCATCCCCGAACCGGTGCTGCTGGGCGCCGGCGCCCTGAGTCTGCTGCTGCTCTTCTGGAAAAAACTGACCCAGTAGCATTTGCATGTGAAAACAGGGGTGTCCGCGGCACAACCTGCACTGCGGGCCGCGGATGCCCTTGATTTAGGGGGAATGACATGCCACGCTACTTTTGGGCGTTCATTGAGGATCTGTACCACCTAATCACCATTATCAGAGAACACCCATCATGAGAAGCAAGGCGATAGCAAGACGGCTTTTTTGTTTCCTAACTACGGCAATAATCCTGCTGCTCGCGCCGGTCGTCCAAGCCAAAATTTTGATCGACTTCGGCAACAACCTAAGCTATCGCTGCCACGAAACGACGAATCCGGACAGTAACGGTAATTACTGGAACAGCGTAGACTCGAGTGTCTACTGGAGTAACTTGCTCAACGCCGACGGATCGGCGAACACGATTGATTTTGGTTTCAGTTCGGCTCCCGGCGTGGACAGCTATAACGGCCCGGCCGGCGATACCAGTGCCCAAGGAACCCCCAACGACCTATATGTAAATGCGACGATCGACGCGGCGGCACTGGGCGATCTGGGCATCCAGCAAGCGGTGTTCGATTTTTACGTCTCTTCCACTTTTACCATTCAACAGCTTAATCCGGCCAAAGTTTACGACTTGACCTTCTTCGGGTCGCACAAGTACAACGATGACAACACGACGGTCTATACCGTCTATACTGCCAATGACTATGCCACGGCAGTAGCATCGGCCAGTCTGCTTGTGGGCAATGGCTCCGCACATAATCAGAATACGGTGGCCACAATCAAAAATGTGGCGCCGCAATATGCCAACAGTATTTGGATTGGATTCAAAGGATCTGCTGGCAGCACCCCAGGCTATCTCAACGCCATGAGCATCAACGAAATAACGCCTGACGGCACGTGGAATGGCGGCAGCAGCGCCAACAGCGACACGATGACGGATGAGAACTGGGTCGGTGGCCGATATCCCGCTGCCGTCGCGAGCGGCGTCATGCATTTCGCCGGCAGTTTGAGAACCAGCCCGACCATCAATTACCCCGCCGGCAGCACGTTCGGCTCGATCTACTTCGATTCCGGCGCAGCCGTGTTCACCCTCAACGGCAACGCACTTACTCTGAAATCTTTGATCGAGAATGATTCTGCCAACGCGCAGACGATCAACAACAACCTGACCATGGGCGCGGCAATTACACTTAAATCCACCGTCAGCGGTGGCAGCCTGACTTTGGCCGGCACCCTGGACACCGGCAGCAGCGGCTATACCTTGACCGCCGACAATGCCTATGACATAGCAATTGACGGCGCGATCAGCGGCAACGGGAGTATTCTCAAATCGAGCGCGGGCACGCTGATCCTGTCCGTCGCCAATACCTATTCTGGCGCCACTACCGTCAATGCCGGCACGCTGCGGGTGGACGGCTCACTGGCGGCGGGCAGCGCAGTGGCGGTCAACTCCGGCGGCACGCTGGGCGGCAGCGGCACGGTCGGTGGCGCCACGACCGTCAATTCCGGCGGCGCGCTTGACCCGGGCAACACCAGCATTGGCACGTTGACCACCGCCAATTTTACCCTCAACAATGACAGCGAAGTTATCTGCAAGATTACTAATCCGGATTGTGACAAGGTGCAGGTCGCCGGCAATCTGGCGCTGCCCAGCGCCGCGGGTGAAGCGACGACCATTGTGATTCCGGCAGGTTCCACTCTCGCGCCCAACACAACCTATGCGGTGGTCAACTACACCGGCAGCCTGAGCGGCGACAAGGTTGTAGCGGTCAACGATGCCTCTGAACTTGGCGTCACGGCGAACATCGACACGGTTAACAAGAAGATTTTGGTGCAGACCGCGCCGGAGCCGGGGCTGACGGGTTTTGCAGTGTTGCTGCTGGCCGGGCACAGGGCTGGTACAAGATCGAAAATCGCATCCGGTGATGGGCCACAATGAAAGCCACCTGAACCGCGGCAGCATCCGCGGCGTGCCCCGCGGCCACGACGGCCTGAATTGGAAGGATGGAAGAGTGGATGAATGGCAGGATGGGGCGGCGGTGCAGCCGCGGCGGCCGGAATTGGAAGGATGGAATGGTGGATGAATGGTGCAGCGGCAGAGGCGGCGGCAGAATCCACGCCGGCGGCGTGCGTGACCAGTGGCTTTGCGTGACCAACGAGGTCGCATCGTTCCCAGGTGGGATGGCCAATTTCAAGATCGTGTTGCTGGGCGTTACGACCGCAGGGGTCATCTATTACGATGATCTGAAGGTGGAAGTCATTCCGGAGCCGGGCCTTGTTGCGGGCGGGTGTCTCGCGCTGCTGATGTGGCTGAAGCGCAGATAAGCAAATGTTTGTATGTGCCCCGGTTGCGCGTGCCGTACCGCCGGGGCATTTTTTTTGCGATGCTGCCATAGCGGAGTTTTGGCCATTGATGAAGGAGCGCCACGGAAAAGGATGGGAACCGCAAATGAACGCGAATCCGGCAAAGACATTGGGGAGAAACGTCCAAACTCCAAAGCCAATCAGGAGCTTGGTGTTCCCGGGCAGCACTTTCACATGAGAGGCCAGGATCATTTTGTAACTGCGGCGCCGACACATGACAGCACATTGGCTGTCCGGCCAATGTGTGGCCACTGCGTTTGACAAAAACACGGCGTTGTGGTAGCATAGCCGCATGCAACCGTTTGCACGCTGCCGCACGGCACGGCAACGGGGGCGTTTAATTGATCAAGGAAGAACCATGAAGACCACCACCACGCTTGCCGTCTGTGCCTGCCTGATTGTCTGCGCCACGTGCGCATTTGCGGAGAACATTGTCAGCAACGGCTCATTTGAAGTCGGCTCCGAAGCCTATGCTGATTTCTGGAACGGCACCATTCCCGGCTCGATGATGCGTACCAACTCGGCCGCGCATGAGGGCAGTTGGTCGGAGGCCTGCAAGGGCGGCATCGACGAATGGGCGAATGTCTATCAAGCCATTCCGCAAGACTTGGCGGGCATGTTTGTCCGGCTGACCTGCTGGATGATGACGCCCAGCAACGCGCCGGCGGTGGCACAGCATCCCGACTGGTTTGGCAATTGCAGCGCGATCCTGAAATTTGAACAGCCGACGCCGTCCACGGCGGCGATTCAAGAGATTTTCGCGGTCAAAGATGCCGCCTTTGGTGGTGTGTATGACACGTGGATTGCCGTGACCAATGATGTCACGTCGTTTCCGACCAACATGACCAACTTCAAGGTCGTGATGCTGGGCGTCATGACCAGCGGGGTCATTTATTACGATGATGTGCGGCTGGAAGTCATACCGGAGCCGGGCCTTGTCGCCGGCGGGTGCCTCGCCGGGCTTCTCCTTGCCGTGAGGAAACTGCGCGGGTAAATAGTTGTTTTTGGGTGCGCGCCGCGCATGCATGGATTGTCAAGTGGGGGATGGCTGCGCAGCCGCCCCCTTCTTTTTGTCCGGCATAGCCAGCTAAGGCACCAGCCAATCCTGCCGCGGCGGGATAACCAATCCGGACGGTTTGGATTGCCGCAGCTGTATTATTGTAGCCGCCCGCGTTGAGGGCGGCCGTAATCGCAACCGCCGCGGTCACCGCCCGCGGCTACAAAGATCCGCGGCGCCTGTCTGCCGTGCCCGGCACAGGCAGGTGCCCCGCAGCCACGACCGCCGGAACTGGAAAGATGGAGGGTGGATGAACGGAAGGATGGTGCAGCGGCAGAGGCGGCGGCAGAATCCACGGCGAGCGCCGTGGCCACAATGACGGTTTGGACAGAAAAAGAGTCCGCGGCGTGCTGCGGCTGCAGTGCCGCACCTTAATTTGTTTCGCGACGAAACAAATTACGGCGCTTGACAAATGCGGCGCGTTTTGGTAGTATGGTTGTAAGCAACCGGTTGCGCCGCCGTGCGGCGCGCCAGTCAGTTGGTTAGTTGACCACCACGTAACGTAACATCAGAAGAGGAACAGCAACATGAAAAGTCAAACAGCTCTTGTCAGTCTGATCAGTGCGACAGCCATCCTGCTGCTTGCGCCAGTTGCCCAAGCCAAGGTCCTGATCGATTTTGGCAACAACAGCAGCTACCGCTGTGCCGCCACGGCGAATCCGGACACGAACGGCAACTATTGGAACAGCGTCTGGTCGGGCGCGTACTACGCCAACATGCTCAATGCCGACGGCGTGGCGGGCACTATCGCGTTTGGCTTTGGCAGCACAGTTGGCGGCGTCGATAGTTACAATGGGCCGGCCGGTGACACCAGTGCATCTGGCACACCCAACTATCTCTACACCAACGCCGTGATCAACGCCGCCGCGTTGGGCGATTTGGGTATCAAGTCCGCAGCGTTTGACTTCTATGTCTCGTCGACCTTCACGCTGCAGAACCTCGAGCCAACCAAAACCTATAACCTGACCTTCTTCGGCTCGCACAAGTACAACGCCAACAACACGACAATCTACTACGTCTGCAGCAGTGACAATTATGATATCGCCACGGCGGTCGCTTCCGCCAGTCTGCTGGTGGGTGTGAACGCTGATCACAACCAAGACAGAGTGGTCACGATCAGCAATGTGGCGCCGCAGTTTGCCAACAGCATCTGGATCAAGTTCCAGGGCTCCGCTGGCGGTGCCGGCTATCTGAACGCCATGAAAATCGACGTGATCCCGGAGCCGATGGCACTGCTGGGCGGGCTCGGTCTGATGCTTGGCTTGGCAGCGCGGCGTTTGCGCAGCTAAGATTAGTTTGGACGGCGCGGCGGCTGGCCAGCCGCCGCGCCTTCTACTTCGAAGGCTCTGCAACTGGTTGTGGGCAGCACGCGGGCAGCCCAGCCGCCGTACTGTGAATTAGAACAGGAAAATTAGTGATGATAAACAATATAAATGCACTGCTTCAATGTGTGGGTGTCGTCGTTGGCTCAGCCATGCTGTTGCTGGTGCCAGTCGCCGAGGCCAAAGTCCTGATTGACTTCGGCAACGACCTCAGTTACCGCTGCCACAGCACGGCGAATCCGGACGTCAACGGCAATTACTGGAACAGCGTCTGGTCGGGCGCGTACTACAGCAACATGATCAATGCCGACGGCACGCCGGGCACCATGGCATTTGGCTTCGGCACGGTTGGCGGCGTGGACAGCTACAACGGCCCGGCCGGTGCCACCGATGCCCAAGGCACACCCAATGACATGTACAC
>JAPLST010000026.1 GCA_026398485.1 bacterium
TCTAGTATATTATAAACGCAACTGAATTGTAATGTTCAATTGGGAGCCACCATCATGCGTTTTGGTCATTTCGACGATGCTGCCGCGGAATATGTCATCACCCGCCCGGACACGCCCCTGCCGTGGATCAACTATCTTGGCAGCGACGATTATTTCGCGCTGATCTCCAACACGGCCGGCGGGTACAGTTTCTATCGCGATGCGCGCCTGCGCCGCCTCACCCGCTTTCGCTACAACAATATTCCGCTGGACAGCAACGGCCGCTATCTTTTTTTGCGCGACCATGCCACCGGCACATTCTGGTCGCCAACGTGGCAACCAACGCGCACGCCGCTCGCCGCCTATGAATGCCGCCACGGGCTTGGTTACACGCGCATTGCGTCGAGCGCGCACGGCATTCGCAGCGACGTGCGCTATTTTGTGCCGCGCGGCCTTGCCTGTGAAGTCTGGGACTTGACGCTGACCAACACGCGCAAACAGCCGGCCCAGCTCGATTTGTTCAGCTTTGTCGAATTCTGCCTGTGGGACGCCTGGGACGATTGCACCAACTTCCAGCGCAATTACAGCATTGGCGAAGTCGAAGTGCAAGACCGCACGATTTACCACACCACCGAATACCGCGAGCGCCGCAATCATTTTGCGTTTTTCCATTGCAGCGAGCCGCTGGCCGGCTTTGACACGTCGCGCGACGCGTTCCTCGGGCCGTATGGCACGCTCGAACGGCCGGCTGTGGTGGTCAAGGGCAAGAGCACAAAATCCATCGCACATGGCTGGGCGCCGATCGGGTCGCACCATGTGCGCGTGACACTGGCGCCCGGCGCGAGCAAGCGCATCAGCTTCATTCTTGGCTATGCCGAGAATCCGGTCGCGGAGAAATTCACGCGCGCCGGCGTGGTCAACACCAAGCCGGCCGACGACATGCTGCGGCAATTGCAGACGGCCAAGAAGATTGATGATGCCTTTGCGAAGTTGCAGCAGCACTGGCGCGCGCTGCTCGGCCGCTTCAGCGTGCAGAGCCCCAATGCGCATGTCAATCGCATGGTCAATGTCTGGAATCAATATCAATGCATGGTGACCTTCAACCTGTCGCGCAGCGCATCGTATTTCGAGAGCGGCATTGGGCGCGGCATGGGTTTCCGCGATTCGAACCAGGACATTCTTGGCTTTGTGCATATGATTCCCGCGCGCGCCAAGGAGCGCCTGCGCGACCTGGCGGCGACGCAACTCAAGACCGGCGGCGCGTTTCACCAGTACCAGCCGATGACCAAACGCGGCAATCACGACGTCGGCGGCAATTTCAACGACGATCCGCTCTGGCTGGTGCTGAGCACCGCCGCGTATGTCAAGGAGACCGGCGACCGGGCTTTCCTCGACGAGCGCATTCCGTTTGAAAATGACGCGCGCGCGGCGGACACGCTGTATGCGCATTTGCAACGCGCGCTGCAGTATACGCTCGACCGGCTGGGCGCGCACAAACTGCCGCTGATTGGCCGCGCCGACTGGAATGATTGTCTGAATTTGAATTGCTTTTCGGCCGAGCCGGGCCAGTCGTTCCAGACCTTGACGAATCAGGACGGCAAGGTGGCCGAGTCAGTGTTCATCGCCGGGCTGTTCGTCCTGGCGGCGCGCGAGATGCAGCAGCTCGCCGAATTGCGCGGTTGCGCCGCGGATGCCACTGCCTACCGGTGCGCGGAACAGCAGATGCTGCGCGCCGTCGAGCGCGCCGGCTGGGATGGCGCATGGTTTCGCCGCGCGTATGATCATTTCGGCCAGCCAATCGGCGCGCGCAGTTGCGACGAGGGCAAGATTTTCATCGAGTCGAACGGCATTTGTTGCATGGCGCAGATTGGCGCGGCAAAGGGCTGGCCGCGTAAGGCGCTTGCTGCGGTCGAAAAGCACTTGGCCACGCCGCACGGCATTGTGCTGCAACAGCCGGCGTACGCGCGCTACCGCATCGAGATGGGCGAGATCACCAGCTATCCGCCGGGCTACAAGGAAAACGCCGGCATCTTTTGCCACACCAATCCGTGGATCGTGATCGCCGAGGCGCTGTGCGGCTGCGGCGCGCGCGCGCTGGATTATTACTTGCGCATCTGCCCGTCGGCGCGCGAGCAGATCAGCGAGGTGCACCGCTGCGAGCCGTACGTGTACGCGCAAATGATCGCCGGCCGCGATGCGGTCACGCACGGCGAGGCCAAGAATTCATGGTTGACCGGCACGGCCGCGTGGAACCTGGTGGCGATCACACAATATATTCTGGGTGTGCGCGCGGAACACGACGGCCTGCGGATTGATCCGTGCGTGCCGGCGGCGTGGAAGATCGTGCAGGTGCAGCGCGTTTTCCGCGGCAAGCGCGTGCGCATCACGATCAAGAATCCGCGCGGCGTCGAGCATGGCGTGACGCGCGTGCTGCTGAATGGCCGCGTCTATTCGTCGAATCTGCTGCGCAGCGAGGATTTGGCCGAAGACAACCTGGTGACGGTCATCCTGTAGACGCCTGTGCCGAGGGCGGCAGAATATGTTGCGATCGCCGGGGCCGGCGGCCCTCCCAAAATTGCGCCGGCATACGCTACGGTCGCCGGGGCCGGCGACCCTCCCGAAATTGCGCCGGCATACGCTACGGTCGCCGGGGCCGGCGACCCTCCCGAAATTGCGCCGGCATACGCCGCGGTCGCCGGGGCTGGCGACCCTTCCAAAATTGCGCCGGCATACGCTGCGGTCGCCGGGGCCGGCGACCCTCCCGAAATTGCGCCGGCATGCCGGTAGATTTGCTATACTAGTAACAACCATAACGATCGTGGGTGCCGTATGGCCGTACGATCATAACTTTATTGCGGGAGAGTCGGGATGAAAAAATCATTTTTGAGTTATGTGGCAATGCTGGTGTTGCTGTATGCCGTAGCGGCGCCGGCGGCGACGTTCCAATGGGCGGTCGACGGCTTCACGTCCGTAATGCAGATTGTCGCGGACGGCAAGGGCGGCTGCGCTGTGCTGGGTGCCAATGCCGGCGGCATGTATGTCGTCTGGATCGACAAGAAAGGTGCCAAGCTCTACGAGAAGACACTGACGGGCACCTCGTCAATGGGTATTCTCTCGTTTGACGGCAAGACCTTGATCTACCAACTCACA
>JAPLST010000423.1 GCA_026398485.1 bacterium
GACCTTGCTTGTGCAAAAATATGATATCGCACCCATGTCCGACGTGTTTGCCCGGCAAACCACGACGAACGTGACCTGGCTGGCGCAGCTCGTGCCACCAACATATCTGCAGCCAACAACGCCGCGCGTCGTCTTGCACACGCGTGCCGACGTCACCCGCGCCCAGAAGCAGCTTTTTTCCGCGTTTGTGGCGCGCCACTGGTATGCCTATGGCCAGGTTTCGTTGCTGCGCATGCTGCGCATGTTGCTGGCGCCCCCGTGGCAGGAAATGATGCGCATGGTGGCGCCGGCCGCCCCGGCCATGGAGTTGGCCACCGCGATAGTCAGCGGAAATCGCGCGGCCATCAACACGATTGGCTGGCCACATGCGGCACTCGGCGTTGTTCTCGCCGGGCTGCTTTCGTCCTACACCGTGTGCTTCCCGTTGCTGGCCTTATGGGGATGGGTACTGATGGTGCGCACACCGGCAACCCGCCAAGCGGCAATTGTTTTTTTTGTGTTGTGCGCGTATTTTATTGTGTTAGTGGGGCCCCAAGGCGAGCCGCGTTATAATTTATTGATTATTCCAATGACCACGCCGATGGCCGCTAATGGCTTGTACGGCATCTACCGTTATGTGTGCCGGGCTCGATCACGGCGGGCCACGCGCGCGTCATGAAAATCTGCCATGTGATCACGCGCATGATCCTGGGTGGCGCGCAGGAAAACACGCTGGCGACGGTGGGCGGCCTGGCCGCGCGCGGGCATGACGTCACCCTGGTCAGCGGGCCCGCCGAGGAAGAACAAGGCGCCTTGCTGGACTATGCCACCCCGGCCGCCGGCGCATGCAACCAGGTGCAGATCCCGCAACTTGTGCGCAGCATCAACCCGGTGCGTGACATGGCGGCCTACCATGCCTTGGCGCGGCATTTCACCGAGGCGCACTATGATGTCATTCACACCCACAGCTCGAAAGCCGGTATTATAGGCCGGCTGGCGGCCCGGCGCGCGCGGGCCCAGGGCGCCACGGTGGTCCACACCATTCACGGCCTGGCCTTTGACCAATATCAGCCGTGGGTTCTGAACCGCATCTATATCGGGCTTGAGCGCTGGTGTGCGCGGCATTGCGACAAACTGATCAGCGTGTGCGATGCCATGACGGCTGCGGCACTGGCGGCTGGCGTGGGCACGCCGGCGCAGTATTGCACGATTTACAGCGGCATGGATGTGGACGCGTTTCGCGCGGCGCATGCCGCCGGTGTTGCCCTGCGCGCCCGCTTGCAGATTGCGGATGACACGCTCGTGCTGCTGTGCATCAGCCGCTTGTTTCCCATGAAAGGCATTGAGGACTTTATCGAAACGGTGCGCGCCGCGCAGCAGGCGCAGCCGGGGCGCGTCATGGGCATTCTGGTTGGCGACGGGCCCTTGCGCGCGACCGTGGAACACCAAGCCCGGGCGGCGGGCATTCAGCCGCAGCTTATACTGGCCGGGCGCGTTGCGCCAACCGACATTCCCGCGTGGGTGGCGGCGGCCGATGCGCTGGTGCATGCCTCATTGCGTGAAGGACTGGCCCGCACGGTGGTGCAAAGCTTGGCGGGCGGCAAGCCGGTGTTTACCTACGATGTCGGCGGCGCGCGTGAAATTGTGCGCCAGGACGTGAATGGCAGCCTTGTGCCGGCCGGCGCGCGTGCGCACCTGGTGCAGGCAGTGCGGCGGTTTGTCAGTGATGCGGCGTGGCGTGCGCGGGTGACCGACGGCGCGCAACGGACGGACGTGACGCGCTTCGCCACGGCGCGCATGGTGGCGGCGCTCGCGACGCTGTACGCGGATTTGCGCGCGGGATAGCCGCGCCTATTCGTCGAGCGGGGGCGGGATGTCGCGCTCCTCGTCATCGCTGGCGCGGGTTTCACACTTGAACAAACGCTGCAGGGCGACAATGGCCAAGACCAGCGGCACCGCGCCGATAATGATGGAGGTCAGCAGGCGCTCGGTCAGCACCCATATTATAAACGTCACAATAAAACTGGCCATCAGCCCGATCAGCAGGGCATTGATGGTGTAAGGATGCAAATGCGGCTTGAGGTTTGGTTCCATATTACAGCAAGGTGTCGCGCGTGTTGGTTTCAGAAGGGAGGGGCCATAACGTGTTGGCGTCGCCCGGCCGGATGGCATGCGCGCCGCGCGCGATGATGCCTTCGTTTTCGGGTGCGTCCAAGGTAAAGACGGTCTTGTCCCACGCCATGAGTTGGTGGCAGAATTTTTCGGTGTGGCTGGCGGGCGCGGCGTACGACAGAAAGGCATCGTCGGCCAGCGCGGCCGCCACGAGATTGCGGTAACGCGCGGTCTCGTCGGTGATGCGCGTGACGCTCTCCGGAAAGGGCGAGAGAACCGTCAGCCGCCGGGCGTCAAACAATGGTTGAAACTCGCGCGGGAGCGCAAAGGAAGTCAATGATTTGGCAAGGCACCAGACCACGCCGGCGCTGCCGGTCATGATGGTGCGCAGGCATTCCTTTTCCATGGGCGCATGGAAGCCGCTGATGACGGTCACCGCGTGATGCCGCAGCCGGCTGACAAAATCATAGGTTTGGAGAATCATGGCGCCCGGGCAGTGAATGGAGCAAAACAGCGACAGGGAGTGCTGCGCCAAGGCTGCCACGGGACCGGCCACGGCGATGCAGGGCGGCGCATCCACGCCGAGCAGCGCCTGCAGGCGCGCCGGATACAATGCTTCATCGCGGGCAATGACAAGGCCGTCCATGATCAGGCGAGGTTGAGGGTTGCCTGGGTGTCCAGCGGCAGGATGCGTTGCAGCCGCAAGGTTTCGGTGTAGCGCTCACGCGGCAGGACGTCGAAGCCGCGCCGCATAAAAGCTTCAATGCCCTCGACCGTGGCGCGCGCGCCGGCACGGGTGGTAATGACCAGGATGCCGCGATCTGCCGCCTCGTGGCGCATCAACGCTTCCGCCTTGCGATTCGCCTTGCCGCCGGGCGTGTTGATAATCAACTGGACATGGCCGTCAATGATGTGATCCATGACGTTCGGGCGGCCCTCGTGCATTTTTTTGATGGTCTCGGTCGGAATGCCGTTCTGCTGCAGAATGGCGGCCGTGCCGCGCGTGGCAATCAGGCTGAAGCCCAGCGCGCGCAGCTTGCGCGCCAGTGGCAGCATCTCGGCTTTGTCATGCTCCGCCACGCTCAACAGCACGCAGCCCTTGGTGGGCAATTTGTTGCCCGCGCCCAGCAAGGCTTTGGCATAGGCCACGCCAAACGAGGGATCCAGGCCGATGGCCTGGCCCATGGCGCAATTGTCCGGGCCCAGCGCGGCGTCGCTGTCGGGATAGTGGGCAAACGGAAACACGGGCGCGCGCACGGCAAGATAGTCGCCGACCCATTCGTGGGCCTCTTCCTCCGACAACGTCTGGCCCAACAGCACGCGCGTGATCAGCGGCACCAGCCGGTTGCCGGCCGCGCTGTGAATCAAGGCCGTCGTGCGGGTCGTGACCGGCAACACATCCAGCAGATAAATGCGCCCGTCGGCATAGGCGCATTTCAGGCCGATCGTGCCGCGCAGCTCCAGCTCGCCCGCCAGGCACAGCGCCATGGCCCGGCTTTCATTGACAATCTCCGGCGGCAAGGTGCAGGTTGGCCAGACCGCCGCGCTGTCCGCCGAGTGAATGCCGGCCTCTTCAACATGCTCGACCACGCCGGCAATATGCACGGCCGTGCCATCCGTCACCGCCTCGACATGAAATTCATGCGCGGCTTCCAAAAACTCCTCGACCGACAAGGGGTACAGCTCCGCCACGCGCGTGGCTTGTTCCAGAAATGCGCGCGCATCCTGGTCGTCATACCAGATCGCCACCCGCGGCCGATGCAACGGATGGGCGGGATGCACAATCACCGGATAGCCGACATCATGCGCCACTTGATAGGCTTCATGCGCGTTATGCGCAACCCCGTGCGAGGGCTGCCGGATGTCCAGCTTTTGCAGCAATGTTTGAAAACGATCGCGCCGCAGCAAACGCTCCATGCTGGGCAACGGCGTGCCCAGCACCGGCACGTTCAGCGTCCGCAATGCCTCGGTGATCTCGGCCGGTTGCCGGTCGGCAAACTGCAGCATGACGCCCGCCGGCCGCTCGAGTGCGACGACCGCGCCAAGCGCTTCCGGCGTGATCGCCTCAATGTAGTGCCGCAGCGCCAGGTCGAGTTCGTTCGCCACGTGCAGCGCGTTGGGGGTCAGCAGCACACTGGCGTGCCCGTGCGCCGCCAGCTCCAGTGCGGCATGCGCCAGCATGTAATCGAAATCCGCGCTGCCGTGCAGCAGCGAGGTGCTGCCGCCAATCAATAAAATCGGCGCGCCATCTGCGTGCAACGGCGGGTGGGCCTGCGGGCCGTAGTCAAGGCAGCAGACCGCCCGCCGGGCGCCGTGGACGCCGCGCCGGCTTGGCAGCAACCGGCAGGCCGCCGTGACGCCTTGCTTGTGCCGGTGTGCGCGGAAACGCGCCGGCTCAAGACTCAGCGCGCGGGCCAGCTGTTCATCGCTGCCGCCCTGCTGCTTGGCTTCCAGCAGCAGATCGTGCTGCAGATCCGTGCTGGCAATAAAATCTTTCGGCATGCATGCCTGCCAGCGTTGCGCGGCGGCATACAACGCGGCCAGTTGCTGCAAAAACCACAAGGCCATGCCGGTGATCTCGGCCAGCTCTTCACCGGTCATGCCCAACGCCACGGCGTGATACACATACCACAAGCGCGCCGCGGAAGCCTTGCCCAATTCCGTCCTTAGATCATCGTCACTCCACGCCATGGCTTCGCGCGGCGCGACAAAGCCCGCGCCCAACGGCGGCCGGCCGGCGGCGGCAATCGCTTTCTGCAGCGCAGCCAGCCAGGTGTCCCCCACGCCATAGGCCGCCCCCACGGATTTGGCCGCGGTTGACAACGCCTCCTGCGTGCCCATCAGCCGCCCGCCCGGGAAAATCGGCACCCGGCACCAGCAGACCTGCGCGGCCGCCTCGGCGCCGGCAAACAAGTCATCCGCCGGCGTCTGCAGCCGCGCCCGCAGATCCGCCAAGACCTCGCCGCCACACAGGCGCGTGTGCCATTCAACCAGCGGCACGCCCGTCGCGCGGCTGCACAGCATGGTGGTGCGCGTCACATACGGCGCAATACTGACCACGGTAATTTCATCGTTGGCACTGTCATGGGCAAGCTGCACGGTCACCGCGCCCACTAATTGCAGCCGGCGCACGACCGTGCTGACGATGCTGTGAATGTGCTGCACCTGTTCGGGCGCCAGGCTCTGCGCCGGCGTGACGGCCGGCGTGTCGGCCGAATGCACGCCCAGCGGGTCGAGAAACTCAACACTGCCCAGCACCTGGACATGGTCGCGCTGATCGCGCACCACGGCCCACTCCGTCCGTCGCCGCCCCGCCAGCGATTTTTCGAGAACCACCTGCTCGACCGGACTGACTGCCAGCGCCACATCAATCGCGCGCTGCAGCTCCTGGGTGTTGTAACACAAGGACGTGCCCAGACTGCCGCTGCCATACAAGGCCCGCACCACCACCGGGAAGCCCATTTGGCGGCCCAAGTCCTCGCCATGCTTTTTCTTGGTGACAATGTACGCCTGGGGCGTGCGCGCCTGCGTGCCATGCAACACCCGTGCGACCTGCTCGGGATTCAACGCGTTTTCCAGCACCTCGCGGCTTGCGCCAAACATGGAAAAACGCTGCGACATCGCCTGCGACACCTGCTGCATGACCAGCGCCAGATTGAACGCGCTGCGCCCGCTGGCCGTCGCCAAAACGGCATGCGGCCGCTCTTTTATGATGATTTTTTCCACACTCTGGCGCTGCAACGGCTCAAGATACGTCACGTGTGCAAGGCGCGCATCGGCGGCCAGGGCCGCCGTGTGGCTTTCAATCAAAATCACCGTGTGACCCATGGCGCGCAACGTGCGGCACGCCGCGGTAACGGCGCCGTTGAACTCGCTGCCCTCACCGATGGTTATCGCACCCGTGCCGAGCACTATGATCCGTTGACTCACCATGTCATCCTTTATCAGTGATTATAGTGTATTGTCGCCTGATTTTGCAATCACCCGTGCCGCGGGCGGGATTCGGGTTCGGCAGAATTGATGAAGGTCCAGTACCCATAATACGGAACCCCGCCGACTTGGTTAGCTTAAGGCATCTGCCCTGCTCCATCCCTCCATCCCTCCATCCCTCCATCCCTCCATTCTTCCATTCTTCCATTCTTCCATTCTTCCATTCTTCCATTCTTCCATTCTTCCATTCTTCCATTTCTCCATCCTTCCAATCTTCCATTCTTCCAATTCCGCCAGCCGCGTGCGGCACTTTGGTCGCGCGTGCCACAAAATGTGCGGCACTATTGCCGCATGACTGCCCAAAAGCACCGGCCCGGCTTACGGCCCGAAACGGCGCAACAACCGCAGCAGATCATAGACCAGTTCGACGTTTGCAGCACTTTCTTCACCGGTTTTCCACACCGGCATGCTGTCTGTGGCATGCTGTATGCTTGTTTATTTTGTTTTTTGATTGGTAACTTCACACGGTAAAGGCCATGATCCGGTTTCGATGCAGCACCAACGATGTTCAAAAATTGACCGCGCCCTTGGAGGCCATCGAACTCTTTTGCGGGGCGATTGATCGCGAAACCGGCAAACGCCTGCAGGTGACCAAGCCAAGCGCGCTGCGCACCGAGTCACAACCCGTCAACCTACTTGCGCTGCGGATGGTGATGTAACCGCAGCAACGGGTACCCTCACCCGTATCCTGGACAAAAGGCCGGCAATCCCGGCCTTTTTCTTTGATTTGCTATACTATCTCCATCACTCCCGCATTTCAACCCAAGCGGGGTACCGGAGAAATCAAATGAACGCATGCGGCAAATTCCTCGTGATCTGTGGTGCGACGGCAGCCCTACCCATCCTGGCGGCCAATCTTTGGATCAATGAAATCCATTATGACAACGACAGCACCGATACCAACGAAGGCGCCGAAGTCGCCGGCCCAGCCGGCTTGGATCTGACGAACTACAGCATCGTCGCCTACAACGGCAACGATGGCAAGCGCTATAAAACAACGCCGCTGGCCGGCATGCTGGTCAACACCCAAGCCGGCTTTGGTGTCAAATGGTTTCCTATCGCCGGTCTGCAGAACGGGCCGGACGGCCTGGCGTTGGTGCGGCCCGACACCAGCGTCGTGCAGTTTCTCAGCTATGAAGGCTCGTTTCTGGCCGTGGATGGCCCGGCCGCCGGCATGCAGTCGCAAGACATTGGGGTCGCGGAACCAAGCACCTTGGCCGTCAGTTATTCATTGCAGCTGGTCGGCGCCGGGGCGTTTTACACCGACTTCGCGTGGGCCGTCACGAACGCCACGCCGAATGCCATCAATCTCGGCCAAACGTTCATGCCCGCCGATGATCCCAATATCGTCATCACGCCCAGCACGCTTGATTTTGGTGTTGTCGCCATTGGTCGCGCCGTCACCAACACGCTGCGGATTGGCAACACCGGCGCACACGTGACCTTGACCAACACCGCCTTCACGCCCACCGCCGGCGCGACCGCGCGCTTCAGCATCACCCCGCCCGCACCCGTGCTTGTGCCACCCGGCGGCACCGTCACCATGACCGTCGTCTTTGCGGCCGGCAGCATTCCAAACACGAATTACACCGCCACGTTCACGGTCGCCAGCAACGATCCGACCGACCCGGCCAAACCCGTCAGTTTCAGCGGCCGCAGCGCGGCGCCTGCGCCCGTCTGGGTCAACGAAATTGAAACGGATGATCCTGGCGCGGATGATCAGGAATTCATCGAGCTGGCCGGCTATGCCGGCACCAATCTGCTGGGCTGGAAAATCGAGTTGTACAACGGTGCCACGCCTACCAACCCGCCCTATGCGGCGCATACCATTGGCGAATTCACGCTCTCCAACAAGTATACGGCGGACGGGCGCGCCATTGGTTTCTTTGTGCTGGTGCCCACCAACTCGACGGTCGTGGGTGATGAAACCGCCTCATTCAGCAGCATTCAGAATGGGCCGGATGCCGTCTGCTTGCGCGACCCCGGCGGCGCAGTCGTGCATTTCTTCGAGTATGGCAGCGCGACGCCCACCACCTTCGCCCAAGCCGGCACACCTGATGACTGGACCGCGCTGGTCGACACGGCGGTCTCCAACACCACGCTGGCCAAATGGCCGCAGCCGGGCGAATGGTTCAACGCGCCATGGGCAAACTCAACCACGCCTGATGAACAAGCCACGCCGCGCGAACCAAACATTCCGGAGCCGGCCGCATTGCTGTTGGCGCTTGCCGCCGTTGCCTTTGTCAGCCGTCGATAGCTGGTGCGGCCATTAGTACTGTGCGCGGGAGCGACCTCCGTGCTGCAACCAGCTAAGGCGCCAGCCAGTCCCGCAAATGCTGCCACTGCTGCTGCTGCCTTTGTGACCGCGGGGCGCGCCGTAGAATCTAAGCCGGCCTCACCGCCGTGCCTCTGCCGCATCTGCTCTACCACTGACGCACCGACCACCGCGCGCGCACTCTATTACAATCGCTTCCTCGACCAGAATCTGCGCCAAGTCGCGTTTGGTTCATCGTTCGGCGACAGCATCAGCTTCCTCTACGACGCCCTCGGTCAGCTTCTCTATGAATCCAATTACTACTCCAGCATTCCAGCACTCCAATATTCCACGCTGTACAGCTACGACCCCGTCGGCAACCGCACCGGCCTGCTCTTCCAATCTTTCATTCTTCCAAACATCCAATCATCCACCGCTTATGCCTACGACAACCTCGACCGTCTGACGAATGTGAGCGGCGCAGGCGCATCCGCCGCGTACACTTTTGCCGATCCCGCTGGTGTCCTCACGTGCAAGTCGTACAACAACGGCGTCTACACCGACTACGCCTACGACGCACGCGGCCGCCTGACCGGCTTGACGAATCGCACCCAATCTGTCATACTAGACGCATATCAATATGAGTACGATACGGCTACCATGATCTCGGCCATCACACGTTGTACGGGAGGGGCGCCGGCCTCGGCGACCGTTGCGTTTGCGTACAGGGTCGCTGGCCTCAGCGACCGTCTCCAATCAGTTCGCCTATGACGACGCCGGCAACCGCATCCAGCTCTGCCAGATATTTGACGGTAAAGCGCGCGTTGACAATTACACGCACACCGCCGACAACCAGCTCACCGGCATCTACTGGAACGCCGGCAAACTCACTTTGCGCGGCATTGTGCAAGACTGCTGGACCGCGCATTGGGTCAAGGTCAAGCAAAGCAGCGCTTCCGCTTGGACCACCGCACAACTGGCCCTGCGCAACGGCCAGAATGTCGCATGGGTCGCCACCAACGTGCCCGTCAGCGGCACCGGCGCGTTGACCTTCAACATCGAAGCCCAGATCACCAATAATTTCGTGATCACGCACAGCGTCAGCTACACCCAAAGGCAGAGTGGGGTCAGGCGTTTACAATAGGCAGAATGGGGTCAGGCGTTTACAATTGACATTTACGGGGCGGAGTGGGCTCGGGCGTAATGCGTGTGTGAGCTGCGCTGACAACAGTTCGCGCCGTTTGAAGCCGTGCGCCGATGCAGCAACGCCCAACGGCACATGCAGCCGAATACAATCGACATTTTGTGTCGATTGAGAGAGGAAATTATTTCGCAACGAAATAAATTATGGTGTGGCACGGCAGCGTTGGCCGTCTGTGCCGTTCCAGCCCGTCAGTAATTTGTTTCGATGCGAAAGAAATCAGCGGCAGATTCGCGATCCACGCCGATGGCGGGACGATACTTCGCCCCAGTCGCTCCCATTCTGAAGCAGATTGCGTCGCGGCGGCTTCTTGCAGCAGGTGCGATCGGAGGCAGAGTGGGGTCAGGCGTTTACAATTGACATTTA
>JAPLST010000164.1:0-811 GCA_026398485.1 bacterium
GATCGCCGCTTTGTGCGAAGAACTCAACGCACGGGAAACCCTCTTCCCGGGCTCGCGGCTGCGCCTGCGCTATGCCATCCAAGACCCGTCCTGACGAAATAAAGCGGACATTTAGAACACCCCTATGTCAGGAGTTCTGGATTCTTATACGATCCTTGTTTCCGTACACAATCGCAGAACCCCAGTTGTCGAAATAGCAGCCCTGCACACATGAGCAGCACGAAAGAAGCTCCTGGTGGTTCTTGAAAAACTCCCATGACTTGTCTAAGTCCCCATCCTTCAAGCCGTAAACAAAGGCACCTAAAGAGGATGCTAAGTAGGCTGACGCAGCACTCCGTTCAAAAGCGCTGGCTTCTTCTAGCGCTTTTTCCCCTTCCCTGCGTGCTTCTTCGGACACTGTTTCGAGTACGTCTTGAAGGTCTTGTGCGTAGACACAACGATACTGCGCGTGCTGTTCTGGCGATTCTGCGCGCGCGGTCATAGCACTGCTTACAATGTACCTTAACTGAGAAGGAACTCTGTCGTGAAGTCGAAAAAGGTCACGGACGCTGGCTCCCTGGGCCACCATCATTGCGATGGCGGAGCGCAGTTCTCCCTGAGTCGCCGGCGCAACAAGAAACATCTCATCGAAGCGTGACGCCGCGGTCTTGACTCTCTTGTAGTGCGCCGCCTGCGCATTCACCATTGTGTTGGTCGTATTCGTCGGCCTTTGCGCCGTTGTAGATGCTTTCTGCTCGGCCGCGTCCAGTGACGCACAGAGCATTCCTATGAAGGCCACAAAGGTCAAGAGAGTTGGATTGCTTTTCATTGA
>JAPLST010000164.1:857-1957 GCA_026398485.1 bacterium
AACAAGGTTAGTGTTCGCGGTGTACTGTTGCGCCACATGATAGAGCGGCGATATTCTCATTGCATCCAGATGTTCAGGTTTCTGCAACTGCGCGCATTGATGCACCTGCTTCGCAAACCACGCAAGATAGTGCGCGGCATCCTCACACGCAGCGGCCGGATACCATTCCTCAAGTTGCGCCGTTTCGAGCACTGGATACTGAATTGCGTCTCCACCCAGTGCACTGGCAAGCGCGCAACGCATGCCATACGCCCGCCATAATGCGGCAAACGCCGCATTGGTTTGACCAACACGTGCAAAGCATTCCGCAAGGCGAGATAACGTGCCTGAATGTACATAAGCCGGTGGCAGATTGCTGAAGACATTCAGTGCGCCGGCCAGATCGTTAGCGGCAATGCAGGCGCGCAGTCGCTGCTCATCCACGCAAACCGCTTGCGCCGGCACGTAGGTTTCGCGATAGCTCGGGAGCGGTGCGGGGTCATGCATTGCGAATTGCCTTTTCGGGCGCATTGTTCTCTGCGACCGCTACATCCTCCACCACACTTATGATTATCTTGCGTGCTTTCATTGCTATGCCCTTTCTTTTTTCTAACTACTGTTGACAATCGACATTTTGTGTCGTTTGTACCACCCGCCGGCCCTGCACTGTGATGCGCCCGTCGGCCACTAATTGCAGGGCGCGCGGGTATAACACATGCTCCTGTTCTTGAATGCGGGCATGCAAGGTTGCGGGCGTGTCGTCGTCCAGCACCGGCACGGTCGCCTGCGCAATGATCGGCCCGCTGTCCATGCCGCCGTCGACAAAATGCACGGTACAGCCGGTCACTTTCACGCCATGCGCCAGTGCCTGTTCCCATGAGTGCAAGCCAGAAAACGCCGGCAGCAACGCCGGATGAATGTTGATGATGCGGCGCGGGAACGTCGCCAGCATGCCGCCCTTGATCATGCGCATGAAGCCGGCCAGCACGACATACTCGACGCCCGCGCCCAAGAGCGTGTGCAGATAGTTGACTTCCTGCACGCCGTCGAGTTTGGTCTTGTGGGCATCAGCCGGCAGATATTTGCAGGGAATGCCGCGGGCGCGGGCGCGGTCGAGAATG
>JAPLST010000082.1 GCA_026398485.1 bacterium
AGGGAGTACCCCGGCTTGGTGGGGGGAGGGATTTTGCCGAAAGAGGGACGGCTGCGACCCCCGACGCCCGCGGCGTGCGTCACCCCTCCCGCCGTTGGCGGGAAAAGGGGGACGACTGAGCCCCACGGCAGTCCACGCTTGTCTTCAGCACCCTGGGAGCCACCGGCGCAGTGCCGGCAGCAGGCATACACCCAGCCAGAGCGATACTGCTTCGGGGACGTAACTCACCGAGATCTCACCCGTGTGCGTCACGTTGGTCACACCCGCATTGGCCGTCACCGCCCATTGATAGACGCCCTCCAGATAATAGATGTGACAGGTGTTTTGCTGCTGCGTGGTTGAACTACCGTCACCAAAGTTCCACGAATACGCCACCGCGTTGGAGCAGCCGCTGATGGTGGTCGACGCCCAAAACGGCACGGCGGCGGTCACGGCCGCGGTATCCGGTGCGATGGCCGACAGGGTCAGCTGGCAGACGCCCTGAGCCACGTCCACGCTGCCAGTGGCCAGATTGGAGTCGGCCGATCCGTTCCATGCGGCGTACGTAAACGTGTCGTGCCCGACGAACGTGGCCTCGGGAAAATAGGTGGCATTGGTGCCGCTCAAGCCCGCGGTGCCGTGTTCCGGCTGTGACACAATGCGCAAGGTCAGGGGATTTGCATCGGTCGCCTGCAAGCCGATCTGCACCGGCGTGCCGGCAGTCGTCGCGGCCATTGCGGGGTGCGCAACGGGGCGCGGGTTGGGATTTGGATTGTCGTCATTGGGGCCGCTGTGGCAGGTGTAGCAGCCAATCTGCTGCCCCATCCAAAACGCATTCGTGCTCCACTTGTAGGTCAGCTTGCGCTCGGCGAACATGCGCGACAAAACGGTGCCGCGGTAATCGGTGCCATGGCAAGTCGCGCACTGCGCCTCGCTGTCGCCCGGATCCTTGTGCCCGCTCAGCCAGCCCACCGGATGCATGCCGTGCGGCCCGTTCGAGACGGTGTTGGGCGTCGTGACATGGCAGGCCAGACAATCGCCCAGCTTGCCGGTATGCCCCTGCAGCGCGATGCATTGCAGGTTGTCATTGCGCTTGGCCGAGGGAAATTCAGCATGGGTGGAACCGTGGCATGCTTCACACATCAAATTGCCATGGCCCATGGAAAAACGATAGAGCGACAAGCCGGCCGCCGGCGCATTCGTGTTCGAGGCAAACAGGCGGTCAACCGCGATGCGCGTTTGGTTCGAGATGACAAAGGTGCTGGTGTAGCGAATCTGGCCGTTGTTGTGCGTGGCCGGGCCGGTGTGGCAGCTTTGGCACAACGGCTCCTGCAGCCAGCCTTGGCGCGTGTTCAGGCCGACGTTGCTGATGCGGCCATGGCAGTCCTGACATTGGATCGCCATGGTGCCGTTGGTGGCAATGGCTTTGCCCATCGCGCCGCGCAGGCAGCGGGTGGCGGAGCCGGGATGGCAGCGATAACAGGCCGTGCGATTGCTGGCCGCATCCAGGGTGAGTCCGGTGGTGGGATCCACCACCGTGGCGTGCAGCGTGTGCATGGCGTGGGTGAAGTCCGGCGCGCCGGGCAGACCTGTGCCGGGCAGGGCGTTCGATTTGTGGCAGCGCGCGCACAATACCGGCGTGCCGCCGGCCACCGTCGCAAGCAGCCCGTTGGTTTGATAACCCGCCACGGTCAGCAGATTGGTGTACAACGTGGTGCCGCCATTTTTCTCATCGTGTAACCGCAAAATGTTCAGCTTGACGTCCTTCTCCTGCTGACAGTTCCACGCCCAGCCGCCCGCGGGCTGCGCCGCCGCGTCCGCGCCCGAGCCATGACACGCGCGGCAGTCCATTTCATCCGAAACCGGCAGGACAATGGCGGTCGTGGCAATATTGGTGCCGGCCTGGCGGGCCACCAAGCGCATCATTGGATAATAGTTTTTGTTGGTGCTGTCATCGAAGACGGAGATGGGAATGCCTTCGGCGATGAAGTGACTGCCGACCGCGTGCATGGCCTGCGCCTGATTGCTGACGCCCGGCATGGCGAAGCCCGCCAAGCCCACATCCGGCGCCGGCGTCGCGCCATACAAAGGCCCGACATATTCCCAGAAATTAATCTTGTCCTTGGTCGAACGATTGATCGAACCGGCCGGATCGCTGACGGCTTCATAACTCACTGTAATGCCGGTGGTATTCGTGTTGTAGGGCGGCAAGACGGAGAAGACCGAATAGTCGCTGCCGTCCATGCAATGCATGCCCAAATCGTTCCAGCCGACCAGCACCCAATCGGTGGTGAGGGCGAAAGAGGTGAGGGTGGTTGCGCCGAGACATGCAAGCAGCGCGCAATGTTTGCGCCAACAGCCGGAGTTGGGGAAAATAGTCATGGTGTGCCTAACGCTCCTACCGGAGTTATCCAACGGTGTGCTAATAGTATACTCTATTACGGCGCCAAAATCAAAAATTGAGAAAAGGACACCGGCGCGCTGCTTTTTCTGA
>JAPLST010000094.1:0-2328 GCA_026398485.1 bacterium
CCCCTTTGGAAAAGGGGGTTGGGGGATTTTCTGCGATTTTGCCTTAGTGGTCAAATGTAAAGAAATGTTAAAGACACTACACTAGTTAACCCCGCTTGCGCAGCAACGCCACGGCAACAGCGCCAACCAAGCCCAGCAGCGCCGGTTCGGGAATGATGTTCGCCGTGGTGGTCGGCGGCGTCACCGTGTAGTTGCCCGCCGCACTGCCGCTGAGGAACAGCCCGGCCACCGTCACGATTTTGCCCGTGCCCACATTCGGATCGGCAAACGCGCCGATGGCGCTGTTGGTCACCAGCGTCACGTTGGCCGTATCGCCCGCCAGCACACCCGCCAGCGTCAGGCTAGTGCCACCGGCAGAGCCATGGAAGCGCACTTCGGAGAGCTGGACAGTATCACCGCCATAGACCGACGTGACGTGCAGCTTGACTTGGGTCACATTGGCGGCGACCAAGGGGAACTCTTGCGTCACTTCAACAGCGTTGGTGGCGGCAGCGGTTAGCGTCAGGTTGGTCGGGGTGGAAAACGTCACACCATCGGCCGAGGTACTCACATCCACCGTTTTGATTTTGCGGGACCAACCTTCAGATCCGGTTTGCGTGCCATTCCAAAGGTACATCTTGTTGAGGGCGAACGCCCCGCCAAGAACGAGGGTGATGGAAGCGTGCGGATCGCCACTGGCTTGCCACATGCCATAGCCGTATTGATCGACGGCGTGCGTCCACGTCAGAATGCCGGCATCGCCACCCGATTTCGTCAGGGCGCTGCCGTTCCAGACGTTCCACGGCGCGGCGTATGGATTGGGGTCATTTTGAACGGCTGAAGTGGCGATGGCGTTGGTCGGTGTGATCACGACTGCGGGTTCGCTGCTGCCGAACACCAAACTGGCCGCCGGCGTGCCGTCATAGACCTTGTCGCGTGCCGTGATGCCGCTGACGGTCAAGGCTTTGCCAGTGATTGTGGCGGTGAGTGTTGGCGGGGTGAGCGCGTAATTCGCCGCCTGCGCGCCGGTGAGCGATTGACCGCTCACCGTCACCGTCTTGTTCGAGCCTACCTGCACATCCGCAAATACGCCCACCGCCGTGCCGGTCAGGGCAACGGCATCCGTGCCCACCTTGCCCACCAATGTGCCGGGCGTGCCGGACAGCGTGACCGTGTTGGTGCGGTCGTACACCTTGTTGTTCGCCGTGATGCCGGTAATGCTCAGGGCTTTGGCCGCGACGGTCTGCCCGCCGCTCAGCGAGCCGCTGCTGGGATTGTAATTGTTTTCGCCATTGTAGGCCGCACTGACGGTGTGGGCCACGCCACCATTGACGGGCAAGGCATTGGTGCTGAAGGTCGCGCTGGCGTTGGCGCCGGCGGCGATGACGCCGACCGGGCTCTGGGCTACACCGTCAATCGTGAAAATGACCGCGCCGCTGGGCGGGCCGCCGCTTTCCGGCGCAACGGTGGCCGTGAACGTCACGTTGTTGCCATAGATGCAGGGCGTGCTGGAGGAGGCAACCGTGGTGGTGGTGTTGGTAAAGCCGGCGGCCGTGACATTCTGAATCAACGTGGGCGAGGTGCTGCCGGCAACGTTGGCATCGCCGCCATAGACCGCCGTCAGGGAATGTGACCCGGCCGTCAGCGTGCTGGTGGTAACGGTGGCGGTGCCGCCGCTTAAGACACCGGTGTCGAGAGTGGTCACACCATCCTTGAACGTCACCGTGCCCGTCGCCACACCGGGACTGACCGCGGCGGTGAGCGTGACGGGATTGCCAAGCATGGTGGGATTCAGCGATGACACCAGCGCCAGCGTGGAACTGCTGGTCGTGATGTTCGCCGTCGTGGTCGGCGGGATGATGAGGTAGTTGCCGGCTGCCGTGCCGTTCAAGGCCAGGCCGCTCACGGTCACTGTTTTACCCGAGCCCACCTGCGGGTCGGCAAAGGTGCCGGTGGCACTATTGGTCAGCAGCGTCACGTTGGCCGCATCGGCGGGCAGCACGCCCACCAGGGCCGGGCCGCTGCCGGCAAAACCACCGAAGCGCACTTCGGAAAGGCACGCGCTATCGCCGCCGTTGACCGTTTTCATCGTCAGCTTGACGTACTGGACATTGCTGGTGGACAGCGGAAACGCCTGTGCGGGTTCAGCCCACAGGTGAGGCACCAGCGTCAGGCCGGTGGGGGCGGAATAGTTTACCCCGTCCGCCGAAGTGCGCACATCCAGCGTCAGCACATCGCGGTTGGCATCACTACCGGTCACGGAGCAGTTCCAAAGGTAAATGGTGTTGAGGGTGTAACGCGCGCCAAGGTTGAACGTGATGGAGGCGTTCGGGTCGTAGGAGGAAACCC
>JAPLST010000094.1:2343-2929 GCA_026398485.1 bacterium
AGGCCAGTCAAGAATCCGGGCATCGCCTGCGCTGCGATTCATACCGCTGCCGTTTATGGTGTTGCTCGGATAGGAACTCGACTGCCATGACGTGGCGCTGGCGTCCAGCGGCGTGATCACGGCCGCCGGGGTGATGGCGGGGATAATCAGGCTGGCCACCAGTGTGCCGTCATATACCTTGTTCACAGCCGTGATGCCGCTCAAGGTCACCGTTTTGGGATTGACGGTGTGCGGATAGTTGGCCGAACTGCTGCCAAAATAATTGGTGTCGCCGCCATACACGGCGGTCAGATTGTGCAGGCCCGCCGGCAACGTGCCGGTGGCATACGTGGCCACGCCGCCGCTGACCGCACTGGTGGCCAGGGTCGTTGCGCCATCCTTGAACGTGACCGTGCCCGGCGCCGCCGCCTGACTCACCGTGGCCGTCAGCGTCACCCTGTCGCCATAGGTGGACGGATTGGCCGCAGAGGACGCCAGGCTGATGGTGGTCGGCGTCGCCGCCGTCGAGCACACGATCTGGGTCAGCACGCCGGCGCTGCTGCCATAGTAATTGGCGTTGCCGCCATACACGGCGGTGATCGCGTGC
>JAPLST010000276.1 GCA_026398485.1 bacterium
CGGGAAGCGGTGCCGCCGATGTGGAAGGTGCGCATGGTCAACTGGGTGCCGGGCTCGCCAATGGACTGGGCGGCGATAATGCCGACCGGCACGCCCATTTCGACCAGGCGCTGGCGGGCGAGATCCTGGCCGTAGCACTTGGCGCAGACGCCGTAGGGCGTTTCGCAGGTGAGCACGGAGCGGATCGTCAGCGCGTCAATCTCATAATCATCAATCGAATGCGCGGATTCAACGCTAATGACCTCGCCGGCCTTGATCAGCAGGTTCTTGGTGCCGGGTTCGTAGACATCGTTCAAGGCGACGCGGCCAATGATGCGGTCGGACAACGCCACGACCACCTCGTTGCCTTCTTCAATGGCGCTGACGGTGATGCCATTGGGCGTGCCGCAATCTGACTCGGTGATCAGGACATCATGGGCGACATCCACCAAGCGGCGGGTGAGGTAGCCGGCATCGGCGGTTTTCAAGGCGGTGTCGGCCAAGCCTTTGCGCGCGCCGTGGGTCGAAATGAAGTATTCAAGGACGCTCAGGCCTTCCTTGAAGTTGGCCGTGATCGGCGTCTCGATGATTTCGCCGGACGGTTTGGACATCAAGCCGCGCATGGCGGCGAGCTGGCGGATCTGCTGTTTCGAGCCGCGCGCGCCGGAATCGACCATCATATGCACCGGGTTCAACTCATGGTGCTTGTCGTCGGGCACGCCCAAGCCTTCGTAGAGCTCATTGGAGAGCTGCTCGCTGGTGTGGGTCCAGATGTCGACGATGCGGTTGTAGCGCTCGTTTTCGGTGATCACGCCGGCTTTGTAATTGTCGGTCACTTGATCCACTTCCTTATAGGCGTGCTTCAGAATCTCGGCCTTTTGGGCGGGAATCGCCAAGTCGCTGATGGCAATCGAGATGCCCGCCAAGGTCGCTTGGTGGAAGCCCAAATCCTTGACCAGGTCGAGGGTCGTGACAGTGGCGCGCTGGCCGACCGCTTTGTAGACATCGGTGATGATCTGGCCGAGGCGTTTTTTGTTGATGGTCTCGTTGTAGAACGGCAGGCCCGGCGGCAGGGCTTCATTGAACAGGATCCGGCCGGCGGTCGTGCTGACCGGGGTGGTTTCGCCCGGGAGCATGACGTGAATCTGGGTGTGCAGCGTGATCGCCTTGTGATCCAGGGCGCGATGCACTTCCTCGGGCGCGAGCACACCCGTGGCGGCATGCATGTGGGTTTTCATCCACGGCCCGTGGGTGAGGTAATAGATGCCCAGGACGATATCCTGGGTGGGGGTCATGATCGGCTTGCCGGACGCGGGCGAGAAGATGTTGTTGGTGGCCATCATGATATTCTTGGTCTCCCACACGGCCTCGCGCGAGAGCGGCACATGCACGGCCATCTGGTCGCCGTCAAAGTCGGCATTGAAGGCGGTGCAGACCAAGGGATGGATGCGGATCGCGCTGCCCTCGATCAAGACCGGCTCGAAGGCCTGGATGCCGAGGCGGTGCAGGGTCGGCGCGCGGTTGAGCAGGACGGCATGGCCCTTGGTCACTTCCTCGAGAATATCCCAGACCGGGCCTTCGGCGCGTTCGATCAGCTTCTTGGCCGAGCGAATGGTGTGCGAGAAGCCGCGTGCTTTCAGCTCGCGAATGATGAACGGCTCGAACAACGTCAGGGCCATCCGTTTGGGCAGACCGCACTGGTTGATTTTCAGCTCGGGGCCGATGACGATCACGGAACGGCCCGAATAATCGACGCGCTTGCCCAGCAAATTCTGGCGGAAGCGGCCCTGCTTGCCCTTCAAGTTGTCGGCCAGGGATTTGAGCGGGCGGCCGGACGGGCCGGAGACCAGGCGGCCGTGCCGGCCGTTGTCAATCATCGCGTCGACGGCTTCCTGCAACATGCGCTTTTCATTGCGGATGATGACATCCGGCGTGCGCTGGCTGAGCAGGATTTTCAAGCGGTTGTTGCGGTTGATCACGCGCCGGTACAAATCGTTCAAGTCCGAAGTGGCAAAGCGGCCGCCTTCGAGCGGCACCAGCGGCCGCAGGTCGGGCGGCAGGATCGGCACCACTTCCATGACCATGTGCTCGGGCTTGTTGTTCGACTGGCGGAAGCCCTCGATGATTTTCAGGCGCTTGGCGATTTTGCGGCGGGTCTGCTTCGACTTCGTGCGCAGCATTTTGTTGTACAGATCGTCGGCGGTCTCGTCCAGATTCGTCTCCTGCAGCAGGCGGCGAATGGCCTCGGCGCCCATCCCGACGGTGAACGCGGCCCCGTATTTCTTGAGGTATTTTTCGTACTGGGCCTCATTCAGCAACTGCGCTTTGAGCAGGTCAGTGCTGCCCGGGTCGAGCACGATGTAGTCTTCAAAATAGAGCACGCGTTCGAGCGCGCGAATGGTCATGTCAAGGACATTGCCGACCCGCGACGGCATCGTCTTGAAAAACCAGATGTGGGCCACCGGCGCGGCCAGCTCGATGTGGCCCATGCGTTCGCGGCGCACCTTGGCTTGCGCGACTTCGACGCCGCAGCGATCGCAGACAATGCCGCGATACTTGATGCGCTTGTACTTGCCGCAGGCGCATTCCCAGTCTTTGACCGGGCCGAAAATGCGCTGGCAGAACAAGCCGCCGGGCTCGGGCTTGAAGGTGCGGTAATTGATCGTCTCCGGATTCTTGACTTCGCCGTGCGACCACGAGCGAATGGTATCCGGCGAGGCGATGCGAATCGTCACCTTGTCAAAGGCCGACTCGACCACCGGTTTGTCCGGCATGTCGAGCGGTGAAATACTGCCGTCCGGGACGAACGGCATGACCGGCGGGAGAACTTCTGCGGTGGAAACATCAGACGCCATGGAAGTACTTGCGTGGCTGTTAAGTTTCTTTTTCGGTGCGCACGTCGAGACACGACGCCCGCAGTTCTTTAACCAACACGTTGAACGACTCGGGTGTTTCGGCATGCAGCGAGCAGTCGCCCTTGATGATTGCATCATAGATGCGCGAGCGCCCGCCGACATCGTCGGATTTGACCGTCAGCAACTCCTGGAGCGTGAAGGCCGCGCCGTAGGCTTCCAGCGCCCACACTTCCATCTCGCCCAAGCGCTGGCCGCCCGACTGGGCCTTGCCGCCCAACGGCTGCTGGGTCACCAGCGAGTACGGCCCGGTCGAGCGCGCATGAATCTTGTTGGCCACCAAATGGCCAAGCTTCATCATGTAAATGCAGCCGACCGTGACGCGCTGCGCAAACGGCTCGCCGGTGCGGCCGTCATACAGCGTCACTTTGCCGTCCTCCGGCAGCCCGGCCTTTTTCAGGAAGGCGCGGATCTTTTCTTCCGGCACGCCGTCAAAGACCGGCGAGGCAATGCGCAAGTTCAACAACTTGGCCGCCCAGCCCAGGTGGGTCTCGAGAATCTGCCCGACATTCATGCGCGACGGCACTCCCAGCGGATTGAGAATGATGTCCACCGGCGTGCCGTCCTCGAGGAACGGCATGTCTTCCTTCGACATTATTTTCGCCACCACGCCCTTGTTGCCGTGCCGCCCGGCCATCTTGTCGCCGACTTGCAGGCGATGCTTGATCGCGATATAGACGCGCACCAGCTTCAGCACGCCATGCTCAAGCTCGTCGCCGCGGCGGATGCATTCCAGCTGGCGGTAGTAATCAGTGTTGATGCATTCAAGCTGGTACTCGAAGCGGTAATGCACGGCGTTGACCGCCTTGACAAACGCGAGGTCTTCGACGACCAGGCCCAGCAGGCGCTGGCGCTCGATCCGCAAAGCCAGTTCGGGGCTGATGCAGGTGCCGGCGGTCGCCAGCGTTTCGCCGGTGGCCTCATCAATCAGATCACCCTGCAAGGTGCGCTCAAATTGTTCGGCCAGCATTTTCTTGCGCCAGTCAAGCAGGTCGCGTTCACGTTGCACAAATTGATTGTGGGCTTCCTTGACCTGGCGTTTTTCCTCGGTCTTGTCGCGGGTGGTCTCGTTGGTATGCCGGCGAAAAACATCAATGTGCATGACAATGCCCTCGGTGCCGGCCGGGACGCGCAAGCTGGCGTCGCGCACATCCGCCGCCTTTTCACCGAAGATCGCCTTCAGCAGGCGTTCCTCGGGGCTCAGCTCGGTCTCGCTCTTGGGCGTGATCTTGCCGACCAGAATGTCGCCCGGGCGCACTTCCGTGCCCGGCAACACAATGCCCTCGGCATCCAGCCGCGCCAGCGCGGTTTCGCCGACGTTGGGAATGTCACGGGTGGTCTCTTCGCGGCCCAGCTTGGTGTCGTTGACGGTCAGCTCGAAGTTCTCGATGTGGATCGAGGTGTAGGCATCTTCTTTCACCAATTGCTCATTGACCAGGATCGCGTCCTCGAAATTGTAGCCCTCCCACGGCATAAAGGCGACCGTCACATTGCGCCCCAGCGCGATTTCGCCGTTGTCGCAGGCCGGGCCGTCGGCGATGACGCCGCCTTTCTGCACCACTTCGCCGGGCAGGACGGTCGGATGATAATTGATCGTCGTGGCCGAGTTCGACCGCGCAAATTTGATCAGCTTGGTGTTGTGCAGGGTGCCGTCCGTGGCGCGAATGGCCACATGCGTGGCATCCACATCCTCAACCACGCCGTCGTGCTCGGCGACTTCGACTGCGCCGCTGTCACGCGCCACGCAGGCTTCCATGCCGGTGCCGATCAGCGGTGCTTCCGTGATCATCAGCGGCACGGCCTGGCGCTGCATGTTGGAGCCCA
Source organism: bacterium (assembly GCA_026398485.1). Lineage (GTDB taxonomy): Bacteria > Auribacterota > UBA3054 > UBA3054 > JAPLST01 > JAPLST01. Next base: position 4,716 of record JAPLST010000276.1, read on the forward strand.
TCAGCGCGCGGTTGGCGTCGTCGTGCTCGATGAACGGCACCATGCTGGCGGCGACCGACACAATCTGCTTCGGCGAGACGTCAATGTATTGCACGTCCAAGGCCGGCGCCAGCACGAAGTTGCCGGCCTGGCGGCACATCACATTCGCGGTCGTGAAGCGGCCTTCGCTGTCGCGCGGCGCATTGGCCTGCGCAATCGTGTATTTTTCCTCTTCATCGGCGGTCAAATGATCGACCTGCTCGGGATGGACTTTGCCCTTGATGACTTTGATGTAGGGCGTTTCGAGAAAGCCGAGATGGTTGCAATGGGCATAGGTGCTCATCGAGGCGATCAGGCCGATGTTCGCGCCTTCCGGCGTCTCAATCGGGCAGATACGGCCATAGTGGCTGCTGTGCACGTCGCGCACTTTGAAGCCGGCCCGATCGCGGTTCAAGCCGCCCGGGCCCAGCGCCGAGAGGCGCCGTTTGTGGGTCAGCTCGGCCAGCGGATTCAATTGATCCATGAACTGCGACAACTGCGAGCGCCCGAAAAAGTCGCGCAGCAAATTGGTCAGGATCCGCGGATTGACCAGCTTTTCCGGCATGGGAATCTCGGCCCCCTGCGTTTGCTGGCTCATGCGGTCGCGGACATAGCGGTCGAGGCGCACCAAGGCCGAGCGGCACTGGTTCATGGCCAGCTCGCCGACCGAGCGGATGCGCCGGTTGCCCAGATGATCAATGTCATCCAGGTCGACGGCGGCGCCATACAGCGTGGATTTGCGCAGGCCCATGCGCAGGTCGAGCAAGTAGCTGACGGCGGCGATGATGTCCTGCTCGCACAGGGTGCGGCGGGTGAGCGACTCGGCGTCCATCGCCTGGCCCAGCTTCTTGTTGAGCTTGAAGCGGCCGACATTGCCGAGGTCGTAGGTGGCCGGGTCGAAGAACAGGCGCCGCAGCAGGTTTTCGGCGTTCTGCAGGACAATCGGCTCGCCCGGCTGCAACCGCGCGTAAATCTCGCGCAGGGCGCGCACCCGGTCAGTCGCGTATTCTTCGCGCTTCAGCATCTGGTAAATCGGCGAATCCGCGCCCATGCCCTGCAGCACGTCGAGCTCCGTGATGCCGGCCTCCAGCAGCTCCGCAACCACTTCTTCGGTCAGCTCATCCAGGGCCTTGGCGATAATCTTGCGGCCGCCGGTGGCCTTGACGTTGCCCGCCACAATCTTGCCGGCCGCGCGCTTGGCGGCCGCGCCCTTGAGGCTGATCGTGGCCTTCTTGTAAAACAGCGCGGCAATCTGCTCGTCGGATTCAAAGCCCAGCGCGCGCAAGAGCGTGGTCACCAAAATGCGCCGGCGCTTGTGGCGCCGATCCACGCTCATGTAGATGTTGTCGTTCAAATCAAACGACGCTTCCAGCCACGTCCCGCGATACGGGATGATCGTGTAGGTGTACAGATACATGCCCGACGGATGCTGGACGCGATCATAGGTGATGCCCGGCGAGCGCTGCAACTGGCTGACGATCACGCGCTCAACGCCATTGATGATGAAGGTGCCTTTGCGGGTCATCAACGGCACCATGCCGAGGTACACGCTTTGTTCCTTCATCACGTCATTGGGCCCCTTGATGCGCAAGGTCACTTTCAAGGGCGCTTCGTAGGTCTTGCCACGGCGCATGCACTCGATCTCGTCGTATTTCGAAACGCCGAAAGAGTAATGCGCAAACTGCATCTCGAGCTTGCGTGAGGCGCTGGCGATCGGGAAGATTTCCTTGAACAGGGCTTGCAAGCCGACCGGGCCTCGCTCCTCCGGCAGCAAGTCCTTCTGCAGGAATTCGTCGTACGATTTGCGCTGCATCTCGCTCAACGGCGGCAGCGGCACGACATCTGGCAATATGGCATAGACAGTGCGCGGAATCTTGGTCATATTCGTATCCACGGCAACGCAACGCGGGCCGGCACGGCATCGCTGCCCGCATACTGCGGCCAACCATGCGCGCGCCGGGCACGCTGCGTTCTACTCGTTAACAACAAGGCTACCGGTCTGATAAGCACAACATCCAGCACGCGCGGATTACTTGATCTCAACCACGCCACCGACGGCTTCAATTTTCTTCTTGATCTCTTCCGCTTCCTGCTTGTTGACGTTTTCCTTGATCGGACGGGGCGGGTTGTCCACCAAGTCTTTCGCTTCCTTCAAGCCCAGACTGGTGATCGTGCGCACTTCCTTGATCACTTGGATCTTTTGTGCGCCCGCATCCTTCAGCACGACCGTGAATTCGGTCTTCTCTTCCACCGCCGCAGCGGCTTCGCCTGCCGGCGCGGCCATCATGGCCATCGGCGCCGCGGCGCTGACGCCATACTTCTCTTCCATGGCCTTGACCAGCTCGTTCAGTTCAAGCACGGTCAGGGAATCAACCTGGCTGATGATGCCTTGTAACTTTTCAGATGCCATACTCTTCTCCTTGGGTCTTCGCGTTGTTCGTTAATGAATTATGAGGCAATTGTCAATTGAGTGCGTATCTATAAGAGCGCGCACCATGCGCGTTAAACGGACGGGGGTGGTTCGGTGACGGCCGGCGCTGGTTCCGCCGCCGGCTCGGGCGCGGGACTCGTCTCGACTGCCGCCGCAGGCACGGGCTCCGCCACCGGCTCGGCCGCGGGACTCGGCTCGACTGCCGCCGCCGGCGCGGGCTCTACTGCCGGCGCGGGACTCGGCTCGACTGCCGCCGCAGGCGCTGCGGCGGCCTTGGCTTTGGCCACCTGATCAAGCACCCGCACCATGTTGCCAATCAGCGTGCTGAGCAACGACACGAAGTTGCGCACCGGCCCCTGCATCGTGCCCAGCAACTTGGCCAGCAACACTTCGCGCGGCGGCAGCGTGGACAGCGACTTGATGTCGTCCGCGCTCACCACGCGGGTCATGTCAAGAATGCCGCCCCGAATGACCATCGCGTTGTTTTCCTTGGCAAACTGGATCAGCGCCTTGGCCAGGGCGACGGCATCGCCGCGCGTCGCCGCCAAGGCGGTCGGGCCGTCCAGCAACGTCGCGAAATCCGCGCAGCTGCCGTTCGGCAATGCCCGCTTGATCAGGCGGTTCTTGACCACATGCACGCTGCCCTTGACCTCGGCCAGCTTGCTGCGCAGCGCGCCCATGCGCGCCGACGTGATCCCGTGGTAATTCGCGGCGATCAGCAGCGTGCTCTTCTCATAGGCACGCTGCAGCTCGTCGACCATCAACTCTTTAACAACATTTTTCGAACGCATGGGAAAATCCTGCTGTCAATAATAACGTCATGGGGCACCGTGCTTAGACGGCCGCCTCGCGCTCCACGTCGCGTGGATCGACCCGCACACCGGGACTCATTGTCGAGGCCACTGCGATCTTTTGCAGATACCCGCCTTTCACCGAGGATGGCCGCGCTTTCAGCACGGCGGCCAGCAACGCCCGCACATTCTCCAGCAATTGCAACGGGCCAAACGATATTTTGCCGACGGCACAGTGAATACCCGCCTGCTTGTCCACCCGGAATTCCACCTTGCCGGCCTTGAACTCCTTGACCGCCGTGGTGACATCCGTGGCCACCGTGCCCGCCTTGGGCGACGGCATCAAGCCGCGCGGGCCCAGCACTTTGCCGAGCTTGCCGACTTCGCGCATGGTGGTCGGCGTGGCAATCGCAATGTCAAAATCAGTCCAGCCTTCCTGGACTTTCTTAACCAAGTCTTCGTAGCCGACAATGTCCGCGCCGGCGGCCGTGGCGGCCTCGGCGTCCGCGCCCGTCGCAAACACCAGCACGCGCTGGGTCTTGCCCGTGCCATGCGGCAGCACAACCGTGCCGCGCACCGCTTGGTCGGCCTTTTTCGGATCGACATTCAGCAGCAGATGCAGATCAACGGATTCCGCGAATTTGGCCGGCGCCAGCTCCTGCACCAAGGCGATCGCCTGCTGCAGCGTGTAGCGCTTGCCAAGTTCGACTTTGCCTCGGTTTTCCCGATAGCGTTTGCTGTGTGTACTCATGCGCGTGTCCTTACGCTCCCCCGTGGGTGCGGGGTGTGAGTGGTTAATAAACAACGATTAATCAACAATATCCACGCCCATGCTGCGCGCGGTTCCTTCCACCATTTTCAACGCCGCCGGCAGGCTGCGCGAATTCAGGTCGTTCTGCTTCAACAGGCAAATCTGCTCGGCCTGCGCCCGCGTGATCTTCCCGACTTTGTCGCGATTGGGCGTCGCCGAGGCCGTCGCAATGTTCGCCGCCTTCTTGATCAGCGTCGCGGCCGGCGGCGATTTCATGATGAACGTGAACGACTTGTCGTGATACACGGTGATCACCACCGGTATCACCAGGCCTTCTTCCTGCGCCTTGGTCGCCGCGTTAAACTGCTTGCAGAATTCCATGATGTTGACGCCGTGCTGGCCCAGCGACGGGCCGATCGGCGGGGCCGGATTGGCTTTGCCGGCCGGAATCTGCAGATTGATATGTCCGGTAACTCGTTTGGGGGGCATACGCGCGCCTTAGCTGATAATGTGAATCTTCATGGTGCTTAGCCTTCTTCCTTCTCGACCTGCCAGTACTCAAGCTCAACCGGCGTCGTGCGGCCAAAAACGGACACCGAGACGCCCAGCCGCCCGCGCTCTTCATCCACTTCCTCGACATGCCCGATGAAGTTGACGAACGGCCCGTCATTGATCTTGACCCGGTCGCCTTTTTGGAAGCTGATCCGCGGCGTCACCTTGTCTTTCGCAGCCTCAAGCTGGGTGAACATCTCCGCCACTTCCGCCGCGCCCAGCGGCTTGGGATGATCGCCGCCGAGAAAACCAATCACGCCTTGCGTGCGCTTGATCAATTCCCACGTGTCGTCATTCAACAGCATCTCGACCATCACATAGCCGGGGTAAAACTTGCGGGTCGTGACCCGCTTCTTGCCGCCCCGGATCTCCTGCACCGTCTGGGTCGGAATCAATATTTGCCGCACCAGCGCGCCCATTTCATTCAGGCGGATGCGTTCCTCCAGCACCTCCTTGAGGCGCTGTTCCTGGCCCGACAGGGCCTGCAGTACATACCATTTATGCGTGTCGCTCATGCGTGCCGTACGGTTAGAATTTCAACTCGAGGAACCAAGCCAGAATAAACGAGGACACAAAATCAACCGAGCCCAGAAACATGGCCATCACTACCATGCTGAGCACCACCACCTTGGTGGCTTGCTTCAACTGGGCGCGCGAGGTCCAGTTGACTTTCTGCATCTCATCCCAGACTTCCTTGATGAACGCACTGGCGCGCGTCAGCGGATTTTTTGTTTCTTCAGCCATGTTGTTTCCTGTCATTCCTGGCAGGGCAGGAGGGACTCGAACCCCCAACATGCGGTTTTGGAAACCGCCGCTCTACCAATTAGAGCTACTGCCCTGGAGCTTGTGATAGTCGCCGGAGTCAGCGGGTTTCCTTGTGCGCCGTATGCTTGCGGTCATGCCGGCAATACTTCTTGAGCTCCAAGCGGCCTGTTGCCTTCTTCTTGTTCTTGGTGCAGGTGTAATTGCGATTGCCGCATTCCACGCACGCCAAGGTTATTATTTCACGCATATCCGGTCTCGTTCGTTGCTATGATGTGCCGCGGGCCACACGTGCTCAGGCAATTATCTCGGTGACTTGGCCCGCACCCACTGTGCGGCCGCCCTCGCGGATCGCAAAGCGCAAGCCCTTTTCCATCGCAATCGGCGTGATCAGCTCGGCCGTGATGCTGACGTTGTCGCCCGGCATCACCATCTCCACCCCTTCCGGCAACATCAACGAGCCGGTCACATCC
>JAPLST010000445.1:0-7499 GCA_026398485.1 bacterium
CAACGACAAGCGGCTGGTGGCGAACGGCGAGGCGAAACGCAAGGCACCGCCGCCGCCGTTATTCTCGCGCAAGTTTTTCGCGCGGCTCTATCGCGCGCTGGACAAGGGCTGCATCAGCGCGCGACATGCGGCCCAGCTTGTTGAGACTGACCTTGCCGGCCTTGCCGCGTTGTTGAAAGAGCACGGCTGCAAAGTGCCGTTTGACCTATGAACGCAACAAGGGAAACTGACATGAGTTTTCGTTTTTTCAAGCGCGTGAGCATTTTGCCGGGCATCGGGTTGAATTTCGGCAGCGCGGTGGTTGGGGCAGCACCCCGGCGCCACGCGGCGGAGCTCCACCCATGAGGCGGCTCCGCCACATGATGAGCCTGCCCGAAGTCGGGATTCTCATGCCGCTGGTTGTCTTTGCGGCGATATTCCAGACGCTCAGCCCATCGTTCCTGCATCCGGACAGCATGGCGGCGATGCTGCGCGGCATGGCGTTTGTGGGGGTGATCGGTGTCGGGCAGACACTGTTGATGGTGGCCGGCGAGATAGACCTTTCGGTCGGAGCAGTGGCCGGGCTCAGCGCGGTGGCCTCCGCATGGCTGATGAAGGAAGCCGGCTGCCCGGTGGCCGTAGGCGTTGCGGGCGGCATGCTGGTCGGCGCCGCGATGGGCGCCATCAACGGGGTGGTGACCGTGGCGCTGCGCATTCCCGCGTTCATCGCCACACTGGGCATGCTCTACATAGCCCGGGGCTTGAATTACCTGCTGTGCAAGGGCTATCCCGTGTATCCGCTTCCGGCATCGCTCAAGGCATTTGGTGGCGCCGAGCCGCTGGGCCTTTCCTGGGCTTTCCTGGTGTTTGTCGTGCTGGTGGTGGCGGGCGATTTCATGCTGCGCACAACAGTGCCAGGCCGCATGATCTACGCGGTGGGCGGCAACCGTGAAGTGGCGCGGATTGCCGGCATCCCGACCGGCATGGTCAAGGGCGCCTGTTTTGTGTTGACCGGCATGTTGGCCGGTCTGGCCGGGATGCTGCTCATGGCGCAGATCAACGTGGGGCAGCCCGAGATTGGTGTCGGCTGGGAACTTGACGTCATCGCGGCCGTCGTCATTGGCGGCGTCAGTCTTTTCGGCGGTGTCGGCACGGTGGCCGGCACGTTTTTCGGACTGCTGCTGATGCAGGTAGTCCGCAGCGGGCTGGTGGTTACCGGGGTCAACACGCACTGGCAGACGGTGGCGACCGGCGTGATCATGATCAGCGCGGTCGGCATTGATGGGCGCAGGTGGCGTTCGTCCCCATGACACGCCACCCGCACAACACGATGCACAAGGCGGACGCGCAATCGCCGTCAGGCAACCCAGATCCGGCGATTGGTATGTGTTGTTGCGCCCCACCGATCGCCGCCGGCGGCGGGATCGGTGGACGCAGAGATTGGGAAAAGAATGCCGGCGCGCCTTTTTACTCAATCTTATTCACCCACGATCCCGTCAGCGGCGGGATCGTGGGGGTCTCTGCGCACCCACCCGCCCAACCCGCATACATGCGTGAGTTCGGCGTGTTTATTGGCGTTGCCTTCGCTTCGGTGTTCGCACCGCCGGATCTGGGAGGAAACAAAAGAGGAGGAGATATGCGCAAGGTATGCATCATGGGCTGGTTTGGGTTTCTGGCCGCCACGCTGCTGCTGTGCGGCTGCGGTGCCGGCACATCGTCCGGCGACGCACACAAGAGAACGGTCGCCACGCCAAAACGGATTTGCTGGGTACAGCCGCTCAAGGGGCATCCCGTTCACCAACTCACCCAGATCGCGTTCGCCGAGGGGTGCAAGGATCTGGGATATCACGCGGAAATTGTGGGGACAGACACCATGGACATCGGCGGCACCATCGCGCTGGCCGAGCAGATGCTGGCTGCCGGTGATGTGGCCGGCATGGTGATCTGGACCGGCAATCCGGCTTGGAACCCGTTGATCGAGCGCGTGTCGAAGCGCGGTATTCCGGTGATTCTGCCGCACTTTCCCGTGCCGGAGGGATCCGTGCCCGGCGCCACGGGCATCATCGGATGCGACCCGCTGGCGTATGCCCGGGAGGCGGCTGGCGAAGTAGGCCGGGCCTTGGGCGGCACGGGCACCGTGGCTATTACACAGGGCAGTTTCAACAGCACCGAGAACATGGTTGCCACGTCATTTACCCAGGAGATGAAGGAGCGGTATCCCGGCATTGTGGTTCTGGAACCGCAGGAGGAGGGCTTCGACGCGCCGAAGGCGATTTCCAAGGCGGTCTCGATGCTGCAGGCCAACCAGAGTGTGGTTGCCGCGTTCTCGACGACCGGCGGCGGGCCCACCACATGGGCAGGCGCGCAGAAAGAAACCGGCCGCAAGATTGTTGCGGTCGGCCTGGACTACACCCGCGTGAATCTGGATCTGGTCAAAGAGGGGCAACTGTTCGCGGTGATTGGGCAACCTCTTTGGGAAGAGGCCTATGGATCCGTGGGCCTGGTGGACAAGGTGCTCAAGGGGGAGAAGATTCCTTGGTGGACCACGCTGCCGGCGCCGTTCATCAAGAAAGACACGGTGGATTCCTACTACATCCTGCTGGACAAGGTGGAGGCCGCGCTGAAGCGCTGAGGTGCATCATGGACGCCGCCAACAACTCCGCATATTTGGCAACTGATCCGTCCCTGAGGGCGCCATCCGGGCCGGCGGTCTATGCCGTCGAGATGCGGGGCATCACCAAAAGGTTCGGGCGCACCACCGCTCTCAACCAGATGAGTTTCCGGGTTGCCACGGGAAGCCTGCATGCGCTTTTGGGCGAGAATGGCGCCGGCAAATCCACGCTGGTCAAAATACTGAACGGCATTTATCCCGCCGGCTCGTATGCAGGGCAGGTGCTCCTAAACGGCACGCCGGTGCAGTTCCACGCGCCGCATGACGCCCAAGGCAAGGGAGTCGGGTACGTTCCGCAGGAGGTCGCCCTGCTCGAAGATTTGAGCGTGGCGGAGAACATTGTTGTCGGGCATTGGGCACCCCGCGGCCACGCCGTGATCCATTGGCCACGTCTGCATGCACGGGCGGCCGCCATCCTGGAGCGCTTGCAGGTCAGGCTTGATCCCGGTGTGAAGGTCGCGTCGCTCAACGCGGGCAGCCGGCAATTGGTGATGATCGCCCGGGCCAGGGTCATGAATCCCGCCGTCCTGGTGCTGGATGAGCCGACCTCCTGCCTGAACAAAAGCGAGACTGAAGCCCTGTCCGCCTGCTTGCGGGGATTGCGCGCCCAGGGCGTGACCATCATTTTCATATCCCACCGGCTGGCTGAAGTTCTCGATCTGGCCGATGCCGCCACCGTCCTGCGCGACGGCACGCAGGTCGCGCACTTCAACCGCGCCGCATTCGACGCGGAGAAGATTGTCACAGCCATGGTGGGGCGGCGCATGGATAGTTTCTACCCGGCCCGTGCATCCGCCGTCCTTGAAGGCCCGCCGGCACTCAGGGTTGAAAACCTCATTGTGCCGCACCCGCAGGTCAGGAACCGCAACGTGGTTGAGGGCCTTGGCTTCTGTGTGCGCCGCGGCGAGATCCTTGGCCTGTATGGTCTTCTCGGCTCCGGGTGTCACGAGGTTCTGTGCGCCCTTTACGGACTAATGCCACATGCAGGCCGCATCTGGATCGCCGGATCCGAGGTGGCGGTGACGAGCCCGCGCCGGGCGAAGTCGCACGGCATCGGCCTGGTCACCGATGACCGCAAGAAGCACGGGCTCCTGTTCAACTTCGGCATTCGCGAGAATGTAACCCTGCACGACTTGCAGGCCGTCTCACGCTGCGGCTTGCTCCGCGACAAGCTTGAGACGCGGCATGCGCTGGCGTTTCAGGAGCGCCTTGCCATCCGGGCGGCGTCGGTGCAGATGCCGGTCCGCAACCTGAGCGGGGGCAACCAGCAGAAGGTGCTGCTGGCCAAGGCGCTGTTCCCGCAACCGCAGGTACTCTTGATGGACGAGCCGACCAAAGGCGTGGATGTCGGCGCCAAAAGGGAAATCTACGCGATGATGACGGGTTTGGTGCGTGAAGGCCTGGCCCTGGTTCTGGTGGCGTCGGAACTGCCCGAACTGCTCGCGCTCTGCGACCGCGTTATCGTGCTGGCCCGCGGGCGGATCGCGGACCAGTTTTCCAGGGCGGAGGCCAACGAACAGCGACTCATGCTGGCTGCCACGGGCGCCACGGCAACATTGAACGGGGAATGAACCACAACTAATCCAACGGATGCATCATTCATGACTAATTATTCGGCCAAGACTATCGTGACGCTTTTCGCAGGGCTTGTCCTGTCCGGCCTTGTGCCCGCCTGTGCCTGGTGCGCAGCCGCGACTGGCATCACCGAGGGCGACCTGGATAAACTGGTGGGGCAGCCTGCGGATATTGCCGCCAGCGCGTATCAGTACCGGGCTGATCGCGAGGCCGGGGAGAACCCACCCGAGATCTGGTTTGCCCTCATGCGCCACGCCGGATTGCCGCTCAACCAAGCGGTGGACGTGAACGCGCCGGCGATCAAACAGGTATTGTGCGGATTGCTCTGGGAGGAAGTCCGCCCCGTGGAAAAGCTGGAATTGACGTGGGCCGCGGGAGCCAAACCCCAGCCGGCGCCCGATGAATTGACCATCACGACCCTGGATAGCCAGGGCAGCGCCAATTCGTGGTGGAACAACTTGCAGGCAGTGCAGAAGCCCGGCAAGCCGGCCCTGGCCAACAATGGGAAAACCTATGTCTATGATCTTACTGCGAACATGTGCGGTATCGTCATCAGCGTTGGCGGCGCCAAACGTGCCGCAGATTGCGCTGTGCCCGCCGTGCGGGTGCTGGTGGCGGATGTCTGGAAGAAAATGGAGGTCGAACTCGAATGGGGTTTTGACAAAACCACCGCCGCGAAGGACTACAGCGGGCGCATCGAAACCTATGACGGCATGATAGCCGGACTGCGCCCGCTCGAAGGCGATGGCCATACCGCGGCAACGAATGCCAATGCGTGGCGCTCTGTCGGCAAAGGCACCGCCCGGCGCGGCATCAAGTTCAGCCTGCTGTACATGGGCACGTCGAAGTGGCGGAAGGTGCAACCCTTCACGAGTCAGCCGGACGACGTGGCGCGCACCATTGTCACCCTCTGGACCAAGTCGGGCAACTTCTCGTTCCTGGCGGCCGATCTGGAAAACGGGCCGATCCTCGCGCCAGAGTTCGGCTTCTTTGTCCGCCGCACGTCGGAACTGGCGACCCCACCGGCCAAACCGGCAGCGGACCTGCGTGTCCCGCAGATGCCGCTGGCGACAAAAATGAGTTCCATCGCGGGCACGACGGATCTGGTGGGGTGGGGCAGCGACAGTACGCCTTGGTTCGGCGGCAATCCGGGGAACAAGCCGGTTGCCGTGCTCGGCATCAACATCCCGGCCCGAAATTTGGCCATGCATCCGGGCCCGGCATACGATGTGGCCGTTGGGTGGCGCAGTCCCATCAAAGGCCGGGTGAAGGTCAAGGCCAGCGTGGCCCATGCCCAAGGCGGCGGCAACGGGATCGAATGGTGGCTTGCGCATGAGACCCAGACCAACCGGAATAATCTGGCCCATGGCACGACCGACGGCAGCGGCGCTCAGACGATTCCCGCCGCGGCCGACGCGACGAAATTGGGCGAGGTAACCGTCGCACCCGGCGACATGGTTTCACTGGTCGTTGGCCCCCAAGGCGACCATCAGGGCGACACGACCATTATCAACTTGATCATCACCGAGGTGGGCGGGCGCGGGCGGATCTGGAACCTGACGCAGGACACGGCCAACACGCTGCATGCCGCGAATCCCCACGCCGATGGCCAGGGCAATGCCGGCGTGTGGCTTTTTTATTCCGAGAAATCCACGGCGCCCCCGCCCGTGATCCCGTCGCTGCCTCCCTTTGCGCTGGCCTCGCAAGCCACCAATGCACAAGCGTTTATCAAAGAACTTCAAGCCAGGAAGCTGACGACCATCCGCCAGCAGACGCGCGGCCACGAAGAGCAGACGTGGGAGGGCGCGGTCACCGCCATGCGCGGCGGAAATCTGCCGCCCCATCCCACACCGCCAGCCGGCGCGGAACCATCCATGCAGGTGGCGGTCCCGTCCGCGCGCTTGACGGCCCAATGGAATCTGGGCGCGTGGCATCTTGTGCGGCACTGCGAGAAAAACCCGAAGAACGGCCGGCTGTGGTTCAACGATTATCCCTATGGCATCCTGGGCGCCGAGACCTACATGATTCTCGCGGCGCTGGACATGATGGGGTCGCACAAGGCGGCCGAGGACGGATTCGACCAATGGATGTCCCTGCCGCTGGATCCCAACGCGGCGGGTCATCACGGGGAGGCGCTGCCTGACCGGCCCACCGGGCTCTTCTCGGAGGGGCGTGGATGCCTGACGCACGCGGTCGGCCCACCGGGTGTTGGCGGCCAGATGGATGGCGTCCATGCGTTCGGTCCAGGCTCCATTGGTTTGGCCCTGACCGAACACTACTGGCTGACCGGCGACGAACAATGGCTGGCCGCCGCCGCGCCGCGGATCAAAGCCAACGCCGAATGGATGCTGCGGCAACGCCGCCGGATGGCGCGTCTGGTTCCAGGCGGCGACCGGCTCTGGTGCAAGGGGCTGCAGCCGGCGCTCCAGGTGACGCCGGACAGCGGCGGATTATGGATGCAGTTCTATGAGTGCGAAGCCTACTACTGGGCGTCGGTCGCGCGCCTCGCGGCCACGCTGGCGGTGATCGATCCGAAAGGGGGCGCGGAATTGGCGGCCGAGGCGGAGGCGTATCGCAAAGACCTGCGGGCGGCGGTGGAGCGATCCATCGCGCTGTCACCGGTGGTTCAGGTTCGTGATGGAACCTTTCACTCGATTATTCCGTTCGCGTGCTATGTGCGCGGGTTGGCCACGGGAGCTTGGGGTTGGCAGCGGGACGGCTCCGGCGCGCATGTCGGCCCCCTCTATTGGGAAACGGTTCAGTCGGCGGCGGCGCTGATCAGCCCGGCGGGCCTCCTGCCCTTGAACGATGTGCGGGTGCAAGGGTACCTCGATGTGCTGGAGGATCGCTTGCTTCTTGAGAATCAGAATGTCGGCCAACGGGATTGGTTCTTTGCCGGCTGGCAGTATCAGGGCGGACTGGAGCGCACCGCGAACATGCACTTGGCCGGCGACGACGTCCCGGTCTTCCTCCGTTCGTTTTTGAATTGCTACGCCATCGACATCCTGCCGGACGATGGGTACCTCTTCAATGAGCACGCCACCCGCGGCCCGGCGGACAAAATCTTCGAGGAGGCCGCCTTCCTGGAACGCTTCCGCAATCTGCTGGTCATGGAAGATGGCCTGAACCTGTGGCTGGCGCGCGCCACACCGCGCGTCTGGCTGGAGCAGGGCAAGAAGATATCGGTGAAGAACGCGCCGACGCACTTTGGCGTGGTTGACTACGCGATCGTCTCCGACGTCGACAACGGCAAGATCACGGCCTGCGTGAAGAT
>JAPLST010000445.1:7508-19213 GCA_026398485.1 bacterium
TCCGTGAAGATGCCCTCGCGCAATGCGCCCAAGGAAGTCTGGTTGCGCCTGCGCCATCCCACGTCTGCGCCGATCAGAGGAGTGATTGTCAACGGGAAAAAATGGAAAGACTTTGACGCGGCCAGGGAAGTCGTGACGTTGCACAATCTGAAAGATATCGTGAGCGTAGAGGTCAAGTATTAACATGAAGGCATTGGCAAGGAGAACATCTATGACGCGCGTCGTGGCAATGGGCATGGGCATGCTGGCAGCGCTTGACGCCGCCGGGGGTGCGGCGCCGGGTTCCGGAACCAAGCCCGCCTTGCAGGCGCCGGCGCGCGGGATCATCTTTGACGTGGCGGTCGAGAAGCAGGGCATCGTTGCCACGCGCATCGCGAATGCAAGCAGTGGCTACAACTGGGTTGCGCCGAACTCCGGCATTGGTCCGAGTTATGCCATTGGGAACACCCAGGCGTTCTTCGCCGTGGCCAACCCCGGCGAGGTAAAGTTGGTGGCATCCGAGATTGGTCCGGGCAAGCAAGGTGCGGATGCCGTGACCGCCCGGTGGGTGCGCAAGGATGGTTTGGCATTGAGCTGGATGATCAGCCGCGCAACGGGCAATGCGGTGCTTGAATTTCAGGCACAACTCAAGAACACCGGCGCGGCCCCCATCCAGGATATCCGTTCATTCGGGCAGCTTGACATGCAATTGGCTGCCCGGCCGCAAGACCTTGTTGTCCATTATGTCGACCGCCAGGATTACAGAAAGCACACCGTTCCGGTGCCGGCCACAATCACAGGCGGCGCGTGGAACGCCCCGGCCTCCGCCGGTTGGATCGCCATCGAGAACACCAAAGCCAAAGAAGTCCTTTTCATCGGCGTCGAATGGGAAAGCTACTGGACAGTGCGGGTGGCGCCCCACGCCGGCAAGGGGCAGACCTTGGTGCAATGCTGGCTGAATACGCAGGCCTGTGACTTGGCGCCCCAATCAGCGCTCGTGGCGCCGCGCGTCTTTCTGGGATTGAGCCATGGGGACATCGATGATTCCTTGCGAGACCTTCACGACTATTTGCGGCGGATCATGCCCCCACTGCCGCAAGACTTCCCCTGGGTCGCCTATGATATTTGGGCGACAGATGCCACGGGCGTGGAAGCGGCGATCCTGGCGGAAATCCCCTTTGCCGCGAAAATCGGGGTGGACTTATTTTATGTAGACGCGAGCTGGTACGCCGGTTCCTGCACGAACGGGTCGGGTGACTGGTTCACCGGTGTCGGCAATTACGGGCAGGAGGATCGCGCCAAATTTCCCGGCGGCTTGGCAGCGATGTCGCGGAAAGTTCACGCCGCCGGCATGAAATTCGGCCTGTGGTTCGCGCCGCAGGTGGTTGACGCCGCGCTCGTCGGCACGGTGATCGCGGCGGACTTCGTGGCCAGACGCGACAACCAGGACATCTCTTTGCAAAATGCCGATTGGGCGCCAATCACACAAATCTGCACGGGCAATCCCAAGGTGGTGGAGCGTCTCAAGAAGGTCATGGGTGATGCCGTCGAAGCCTACGGTTTGGATTGGATCAAATGGGATAACTCCGGCCTGCCCGGCCCCGTCTGCAACCGGACGGATCATGGCCACGGCAGTACCGATGGGGCGTTGGCTGCATTGCAAGGCCAGTACGAAATCTGGCGGTACCTGCGCGAACGATATCCAAAATTGATGCTTGAGGAGTGTGGCTATCCCAGCCGGCTGGATTATGGGTTGGCGCGCACGGCGACATCCCACTGGCTGTCGGATTCCACCGCCAGCGCGCTGGGCGTCCGCCAAGGTCAGATTCACGCCAGCTACGTCTATCCGGCCGCCCACAATACCGCCTGGATCCTCAACGGCGAAGGGGCCACGGACGCCGCACTTCTTGATACGATTGTCCGCAGTCGCATGATGGGCCTGTGCGGCGTTGGCACGCTGCTTGGCAAACTCAGTGAGCGCGTTTCGTTGTTCCCGCCGGAAGTCATCGCGGCCCTCGCGAGAAACTTCAAGGTCTACAAGCAGTACCGGCACCTCCTGCGCGAAGACGTGTACCACCTCGTGCCGCCTTCCACGACGGCCGATGCATGGGATGCCATTGAGTTCTGCAACCGCGACGGGCGTGAAGCGGCAGTCCTCGTGTTCCGCAGCAAGTGCAGCGAGCCGGGGAAGGTGCTGGCCCTCCGTGGTCTGGAACCGGACGTCGTGTACGAAGGGAAATGGGTCAACTCCGGCACGACCCGCACCATGCAAGGCAAGGAACTCGGGGCAGGCGTCACGCTCAAGCTGCCCGCCCAGGACATGTCGGAGATCCTGCTGCTGAAACTCCGCAGCGATCTGCACACGGAGCCCCGGTTATGAAATCCCGCGAACGAGTGCTGACGGCATTGGCTCACCAGGAACCGGATCGTGTCCCGATTGATCTCGGCGGCACGGCAGTCTCGACCATCGCCATCCCGACGTATGCCGCCCTGCGCCGGCATCTGGGCCTGCCCGAAAAGCCCGTCCAGACGCTCGAATTCGTCCAGCAAGTGGCGGCGGTGGACGAGGATGTGATGGACCGGTTCGGCCTGGACGTGATCCCTGTCTTTGCCAACCCGCCGGATCGCTATCAGCCGGTGTTCGTCGAGGAGCCGGGCGGCGCGCGCTCGTTCAAGGACGAATTCGGCGCCACCCTCCGCCGGCCCAAGGACAGCTTCTATTACGACTGGCGCGCATTCCCGCTGCGCGAGCCGGCTATGGACGACCTCGCCCGCATGCCGTGGCCGGATCCCGCCGACCCCGGCCGGTTCCGCGGGCTGCGCGCCCGGGTGGCGGCCCTGCGCGCAAGCACGGACCGCGCGCTCTTCGGCATGGCGCCCTGCGGCCACGACCTCCTGAACCAGCTCTTCCGCGTGCGCGGCATGGAGGAGGGCATGATGGATCTGCTGGCGAACGAGGAGTTCGCCGTGGCGTTCCTCGACCGGCTGACGGACACCATCTGCACGGCCCAGTCGCTTTTCCTGAAAGAAGTCGGCGATCTCATCGACGTCCATTTCACGGCCGATGACCTCGCCGGCCAGTCCGGCCCGCTGATCTCGCCGGCGCTGTACCAGCGCCTGGTCAAACCCCGGTGGGCGCGCATCATCCAAGCCATCAAGGCCCACACCCAGGCCAAAATTTTCTACCACAGTTGCGGCGCGCTGGATGCCTTCATCCCGGATCTGATCGAGATCGGCGTGGATGTTTTGAATCCCGTCCAAGTGTCGGCCGCCGGCATGGACTCGGCCCGGCTGAAGCAAAAATACGGAAAAAACCTGGCGTTCTGGGGCGGCGGTTGCGACACGCAGCAGGTACTCAGCCGCGGCACGCCGGACGAGGTCCGCCTGGAAGTGCGCCGGCGCATCCGGGATCTCGCGCCAGGCGGCGGCTTCGTGTTCAACCCGGTGCATAATATCCAGCCGCTGGTGCCGCCCGCCAATGTGGCGACGCTGTTCGCAGCGGCGCTGGAGTTCGGGCGGTATCCCATCACCTGACTGGAGGCACACATGCAAGCGGATTTGTTTGATCTTTCGGGGAAAATTGCCGTGGTGACCGGCGCCGCCCGCGGGCTGGGCCAGGCGTCGGCCGTCGGCCTGGCCGGCTATGGCGCCGATGTGGCCGCGCTCGACATCGAGGCCGCCGCGTGCGGCGGGACGTGTCACGCGATCGAGGCCGCCGGCAGGACGTGCCGCGCCTACGGCTGCGACGTGGCCGACGAACACGCCGTTGCGCGCACGGTCGCACGGATCGCCGCGGAGTTCGGCCGCATCGACATTCTGGTCAACATCGCCGGCATCACCGCCCGCGTCCCGACGACTGAGATCACGCCGGAGCAGGTCCGGCGCTTGACCGAAGTGAACTACTACGGCACCTTCTGGATGTGCAAGGAAGTCGGCAAGATCATGCTCGCCCAGGGTGGCGGCGCCATTGTGAACATGTCCGCGCTCGGCGGCGGGTTGCTGGGCACGGGTCGCGGCAACGCCGCTTACAGCTCGACCAAGGGCGCCATCGCCGCGCTGACCAAGGAGCTGGCGTGCGAGTGGGGCGCGCGCGGCATCCGGGTAAACGCCGTGGCGCCCTGCTGGTTCCAGACCGAAATGAACGCCACCAGTATCTTTGCGAACAAGAGTTTTATGGATCAGGTCATGACCAAGCTGCCCATGCGGCGCATCGGCCAGCCGCGCGAACTGGTCGGCCCGATCGTCTTTCTGGCCAGCGCGGCGGCGTCCATGATCACGGGCCTCGTGCTGCCGGTGGACGGCGGCGCCGCCGCCACCTGCCCGATCGAATGGAAGGACGCATGAGCCGCGAAGCGCCGGAAATATTGCTTGCCCGCCACGAGGCATTCCTGAACCTCGAGCCGGTGAACCGTCCCCTGCTGGGATTCTGGCAGGGCGGCTACTACCCGGCAGAGCAGTTCCCGGCCGGCACGGCGCGCTGGCGCGACGGGCAGCCATTACAGCCGGACGACGTCTCGTTCACGCCATTTGCCGCCGACTACGAGAAACTGTACCAGCTCCACCAGCAGGCCGACGATGACTTTTTTTACGTCGGTTCCGCGTACTGGGGCATTCCGTGGATGGAAGCCATCTTGGGATGTCCGCTGGTCGCCGCGGGTACAAATTGTTGCGCGGAAGCCTGTCTCGCCGGGCCGGCTGGAGTGCCGGGCGTGGCGGTGGAAAGCAACCCGTGGTTTCAGGCGCTGGTGCGCTTCACCAGAGAGCTAACCGCCTTTTCCGCCGGCCGCTTCCCGGTGTGCTCGACGCTCCTGCGCGGCCCCGGCGACTGCGCCAACGCCATGCTGGGTGGCGTGCCATTTGTCATGGGTTTTCATGACGAGCCGGAACGCATGGCGGATCTCTTGAACCATTGTGCGCGAACGCGGCTGGCCGTGATCCAGGCGCTGCATGCGATGATTCCGCCGTGGCACGGAACCCACGCGGCGGGCGGATACCCGAGCAAAATGTGGTGCCGCCGCACCGTGGCCTACAACCAGGAGGATTGCGCGGCGCTCCTGAGCCCGGCGCTGTTTACGCAGTTCCTGTTGCCGGTCGCACGCGACATGTGCCGGGCGGCGGAAGTGAACTTCGTACACCTCCATTCCAGTTGCCTCTATCCGGTTGACATCCTGCTGGCGAACCGCTACTATGATGTCCTTGAGATCAACATTGATCACCAGGGCGGGTCATCCCCCGACCTGCCGGAGCTGCTGCCGACGCTGAAGAAGATCCAAGCCGGGCAGCGGCCCCTCCTGTTGTGGGGCGAATTGACGCCGCAAGCGTGGGGTTGCCTGCGGACTGAACTATCGCCGGTTGGCCTGAGCCTGCAGCCGATCGTGCGGCGGGCGGAAGACATGCCGGCACTATTGGAGGTGCTCCAGTGACAATGCAACTCGCCAAGGAAATCGCCGCATGCCGGGTGCCGGCCCGCGCCGTGCGGCTGTGGTGGCTGGGCCAGGCCGGATTTGCTTTCAAGACCCACGCCGGCCGGATTGTCTATGTCGATCCCTATTTATCTGACGCCGTGGAGCGCCTCCATGGATTCAAACGCCTGTCCCTGTCGCCAATCGCCGCCGAGGACGTCACGGCGGACCTCGTCGTCCTGTCCCACGAGCACACCGACCATCTCGATCCGGATGCGCTGCCGGTGATCGCGGCGAACAATCCGGCCTGCCGCTTTGCAGGGCCAGCCGGCTGCACGGCCGGCCTGCAGAAGGCGGGCATCCCGCCCCGCCGCCGGTTCCTGCTCCGGCCTGCCCGCGTGCACGCCCTCGACGCGGTGGTGGTCCACACGGTGCCGGCCGACCATGGCGACTTCGCGCCCTCCGCCCTCGCACTGCTGCTGGACTTCGACGGCGTCCGGATCCTCTACACGGGCGACACCTCCTGGCGCTCCGGGCTTTTCAAGCCGCTGCTCGACCTCAGACCCGATGTCGTCATGCCCTGCATCAACGGCGGCTTCGGCAACATGAATCACATTGACGCCGCCCAACTCGTGCAGCAGGCCGCGCCGCGCTTCGCGATCCCGTGCCACTTCTGGACGTTCGCCGAACAGGGCGCCGGCGACCCGGCCGGCTTCCTCCACGCCTGCCGGCAATTCGCGCCGGCGGTCACCGCGATCCTGCTTAGGCCGGGCGAAGGGTTGACGGTGCCACGGAGGACGTCATGACCAACCTGTTCGATCTTTCCGGGAAAGTTGCGCTGGTGGCCGGCGGCCGGCGCGGGCTGTGCCTGGCAATGGCCGAGGGCCTGGCGCAGGCCGGGGCCCGCATTGCGGTCGCCGACATTGCCGAGGACTACAGCGAGCTGGCGCGGCGCATGGCGGCGATCGGCGCCGAAATGGAGTACTTCCAAGTCGATCTGTCCGACCGGGCCCAACGCGGCGAACTGGTGAACCGGGTGGTCCAGCGCTTTGGCCGGCTCGACATTCTGGTCAACGGCGCGGGCATCCAGCATCGTCAGCCGGCCATGGATTTCGACTTGGGCAAGTGGGACGCGATTATCAGCCTGATGCTGACGGCCGTTTTTGAGTTGGCGCAACAGGCGGCCCGCGTCATGGAAAAGCAGGGCGGCGGCAAGATCATCAATATCGGGTCGTTGGCCAGCTTTCAGGGCGCGTGGACAGTTCCGGCCTACACCGCCGCCAAGCACGGCATCGTCGGCCTGACTAAAGCATTGGCCAACGAATGGGCGTCAAAGAATATCCATGTGAACGCCATTGCACCCGGCTACTTCGACACGGAAATGTGCGCCGCCATCATCAACGACCCGGTCCGCGAACCAAAGATCCGCGAGCGCATTCCGGCCGGCCGTTGGGGCAAGCCCGAAGATCTGGTCGGCCCGCTGCTCTTCCTCGCCAGCGACGCAAGCAACTATGTGGACGGCCATGTGCTGGTGGTCGATGGCGGCTGGCTGGGCCGCTGAGCAGGAACCTGAAAAAACTTCACCTGGTGACTTGAATAATGGACGCGCAACAATGCCGGGCGGCACCCATGACCCCGCGGGAACGCTGGCTCGCGACGGCGGAATTCCGCGCGGTTGACCGGGCCTTTCTGCTTCCGCCGTGGACCTGGGCTGAAACGCGGCAACGCTGGGCCGCGGAGGGCCTTCCGACAACAACGGATTTGCCCCGCCATTTCCGGACTGATCGCGAAGACGAAATGCCCGTCGCCATGCAGGGGAAGTATGGACCGCATCTCCTGCCGGCGTTGGCGCGGACGGTGCTTTCGCAGGACAACGACCACTGGGTCATCCGCGACGAGGAGGGCAACACCGTCAAGTTGTTCAAGAACGACCCGCTGCAATCCATGCCGCAATGGATCGCGTACCCGATGAAGAACCGCGCGGACTGGGAAGCAATCGTCAAGCCGCGCCTCGACCCGCATGCGCCGGGCCGCGCACCGCACGGCGCGGAACTTGCCGCATACGCCAAGCAGGTCCAGCGGCAGGTCCCCTTGGGCGTCTGGTGCGGCTCGATGTACGGCTGGCCCCGGAGCTTGATGGGCGTCGAGCAGATCAGCTACCTGTTCTATGACGACCCGGGTCTGATTCATGAAATGTGCGAGCACATAACCGATTTTGTGATCAAGACACTGGAGCCCGTGCTGCGCGCCGTCCCGTGCGACTTCGCCTATTTCTGGGAGGATATGGCGGGCAAGGCCGGCCCCCTCTGTTCGCCGGACACCTATCGCGAATTCATGCTGCCACGGATCAAGCGGATTGTCGATTTCATGCATGGCCACGGCGTGCGGCATATTATTGTCGATAGCGACGGGAACAACGAGCCGCTGATCCCGCTCTGGCTCGAAATCGGCGTCAACGGGCTCAGGCCGTTTGAGATCGCGGCCGGGTGCGATCCATTGGCGACCCGCAAGAAATACGGGCGCGACCTGATTATCCAGGGCGGCATAGATAAACGGGCGCTTGCGGCCGGGCGTGATGCAATTGACCGGGAGGTTCTCTCGAAAGTGCCGTGGCTGTGCATGCAGGGCGGCTATTTCCCGCAGGTGGATCACCTCGTGCCGCCGGATGTCCCACTGGAGAATTACACCTATTACTCGGATTTGCTGCGGCAGGTTGTTGAAGATCCGGAACGTTTTTATTATCAGGCACGCCAGCGCGGCTGGGCCCAATAAGCCAACCCCCACGACAGGAACCGGGATATGCATCGCATGAAAAACAAGACGGTGGTCATCACCGCGGGCTACGGCGATATCGGCCGGGCCACATGCCGGCGCTACTGCGAGGAAGGCGCCACCGTGATCATGACCGGGCGCAAACCGGTGCAGGAAGGCGCGGCCATCGCGCGCGCCACCGAAGCCGCGGCGCGCCGGGCGCTGGCGGCGACACTGCCAAAGGCGGCGGCCGCCGCGGGCACGATCGAGTACCTGCCGTGCGACGCGGGCGCGCGCGCCTCCATCGATGCCATGCTGGCCGCCGTGGTGAAACGCCACGGGCGGATCGATGTCGTGATCGGCAACGCGGCCATGGTGGAGAATGGGCCGTTCCTGGAAATCCGTCAGGACCAGTGGCAGGCGCATCTCGACCTGAACCTGACCGGCAACTTCCATCTGGGGCAGGCCGCGGCGCGCATCATGGTCAAACAAAAATCGCTGAAGAAGCCGGGGTGCCGGCGCGGCGTGCGTGGCAAGATCCTGTTCAACAGTTCCTGGGTGCAGGACACGCCATGGCCGGAGGGCTGCTGCTACGGCGTGTCAAAGGCCGGGCTTCAGCTCATGGCCAAAGCGATGGCGCACGAGCTGGCGGTTCATGGGATCCGCGTGAACCTGGTGTCGCCCGGCATCATCCTGGCCGGACTCTCAAAAATATGTTATGAGACCGACCCGCATTTCGGGCCGCGGGCCACGGCGGCGATTCCGCTCCGCGAGTTCGGGACGCCAGACCAGTGCGCCGACGCCTTTGTCTTCCTGGCCAGCGACGAGGCGGACTACATCACCGGCACGTCGCTGCTGGTTGACGGCGGCGCCAGCCTGCCCCGCCGGGATTGACGGCAATGAAATTCAGCTATGTACTGCCGGATCCGGCGGAGTATCGCGATTGGACGGAATTTGAGGGCGACCTTGCATGCGCCAAGCAAGCCGGTTGCGACGCGGTGGAACTGCAGATCGCCGACCCGCTGGCGTTCGACGAGCAGCGCGTCAGGCAGGCCCTGTTGGCGGCGGGCCTGCCTATGTGCGCGTTCCAAACCGGCGCAACCTACGCGAGCCGTGGCAACTGCCTGTGTACCGCCGACGAAGCCATCCGCGAGCGGACGGAGAAACTCTTGCTGTCATTTGTAGACCTGGCGGCGCGCTGGAATGCCGTGATCGTCATGGGCTCGCTGCAGGGGCGCTTCAAGGATGAACCCGACCGGTCTGCCGGCGAGGCCCGGATCCGCAGCGCCCTGCAGCGGGTCGGCGAGTATGCCTTGGCGCGGCAGGCAATCCTGGCGTTTGAACCGGTCAACCACGGCGAGATCAGCTTCCACACAACGATTGCGGCGGCAGCGGCACTGGTCCGCGGCATCGACCGGCCGAGCGTGCGGCTGATGGTGGACACTTTTCATATGAACATCGAGGAGCAGGACATGCTGGCGCCGCTGGCGGGCATCAAGGATATCCTGGCGCATGTGCATCTCTCGGAAACCAACCGCGACGTTCTTGGTGACGGCCACTGGGACACGCCGGGCTTTCTCGCCGAACTGCGCCGGATCGGTTACCGCGGGTTCTGCTCCATCGGGGTTTACAATACCCGCCGATCGAGAAGAGACTGCATGACGCATTGCCTGAAACTGATCCATGGCTTGGTGAAATAACATGCCCATTCAATGCAAGGAAACAACCATGACCCGGCGTGAACGACTCATGGCCACATTGCGGCACGAACCGGTTGACCGGCCGGCCGTCTCGTTTTATGAACTCAATGGTTTGGATGAGCATCCCGACGACCTCGACCCGTTCAATATCTATACCCATCCCTCATGGCGCCCGCTGCTCGACCTTGCTCGGGAGAAGACGGATCGCATTGTCATGCGGCATGTCGCGTACACCACGGCCCAGCCTGATCCCTTGGCGTCCTGCTCGGAAACCCAAACCTGGTTGTGCGACGGTACCCGCTTCACCATGCGCCGCGTCCGCGTCGGAACGCACTGCTTGACCTCCCGCACCCGCCGGGATCCCGACGTGAACACCGTCTGGGCCGTGGAACACCTGCTCAAGAATGTTGATGATCTGCGCGCGTTCCTGGAGATCCCCGGCGCGGATACCACCGGCACCGTCGACACCGCGCCGGTGATGCAAGCGGAAACCGCATTGGGTGACACGGGCATCGTGATGATCGACACGCCCGATCCGCTTTGCCTGGCTGCCTCGCTGTTTGACATGGCCGACTACACCGTGATCGCGCTGACCGAGCCGGCCCTGTTTCACAAACTCCTTGAACGCTTCGCGGCGCCTTTGCTGGCAAAAACAGCAGCGGTGGCCATGGCGCTGCCCGGGCGCCTGTGGCGGATTTATGGCCCGGAGTACGCCGCGCCGCCGTATCTGCCTCCGCGCCTGTTCCGCGAGTATGTCTGCCGTTATGTCACGCCCATGATCGACCTGATTCACCAGCATGGCGGCTATGCCCGCATTCATTCCCACGGCAAGCTCAAAGCAATTCTGGATGATATTGTGGCCATGCGGGCGGATGGCCTCGATCCCCTTGAGCCGCCGCCACAGGGCGACGTTGAACTGGAATTTGTGCGCGCGAACTACGGGGAGCAGCTGGTGCTTTTCGGCAATCTCGAAGTGAGCGACATCGAAACCATGCCGACTGTACCATTCTCGGAAAAAGTCAAGCGGGCTCTCGCGGAAGGCACAGCCGCGCCCGGCCGGGGCTTTGTGTTGATGCCGTCCGCGTGTCCGTATGGGAGGCATCTGTCGGCGCTGGCGCTGCGCAACTACGAGGCCATCATTCAGTTAGTCGAGGCCGGGCGGGGCTGAGTAGCGCGCGGCAAATGCGCCGCAATGTGCTCCCCTATGCACAGGTCGCATATCTTTATGAATTTCAAAGTGGAGCCAGTCCCGCCATCGGCGTGGATGGCCGCGCCGCGCGGCGCTGCTGCTGCTCATATCTACTGTAGCCGCGGGCGGTGACCGCGGCTGACTTACCGCCCCCCGCGGAGATCGACGCGCGTTGCCGTGGCCAGTGCGGCGCGGTTGTCGCAGCAGCACTCTTCTGCTATAATAATAATGCGATCCACAACACAAGGTCAATTAATAACCGCATGGTTTGGCGTTACGACATCATGACAAAGCTGGCTGCTGTGCTGTTTGGTGGAAAGGACGTGCAATTCGTAACAGACTTGCCGTTGAATCCGGCTATTGAACGACTTGCTTCCGCCGTGGCCTTGTCCAGAACCATCAAAGGGAATGTCGCACGGGACAATGTGATGCTTTTCAGGGATCGCCCCTTGGTCAGAAATTCTTTCCAATTTTGCTTGCTCGCCGAATTTGAAGCGCAGGGCCGGCACACGGTACTCACCGGATGTTTTGCGCTACGCAGCTCGGTGAGATTATTTCTTAGTTTTTCATATGTTTTCATCGCCTGTTTCATGCTCCTTGCGGTGTATGCTTGCGTCCAGAGCATAGTCACTCGTCACAACTCCACAGTCGAAGCATTGGGTGCCTCGGCATTGATGATTCTTG
>JAPLST010000061.1 GCA_026398485.1 bacterium
ATTGGTGGCCGCACCGGCTTTAATCAGTGCTTCTACAGCATCGTACGCGTTACACTGGAGTGCGACAAGCAAGGGAGATTTGCCCTCCTGATTCAAGGTATCAACATCAATGTCCACATTCAGTATCGTCGTGACAATCCGCTCATTGTTGCTGGCTGCAGCAGCAAACAAGCTATATTCAAGCTGTTCAGAGATGTCGTCTAGTTTTCCTTGTTCTCTTGCGTGCTGTACCAGCAACCGCACCAGTTTGTCGGCCCCTCTTTTTGAACCACTTTGGATGGGTTTATACTTCTCCGACGCAAACGGATCAAATCCTGTGCGTATATAGCAGAATACGATGCGCTCGTTCAAACTGGTCAACGCCCGCATAAATGATGCGCTATCGCGCGTCCATCCGCCCTTCTTCAGTTCATTTTCCGCCAACATTTCAGAAACATTGGTCTGCAAACCCCCATAGATATATGCTTGTTTGTTCTCATACTCCTCGCGCAATCTCAATTGGATCAAGTATTTTTTCACGGCCGTGTTCTCTGGCGCGATATCCACAGCAGTCTTGCCAAGTGCATTGGTGCTAAACAGCTGTAGTCCTATGCGATGCAGCAATTGCACCGTGGCCAGATTATTGCTTGCCGCTGCGACATGCATAAGTGTATCCCCAGACGGCAACGTTCGCCGCAGGTCTGCGCCGGCGCTGTAGAAGAGCAGAACGATGTTTGTCATGTCTCTTTGTCCTGCAATAAACAGCGCCGGCAGATCGTTGGTCAAGATGGTATCATTCGGGTCGGCACCATAGTGCAGCAACGCTTCAATAATAGTGATATCTGCGCCGAATTCAAGCGCGGCGGCCAGCGGCGTCATATATCGTTTGCTATAATATCCATAAGGTATTTCATAGATGACGTTTAGGTCTTCTCCCATTGCAACAGCAGCCTGTGCAAGCTCGATGTTGTTGGAGATGATGGCGTACTGCAGCGCTGCGCGCGCATTCGAAAAGCCGAAGCGGCTAATCACTTCTATGGGATCCTCCTGCGCGGTTAGACCTATGCCGCTGAACAAGACGAGGGTGACCACCAGCAGCACAATCCATCGCTGGATGCTGCATATCCGACAAACAGAGATCATGTTCTTCATAGTTGCCTTCAATATGAGTTATTGAACCATTGCACGAATATAACGATTTTGCACCATGTCAAAGCTTTTTACCATCAGTAAGACGCCCGACTCCACTTCCGTCATGCTACAGCGGATAAGAATGCGGTCGGCTGTCATCGTCACCTGTCCATGCACGAGAATGTCCGCATTTACTTCGCGGCCTAATTGTTTTTGCGTTTCGATTTCGCCGTAAGTTTTACTATGGCGCAGTTCAGCAAGGCGCGCGGCAACGCGTATGCGATCGGTTAGGCGCACCGTGCTGCGCGCGGTGCGTAATTCTTGCAGCAATGCTTCTTCGAGTCGGGATCCAAGATATTCGCTTAACTGTTCACGTTTATCTGACGCGAGCGCTTTGGGACAATCAAAGGGGAGAATGCAAAGTATATGGTCATTCGATCCCAGCGCTACAAGCAGTGCGTGTGCCACCTCATTAAACAGAAGCTCTTTTTCCGCTGCCGCAAGGCTTGCGCATGTTTTGTCAGAGAGTAAACGGTACTGCTTGTTGCACTGGCTACAGGTGTAAATACCTTCAACAGGACGCCCTATATTGCGGCGTGCGCGGCAGTGGGGGCATTCGCACACGTAGTTTTTCGCAGTGGCTGCTTTGAGTTTTATGCGTTGTCCGCAGCGCGCGCATTGGGTGCCAGTATAGGATACTTGAGAAGCATACGGCGCAATGTTCATGAAGCTGCAGCGGTTACACCCCCATGCCATACCTTGAGAGAGTTTCCCAGGTGGCAAGCTGATGTCTTCGCTAAGTACTTGCTCTTTGCCGCGCACTAGCTCATCGCCCTCTGTCTGCGCGGCACAGCCGAGCGCCAGAGCTATGACGACACCGCACACTCCCGCACGCCACATGATGCTGTCCAATACAACCGCTGTCATTCTATTTTTGGGGTACCACAAAGCGCACATACATATCTTTCTGATCTGGTTCGACTTTGGCGAGCTCCGGTATACTGCTGACTGCCTCATACGCTGCGTCCACAAACGTGCTTGGTTTCCCTTTGTACTGCACATCCAACTCTAGGCGCCGATCGTCCCGGCGAAACGCGCGTTGATCGATACTCACCACCCCATCTACCTTGGCAAGCGCATCCTTAAACGCTTTCACAACGCGAAACTGATCCACGCCATCCAAGACGACTTTCAACGTCACTCCTTGATTGGCTTCATCTTGCCACGTGCGCACAATGCGGGGAAACATTTCACGTTTCACCACGGTAGCCACGCGCTTACATGCTTGCATGGCAGCCCCGTCGGCAGTAGTTTCGAGGCCTTCTTCATTTTGTGTTGCGGTGCCGAGAATCTTGCCACTGCTGGCATTAATCGCTTTGAGCGTGACCAAGGCGCATGTACGTTCAAACACACCTTGCGGTTCCTTACCCATGTATTGCAGAGCCGCATCACCCACAATGATGACCTCGGCACCTTGATTGCGCCCAAATTCCGCCGCCAACATTGGGTCTTGCAAGCATTTTTCAAATTGCGTGCGCTCCATATCGGCCATTGCATTTTGCAATTGACGTTGATCAACGAAAGGCACGCCTTCATCCCCCAGCACATTTTCCAAAACATTTGCCAGACGCGACAGCTCAACCGGGCGTTTGTCCTGTGTTTCACGTATCAAACACATTACTTTGGGATAACCGAGCGCAGCCCGTAAGACGCCAATTGTCTGCAAAGTACTCTTCACCGCGGCATTCCAATCGTTCGATTGTTTCATTCAGCACATCGTATTTTTTTACAAAGCCATCAGTGCGGCTGTACAAACGCTCCTGTAATGCTGCATTGTTTTTGGTTGCTGTTTCTGCGTCAACAAAGACCCCCACCGCCATGACCACAGCGCGTTTGCATGCGTCTTGCATCGCCGCCGCTCGGGCCGCTTGGCTGTTGCTACCGACCAGTGCCGCCAGCCCCGTAACCTCAACGACTTGGTCGCCGCCTTCAGCACGCAGTGCGGTTGGTACGCTGGTTGCCACCGAACTGGCAACCTTGGCGGCAGCCGGATCTGCGGCAATTGCAACAAGCGCTTCGGTTTCATCATCGGACATCCAATTTGCCACCATTCGAACACCGCGCAAGAGCGCCTTGACGTCACTCCTAACATATTGCTTGAACTGTTCTTTGGCAGCTGTACTGACCGTGTCATTGTTTTGGATGCGGATCTCTTGGGCCGACGACTCGGTGGTACTGGCAACCGTGACGCTAATCAAATCCGCAATTTGTTTCCGGGCATATTCTTCAGCTATACGCTGAGCCTTTTGCACAGATCCGTCCTTCCCCACCGCGATTCCAGCTACAGACAATACGCCACCGTGCTCAAGTAGGTACACTCCCGCATCACACGGCACATTGCCTTTGTACTGCTGATCAATACAGGTGAAGTTCTTGACTGCCATCGCACTGGCAACGCTGACAACTACATACAACAAAACGATACTACGGTGCATTGGTTTCTCCTGCGGGAATGAGCAGTTGGTATTTGGCAGAAATCCACATATTGCTTGGTTCCAGCGCATACGCTCTATGCATACGGGCCTGCGCAACGCGGTACCAACCAAGTTTACTGTAGGTCAACGCTAAATGGGTCTGCGCCTCAGCAGCGCACGGATTCAGCCGGCAGGCTGCCCACAAAAACGGTAATGCTTCTTGTGGCCTGTTGCCAAATGCAAGACATGCGCCGACATACATGTACGGCTCGTAGGCCATCGGATCCGCATCTATTGCCTCAAGAAACCATTGGCGGGCTTTCGCCAAATCGAAATTTGCATTTGCATAAGCTGCGCGACCTTGCTGCAGCGCGTTTGTTGCACAAATATTATCAGCAGCCGTTGCACTGTTGGTTGTGCCATACGATGCCAGGCAGACAGTGGCTGCCGGATGCGATGTCAGCATCTGGCTGTACAACACATCCCATGCGCGTGGTACATCACCACCGCCTTCTCGTGCGAGCAGAAGAGATGCCGCAGCATTGAGTTCCTCCACTGGCAGCATGACTGCCAGTCGTCCGGCAGGATCCGGCCACATGGTGTTTTTGGCACAAATGCGCGCGGCGCGAGCAATGTTGACACTGTTGCTCAGCTTATAATACTTGAGTCCTTCAACCAGGGCGTCCAAGGCAGGCGCGAAATACGGGTTTGCGCTCAGTTGCTGTGCATATTCGTCAAACGCGGCAGTGATGCTTTTCATCCGCGGCCGGCGCAGCCATCCATAGTTGGAGCGACAATGGGCATACAAAAAACCATCGCGTGGCGCAGGCGCAACCGGCGGCCAAGCTAATGGCCAGCCTCCTTTGCGCAGCCATTCTTGCAACATGGTTGCGTGCGGATCGTTATAGATACTGGTCAGCTCATAGCCCACCCATGTGTCAAAGGCAGCTATTGTCTTTGCTGAACGCAGATGATCATATAAGGCACGCCGCAGCAGAAGATACTGGCGCGGCGTGACATGTTCTACTCCTTTCACCGGGATCTGTACCGTAACCTCACGCCACCTGCCGGCCGGCACATTACTGACAACCTGTGTCCCCCGAACAACGGCCGTCTCTGCACCAAGGCGCTGATCAGCGTATGCTTCAACGGAAATACGAATACCGCGTGGCTCGTGTGTCGGGCGATCTGGATAGCGGAGTGCATCCAGCAGGGCAGCATGCGCCGCAAGTTCCGCGCGCGCATTGGCGGTCAGACCCGGTGCCACGCGCACGGTCACCTGCCAGACGTCTCCTTGGCGCTGAACCCCTGCACCGCGCGACGGTGCAGACGCTACAATCACGGCAAGGATGACGGCAAGGGCGATGGTCGCGCTGTACTGCAGCGGCTGCTTATAATGCGTCAAGACTCCCTCCGACACCCTCCGAGACACCGTCCAGTTCTTTGGCTGGTTGCTCTGACGGCACGGTTTGCTTATCCAGTAGTGTCGTTGACGCTTTTCCTTCTGCCACTGCTTTGATCACCTTTGCTTGTGCCTGTGATTGTGGTGACCACGCCATGACCACACCATAAACCTTATTGCCTGCTTTGTGCTTGCCCGACCATTTCTTAATTGAATGCGCACCACTTATGTTAAGCGCCGCACTGGTTGCTTTCACTTTTTGTTGATAGGCTTGTGACTGGGTTACCACATCGCCGCGTTCGCCAGTCTGGGTATTGATCAGTGATTGCGCAAATTCAACATCAGTCTTCACTGCACTTGCGGCAATACTTTCACCGGCAAACTGGCGCAGTGCGGCCAGCGCATCCAGTTGTGCCTTCTGCTGTGCTATCGTGCCGGCAGTGGCAAGCGTCGAACTTGGCTCGGCTTGGCCATACGCCACCAGCACACGATTGCCTGCTTCATCCACAAGCACATTGACACCAAAAGTAGCCAGCAGCGCATCAGTATCTGTAGGAATTTGTTCCTGGAGTGGCTTGCCGGGCTTTGCTGGCGGTACACTCCCCTTGCCGACCAACATGGCATCCGCTATTTTCTGCATATTGGGTGACCATGCCATGACGACACCCACACACCACTTTCCCTCGTCATTGACACCTTCGAAAGATTTAAGCACCTGTGTACCCCGTGCCATGCCGGTTGCCCACACTTTGACGGTTTGCCCGAACCGATCCCCTGCAAGTTCCTTCAATGTCTTTGAGGCGGGATCAAAGCCTTCCGCAGTCAGTGACGCGTCCAGCTTCTTATTGGCAAGCAAAATGGCTTTTTCCAGAAGATTATTGGGATTCGCCGCGACCGCCTTGTCTTCCTTTTCCGTTGGTGTCGCTGTGGGTGCCTCAACCAGGGTCAATTGCCGGCCTGCCGACACTTCCGACTGCAGCCACTTGACAAATTCATCGCGCGCCAGAATCTCCGCCCGGCCAAACGCCATGTTGCGCGACATGATAAATCCCGATTTCCCCGGTTGCACTTGAACGGGCACAGCCATACTGCCTATGTACAACAGTCGCGTGGTGTCAAACCCACTCTGCAACCCAGACGCACCGAGGTACTCTTGAATGCGGGCATCAATGGTATCGGTGGCAGGTGAAGCCGGGCGACTCGCTTCGGGCGATGCTGCCGGCGCGGGGGCAGCTGGCGCTGCGCTTCCTGGATCCTGCGCCCGCACCCAAGTTGACGTGCCAAACACGATCATCCCAATGATCATCATAACGGCAAAACAGAGCGTTCGTTGCATGACATCTCCTAAGTTAATGTGATGGAATCTACCTACTGCTGTTATTGTCAAAACAATCAATTTTGCATTGCCACAATAAATGATTGCAGCCCAACCAGCAAAACATTTTTACGCAACGTGCCATTGGCGCTTCTCACGCACGCGTTAATTCTTTACAAACCGCCGTTTATTGTACACAACTATGGATATTGTGTCAAACTGGTTACTCAATT
Source organism: bacterium (assembly GCA_026398485.1). Classification (GTDB taxonomy): domain Bacteria; phylum Auribacterota; class UBA3054; order UBA3054; family JAPLST01; genus JAPLST01. The sequence continues at coordinate 6,535 of JAPLST010000061.1, forward strand.
CGGCCACTACACAGTCGCGCGCGGACAAACCGCTGCGCTGATGCACCGCGGCATGCCGCACTGCCCCATAGCAATACTGTTTCATATTATAAAGCATTCCATATGTACTTTATGGTATTCCCTCCTAAATGTCAATCAGTACTTATAGAAGTTTCAGGGTGTATAAGTACTGAGTTTTATGGTGCAAAAGTACTGAGATGGTGTTATTTTGACAGCTGCGCAAGCCGCCTGGACGCTCTGGATGGTTCTTTAGTTAGCCTCAATCCACGGCTAAATTCGCAGGTGCATCGCGTCGGTGGCGAGGTGTACTTGCATGGCGACTACTGGCTCAATGGCACCCAGCAAGAGCCACGGTGTATTATCCGTTATTCGAGGAGCAGACCGATCTCTTCATCACTGCGATCGCGCTGGCCGAACCAGCGTCGGATGAACAGCCGGACATGCCACTCCACCAGTCGCCCCACCAGTCGCCCCACCAGTCGCCCCACCAGTCGCCCCACCAGTCGCCCCACCAGTCGCCCCACCAGTCGCCCCACCAGTCGCCCCACCAGTCGCCCCACCAG
>JAPLST010000283.1 GCA_026398485.1 bacterium
CTACAATGGCGCAGCGACGACCGCGGCGGTCAAGGGCCTGACCGCCCTACCTGTCTGCGCGCTCTACGCCGGCGGCTCCCGTTTTTATAGCGGAATTTCAGAAAAATCGTGGGGGGGTTGATTTATTTCAGACATTATGGTATATTATTCAATTCGGGGTTATGAAAACCTCGAATAAACAATGATACTATACTGAACGTAATGGAATGCGAACAGCAAAATATACTTCGTGCCGCGTGTGAGTGATATGACGACTCGCCACACAACTGCATCGGCTATCTTCGTGAATGTCATGGCACTTGGCATGCCAAGCGGCATGACGCAGAGACCGTTTGCGCAGGCTGAGCAGGGTGGCACATCCGTAAACAGTACTGTTTACGGCATACTACGGCGAGACAAGCAGCAATGATCGCACGGCGTACTTTCGAGCACGCGCATTGCAGTTGCGCGAAAGCCTCGATTTTTTTCGCGGTTGGGCAACAAATCAAAGGGTGTTTGCGCGGCATTTTTGGCGGTCTTCTGATAATGAGTGTGATTGCATCCGCAGCCGTGGCCGCGCCGCAACTCACGCGCAATGGTTTTACCGCCGCGGCGGCGCGGATTGTGCCGGGTCAGCATATTGCGACGGGGTGGAGCATGGGCTTCCCGATCGGTGGCGAGCGCCAGGCCACGGGGCGTGACGCGCGCCTGACGGACAGTTATTGGGCCAAGATCACCTTGGTCGATCCGCCGCCGGCGCCCGGCTTAATGACGCCGATGCTCATCCTGCCAGGCACGACCGGCAGCTTTGACAATGCCGATCTGCCCTTGCAAATCACGGGCACCAAGCCGCCCAGTGTGTGGTATGATTTCAATGCGTTGGTGCTGGCCACGACGAATGGCGTGTCCTTGCCGGCGGCGCAGATCACGCAGGTGCCAGACTACAATCAATGGTCGCTGACGCTGCCCATGGCACTAGATGCGCAGGTGGCGCTGACGCTGGTGAGCAGTAATATGTTTGGCTTGTCGCGCGCGCCGACGGTGGTGTACATCACGCAGATACCCGAGCCCGGCGTGATTGCGGCGCTGGTCATCCTCATTATGAGCCGCGGATGTGCGCGCGCAAGGCGGCGGGCATGAGGTCGTTGCGGATGCAGCTCTGTCTTTGCGCCGTGGTGGTGAGTGCCGTGCTGGCCATGCCGCAGGCGGCGCGGGCGGGGGCGGTGATCAATTACCAGGGTGTGGTTGAAATTGAAGGCGGGGCGTATTACGGCCCGGCGTGGTTCAAGTTTGCGATCTGCAACGCCAGCATGACCAAGAGCTATTGGGCGAATGACGGCAGCGCGATGGGTGAGCCGGTCAGCTCGGTTGCCTTGACCATGTCGAACGGGTTTTTCAACGTATTGTTGGGTGACACGACGATACCGAACATGGCGGCGTTGCCGGCGAACTTGTTTAGCCTGACGCAAGCCATGTATTTGGCGGTGTGGTTCACGCCGCAACACGAGGCCAGCGGGTACATTGACACCAATAACTTTGCCTTGTTTGGCGCGCCGCAGTTGATTGCGCCGGTGCCCCTGGCGCTGAATGCCGGCTATCTCGAGGGGAACTCGTACCACGACATTCTTGTCGCGGCGACCAATGCCGCCGTCAACAGCACCCACGATAATTTCACGAACATCTTTTTGCTGCGCGCCGGTGATACCTGTGCCGGCGAGTTGGTCATGCGCGCACTGGATGTGCAGGGCTCGGCCACCAGCCAGGTCGCAGTGATGACGCAAGCGCGCGCCCAGCAATTGCTGGTCAGCGCCGAGACCACGCTGCAGACGAACGTGACCATCACGGGCGCCTTGCACATGACCGGGCAGAGCCGCGCGTATTTTGGCGCCACCAGCTATGTGGCCGCGAACACCAACGGCAATTTGACGATTTACAAAGACAATCAACCGGTGTTTGAAATCGAGTAACCACGCGAACAGACACCTTATATTATGCAACAATTTGCAATCAATAAACCGAACCACGCTGAGACCCGTATGAAGACCAGTACCACCCTGCCACTTGTGGCTGCCACCGTTGCCCTTATCGTCATGCTCAGCGCGACCGCGCAAGCCATCAAGGTCCATCAGGACTTGAACATGCAGGACGCGAACCTGATCAATGCCGGCGGCAACAACATCACCAACGTGGCGCCGGGCGTCGAGGACATGGACGCCGTCAACGTTTCGCAGTTGACCAATGCGACGGGCAACACCATGGCCGAACTGAATGCCTTGTCGAACTACATCCAGAACACGATGATCACCGGGGTGGCCAACTATGCTTACTTGACCGGCCAAGTCAATGACACGTATGTTAATGTGGACGGCGACACGATGACCGGCCCGCTGACGATCAGCAACAACTTGACGGTCAACGGCAAGATTTATGCGGCCGATATTTACGCCTTGACGCAGACGGTGCTGAACATCACGATCAGCAACCAGTGCATCATCGCGACGAATCTGCAGGTGCAGGGCATCATTGACGGCGTGGTCGGCACGAACATACCGAGCTCGGCGGTGACCTATGCGCAGTTGACCAATGCGCTGGCCAATGCGGGCATTGACATTGCGGGCGCGACCAATGCGCTGTGGCAGACGACCGTGGTGTATATTGACGGCGCGACCAACGCGATTGGCGTGGTCTGGGATGGCCGCTGGGTCAACGTCGCCGGCGACAACATGACCGGCGGGCTGGGCATGGGCGGCAACAACATCACCAACATGGCACCCGGTGTGGACGGCATGGACGCGGTCAATGTCTCGCAGTTGGAAGGGGCGGTGGCGGATAACAACAATAATTTGAATGCGCTGTCGAATTACATCCAGGGCACGATGATCACCAGCGTGGCCAACTATGCCTACTTGACCGGCCAGGTCAATGACACGTACGTCAATGTTGACGGCGACACGATGACCGGGCCGCTGACGATCAACAACAATTTGACGGTCAACGGCAAGATTTACGCGGCGGACATTTATGCGTTGACGCAGACGGTGCTGAACATCACGATCAGCAACCAGTGCATCATCGCGACGAATTTGCAAGTGCAGGGCATCATTGACGGCGTGGTCGGCACGAACATACCGAGTTCGGCCGTGAATTATGCGCAGTTGACCAATGCGCTGGCCAATGCGGGCATTGACATTGCCGGCGCGACGAATGCGCTGTGGCAGACGACGGTGGTGTATATTGACGGCGCGACCAACGCGATTGGCGTGGTCTGGGACGGCCGCTGGGTCAATGTCACCGGCGACAACATGACCGGCATTCTGGGCATGGGCGGCAACCGCATCACGAACATGGCGCCCGGCATTGCGAACAATGACGCGGCCACGCTCGGCCAATTGAACGCGGCGGTGGCTGGCGCGACCAACGTGGTGAGCTTGCAGCATGCGTACAACACGGGCAACACGATTGCGACCACAGCCGGCAAAGGCAATGTGGCGATCAGCGGCACGCAAAAGCTGGCGGTGTCGGCGGCCGGCGGCGTCGAGGTCAGCGGCGGCAATGTCAACGTGACCGGCGCGAACAACGTGCAGGTTGACGGCCCGAGCGGCGGCCAGGTGCGCGTCAATGGCGCGAATGAATCCGTGGGCGTGAACGGCGCCGGCAAGATGGTGATCTATAGCGGCGGCGTGCCGGCGCTGGAATTTGAATAACACTAAGCAGTGGCCGATGGGGCGCAAAGGCGGCCGCGCGGCACTGACGGAATGAAACCATGCGGATGCGGTTCTTACAGGGAATAGTGGTGGTAGTGGCACTGATGGCGCCCGCCATGGTCTTGGGCGCGGCCGTGATGAAGATTCATCAGCAAACTGATTTCACCGGCAAGGCGGTCACGAATATCAGCAGCGTGTTTGCGACGACGGGCGTGTTTGCGGTCGTGCCGCAAGCGTCCACGACCGAGCCCGTGCCGTATTGGCAATTGACGAACTATGTCGGCAGCAAAGTTGCGGCGGTCGCCTCGCTGGTCAGCGGTGAATGCGACACCAACCGCGTCGACATTCTCTTCAGCACCAACTACCTGGTGACGGGCGTGTGTGTCTATCAGCCGACGGCGCTCAGCCGCACGGTGTATGTGTATACCACCGTCTTGGCATTGCGGTTTCTGCCACAAATTCGGTGGTGAGTTTCTGCTTCGAAGGCCAACGGCCATAGTGGGGAAGGCCCACCATGCGGTGCCGCTCCTCCCATCGTTGCCTGCGGTTTGGTGATGCACTTGGCGCATCTGTTCGCGGGCTTTTTCATGATCTTGAAACGGGTGCCGGCATGGCGTTGACGCTGACCGCGCGGCTGCGTGTGGCGCGCCGCATCAGCCGGGCTGCGCTGCTGGCCGTGGTGCTGGCGGGCGGTGTTGCGCAGGCAAGTGTGGTCAAGCAAGACTTTTATTTGCCGATCCCGGAGAACCAGCTGCAACTGGCGTTCACGACCATTCACACGGGCGCGGGCAACACGATTGACTCGGTTTTTTCGGTGGTGATTACGGCGCCGAACACGGTGCTCTACTTTGACCAGTGGGAGAACGGCTACGAGAACGATCTTGGCAGCCCGACGAATGTGTGGAGCACGGCCAATCTGGGCGGCACGCAAATCTGGGGCGACGGCAACGATGCGAACGGCATTCCGCCCGGCTATGTCCACGACACCAATTTCCCGGCCGGCGCGGTCCTGACGTTGCGCAATTACGTGACGCTGCCGCGCAATCCGGCGCAAATCCTCTTTGATGGCCGCGACCATCTGGGCGCGACCAAGGCGATCATCATGAGCCGCGCCGGCTGGGCCAGCAATATCGGGCCGGTGCAAGGTTGCGCGGTGGAAGTCCCCAGCGTCAGCGATCATGGCCAGCGCTACATCTGCCCGGTCGGCGAGGACGTCGTCAGCTACGGCAAGTTCCAATATGTGGGGCTGTACATCATGGGTGATTATGACGGGACGACCGTCACCATTGACACGGATGGCGCGGGGCCGTTGGCGCCGCTGACGGTCACGCTGAATCGCGGCACGCCCTATCAAGTCAATGGCGGCATCAAGAAAGGCGCCTATGTGACGGCCTCCCTGCCGGTGCAGGTGTACATGGCGACGGGCGACAAGACGGCGACGTATGAAACGCGTTCGTTCACGTTGCGTCCTTTGGAAAAGTGGAGCAGTCGCTACCTCACGCCGGTCGGCACGGCCGGCAATGGCAACCCGGCGGTTGTGTTTCTTTTCAACACCAATCCGGCGCCCATGACGGTGGCGTACACCTCGCGCGCGGCCAGCGGCTTGCTTACCGTGCCGGCCAACAATGGCGTGCTCGAGTTCCAAGTGCCGCGCAGTTCCGGCACCTTGCTAGTCAGCACCAATGGCACGGTGTTCTCGGTCATATGCGCCGCCGGCGCCGATCCCGCCAACGATTACGCCTATGACTGGGGCTTCGCGCTGCTGCCGTTTGACGGGCTGACGACCGAGGCCATCATTGGCTGGGGCCCCGGCAGCGCCGACCTGACGCGCAATGGCAGCCCGGTCTGGGCCACGGTCACGACCAACACCACCTTGTACGTTGATTATCACGCCGACTATGCCGGCCCGTTAATCGACCCGGCCGGCCACCACTATGACGTGGCCTACACGCTGGCCGCGCTGGAATCAAAAACCATTTATGGTCCGGGCAATGACCAGACCGGCATGCGGCTGTACACGCTGGATGACACGCTGGTCTCCGCCACGTGGGGCGAAGATCCCTCGGTGGCATTGCCGGGCAGCCCGTATCTGGACATGGGCACGGCGTCCTTGCCCTTCCCGGTCAAGAAGCTGAAGAAGAACGCGCGGGTGGTCGATGATGTGCCGCCCGTCGGCGTGAGCGTGGGTGACGTCATCGAGTACACGGCGTCGTTCGAGAATCAAGGCGTGTTGCCCGCCATCACCGTGGTGGTCGTGGACGAGATGCCGCCGCGCATCGCGTATTCCAACAACACCACGCGATTGGACGGCGTGCTGATCCCCGACAACCCCAGTGGCCCAGCAATGCCCTTGGTAGCGCCGGGCTATACCATTCCGTTCACGCCCGCGGGCGCGACGAAAATCATCACCTACTTTGCCACCATTGTCAGCAACACCGGTTCATTGCTCAACAACCTCAGTGCAGACGGGCTCACCACCAGCAATGATCTGAGCGCGTATGTGGTCAACACCTGTGCGGTGGTGTTCACCGAATCCACCCGCACGCCGGTCACGTTTTACACGGTGGGCGACCCGCTCTATCTTGAATTGGGCGACGAGGCCGCCAACACCAGCCCGTTCAGCCTGCAATACGTCACGCTGCTGGTCCGCGACATCACGTCCGGCGACGCGGAAACCGTGCTGGCGCAAGAGACCGGGCCCAACACCGGCGTGTTCTTCCCGACCAACGGCTTGCCTTCGTCATCCAGCACCGGGGGCGCATATGATGGCGTTCTCCACGCCGACCCCGGTGACACCCTGCTCGTCACCTACACCAACCTCGATCACATGGTGTGCAGTGCCGCGGCGTATTTCCGACTGCCGGCGCCCACGAATGCGCAGACCAAAGTCCTGTACCTGAGCGACCCGGCCCAAGCACTTGATCGCGTTGACCCGTTCGCCGCCGGCGACACCACCACGGCCAGTACCACCGCGGCGCGCCGGCAGAGTTTCACCCAGGCGCCGGTCTTCACCATGCCGCTCTACATGCCGGCCGGCGCAGCGGTCAGCATCACCACCTATCTCGCGCTTGCCAGCGGCACCTTGGCGGCCACGCCGGCGGTCTATGCCACGTTAAGCTACAATGGCACCATGTTCTACACGGCCAGCAATCCCGTCTTCAGCGCCGTGGTAAACAGCAGCAATCTGGTCTGGAACGGCACCCTGCCGGCCGACGTGAACATCGCCTCGAATCAGGCGATCACGTTGACGATCACCAACGCAGTGGCCGGCGCCAACACGTTTTCCATCCTTTACGACAGCTCGAATTTTCCGTCCAAAATTCTGTTGCCGACCACCAATGTGATCAACGTCACCAGCGTGGGCGTGTACAGCCTGAGTTACCCCGCCGGCACACTGGTGGCCAGTTCACCGACCGGCGCCGTGCGCTATGTCCGCATTACCGCCACCGATCCGTTCGGCGCGTACGACATCAAGAGTATTGCCCTGAGCATTGATGGCCCGGGCGCCGGCGCCGATCTGAATGTGACGCTCACCGACGCGCAGGTCGTCGCCAGCAATGTGCTCTCGAAGACCTATCAGTATCAATGGCAGACCAGCACCACGCCGGGCAATTACGTCATTTTCGCCACCGCCCGCGAAGGCACGGAAGGCATTACGGCGCAGGCCAACACCACCATGCAGCTGTATCAGCCCGGCGTGCGCACGCTGAGCGCCACGGAATTCACCACGGGCGTCAATGGCCCGCGCACGGCCCTGTACCAGACCAATGAGCTGATCTGTGTGCGGGTCGCAGACAACGATCAAAACACCAATGGCGCGATCCAGACCGTGCGCGTCGTCATCCGCAGCAGCTCCGGCGACGAGGAAATCCGCACGCTGGCCGAGACCGCCGGCGATTCCGGCATCTTTACCGGCGCGGTCGCGGCGGCCGCCAGCGGCACGGTGGTCATTAACAATGGCATCGTCATCGCGCCAGCCGGCGCCGCGTTGAACGTCAGTTACACAGACCCGAGTGACGCGAGCGACGTTTCGAGCGAGAACGCAACCTTCCGGGGCGCCCCGCAGACCAAGCCGCTCTACCTGAGCGACCCGGCCCAGGCGCTCGACCGCATTGACCCGGTCGCCGCGGGCAGCACCAACACCACGCAGACCATGGTCTTGAGCGGGGGGAGCGCCACGATCACGGTGACGGCAACCACTACCAATCGAACGGCCAACAGTGCCAGTCTCACGTTTTCCCACACGGCCGGCAATGGCACCAATCGCCTGCTGATTGTCACGGTGGGTGTCGGTGCCAACTCCTTGAGCGGCTCTGCGCCGGCATTATCTGGTGTCACCTATGGTGGCACGGCCATGAATCTGGTTGGCAGCGTGCAATCACCGGCGCAGACTAGTGCCAATGGCGCGCGCTCCTACATCTACAGTTTGACCAATGCTGCTGCTGGGCCGGCCAATGTCGTTGGCCGGCCAATGTCGTGGTCACTGCCGCCTCGGCCGCCAGCATCGCCGCCGGCGCCACCACCTTCAATAACGTGGACCAAACGACGCCGCTCGGCGTTTTTGCATCAAGTGTCGGCATCAGTCTGAGCGGTTCTTGCACCAACAGCTCCGCCAGCGGCGAACTAGTGATCACCACCGCCGCGTGGGACGAAGGGATGAACAATCAGAGCATTACCACGGCAGGCGGTCAGACCGAATTATGGAATGTCAGTGGTATGAATTATGTCAGTGCGGCCGCCAGCACAAAAACAGGGGCCACGACGGTGGTCAGCTCGTATACGTCAGGTGACGCGACCGTGCAGGAGTGGTGCATGGGTGGAGTCCCCATCAAACCGACCTCGCTGGCCGGCAGTAATTCCGTCGTTTTCACCCAGGCGCCCGCGTTCCAATTGCCCTTCTCCCTGGCGGCCGGCAGTGTGATTACGATCACCAATTTCATTGGCGTGACCAGCGGCACGATGCCGGCCAATCCGAGCATCAGCGCGACGCTGGCCAACGGCGGCACTTTCTTGACGCTGTCGAATGCGGTCTTCAGCAGCACGGCCAGCAATCTGGTGTGGCAAGGCGCGCTGCCCGCCGCAGTGAACATTGCCGCGGGCCAGGCGCTGACGCTGACCATCGCCAACAACCAAGCCGGTGTTGCCTTCCGCATTTATTACGACAGCAGCAATTGTCCCTCCAAGGTGATGCTGCCGACCACCAACATTATCGGCATCACCAGCGTCGGCGTGTATGACACCAGCGGCCTGCCGGTTTCGAGTTTACCGCAAGGCGCGGCCCGCTATGTGCGCGTCACGGTGACGGATCCGTTTGGCGCGTATGACATCGCCAGTGCAACCCTCACCATGGTCATGAGCGGGGCCGTCAGCGTCGTGAATGTCGCGCTCTCGAATGCCTATGTGATCGCCTCCAATGGCTGGTCGAAAACGTATGCCTATGCGTGGACGCCCGCCGTGGCCGGCACCTACACCATTTTTGCCATGGCGCGCGAAGGCACCGAAGGCATTACGGCGCAAGCGTCCGTTACCCATACAGTCACGGGCGCGGCGCGCACGCCGGCGTCCGCTGAATTCACGGCCAGCCTGAACGGGCTGCTCACTGCGACCTATCCCACGAACGTGCCCGTCTATGTCCGCATCACCGATCTGGATTTGAACACCCAGCCCGGCGTGGTCGAAACCAATGTGGCGCTGCTGACCGAGACGAGCGGCGACCAGGAGACCATCACGGTGATCGAGACCGGCACGAACACGGGCGTCTTTGCCGGCAGTCTGCCCGCCAGCACCTTTCTTGGCCAATACATCGAGGATGGCATACTGTTCGCCCCGGCCGGCTCCATCGCGACGGTCACCTTCGTGGATCCCGTCGATCCCGCGGATGTGGCCCTCGCCACCGCCACCATTGCCACGCTACCCTTGCCGTGCAAAGTGCTCTACCTCAGCGAACCGAGCAACACGCTGGATCGCATTGACCCGGTTGCCAGCGGCGACGGCAGCACGACCAACACCGCCGTCGCCAGCCGCTTTACCTTCACCCAGGCGCCGGCGTTTGGCCTGCCCATCTGCATGTCCGCCGGTGACGTGATTGTGATCACCAATTACATTGGGATTGCGAGCGGCGCCATGCCGTCAAATGCGGCGGTCATCGCCATGCTGAGCGCCGCCGGTTCCACGTTCTTTACCGCCAGCAATGCGACCTATTATGCCAACGGCGGCGCCAGCAACCTGGCGTGGCAAGGCACGCTGCCGGCCGATGTCACCATTGCGTCGAATCAGGCAATCACCCTGACCATTACCAACGCGCAGGCCGGCGTCACCTTCCGCATCCTCTACGACAGCACCAATTGCCCGTCCAAGATTTTGTTGCCGACCACGAATGTGATCCACATTGCCAGTCTGCAGATGTATAACAGTGCCGGCTTTGCAGTCTTGGGCAGCGCGATCAACGGCCAGACGCTGCACATCCGCACGACGGTCACCGACCCGTTCGGCAGCTACGATATCAATCGACTGGGCTTGACGATTGACGGCCCCGGCAGCGCCGACGATGTGCGCGTGATGCTCTCCAATGCGTATGTCATCGCCAGCAATGCGTATGCGAAAACCTACGACTATACTTGGATCACTCCCGCCGCCACCGGCGCGTACACCATCACCGTCGTCGCGTACGAGGGCACGGAAGGGATCAACGACCAATTGGCATTCATCCAGTCCCTGACGTGGGATGGCGACTTGACGCCCAGCACCACGGAATTTACCACCGGCCTCAACGGGCCGGTTACCGACCTCTATCGCACCAATGAAACCGTCTGCGTGCGGGTGCGCGATTATGATTGCAACACCAATGCGACCCAAGTGGAAAACGTCCGGGTGACCGTCACTAATGACACCTTCGGCGATGTCGAGCTGCTGATCTTAACCGAGGTGGGGCCCAACAGTGGCGTGTTTACCGGCAGTGTTCCCGCCAGCACCAGTGCCGGCGTGGGTGCCACCAATGGCGTGCTCTATGCGCCGATCGGCTCCGAACTGCTGGTGCGGTATCAGGATTATCTCGACCCGACGGATGTGTCCAGTGATCTGGCCGTCATTCCGCTGGCCACGCCCGCGCTGCGAGTGCATAAAACCATGCTCGCGCCGAGCCCCGATGCGGTGATCATTGGCGCCCTGATCCAATTCGCCATCCGGGCCGTCAATGCCGGCAATTCGACCCAGAGCACCGTCGCGCTGACGGACACGTTTCCGGCCGGCGCATTGACGTACCTGTCGGCCATACCCGCACCGGATACCACCACCGCCGGCACCTTGACCTGGAACAATCTGGGGCCGCTGCTGCCCGGGCAGCAGGCCGACATCAGCGTCTTCTTCACCATTGCCGCAACGGTGACCAATACCGCGCTGGCCACCGCCGGCAGTCTGGCCGCGACGGACACGTATGTCGTGGCCATCTCGGGGCCGGACGTGACGGTGTTCAAAACGCCCTTGCTAACCGGCCCGGTCGCGATCAACAGCATCGTCCCCTATCGCATCGTGGTCCGCAATGTCGGCGCCACGCGCATTGCGACCTTGCCGCTGCAGGATATCGGCGACAGCTATGCGTATCTCAGCGCCACGCTGCCGCCCGACGGCCAGGGTGCTGGGCTGCTGCTGTGGGACAACCTTATCGCCAGTGGCGGCTATCTGAACGTGGGCGTGGCGATCACCAACGACGTGGTCTTGCGCGCGATCAAGGTTGGCAACCCGGCCGTCCACGAGGCCAGCGTGACCTTTGCTTATGATGAGTATGGC
>JAPLST010000310.1:0-528 GCA_026398485.1 bacterium
GCCATATTATCTGACACGACCACATCAATGTCTGCCGTGGCACGCGGGGTCGTCAGCATGCTGACGGCCAAGCCGCCGGCCAGGCAATACGGCACACGGGCGCCGTTCAGCGCGCGACAGACATCCAGCAATGCGGCGGTCAGTGTTGCGCCTGCGTCCATGCCTGTTCCTTGGCGGCAACAATGTTTTCGCACACGCGGCGGCGCAGCTCGTTTGCGGAAAGCTGCGGGAAGCGCGTGTGCAGATAGGCTTCTTGCAAGGTGCAACACAGCGTCAACAGCTCCGCGCTGCGCCGCAGATTGCGGCGGCAGGTGACCGGGTCAATGACAGAAGAACTAACCATGATTGTGTCGTGCAGCATGGCATGATTTCCTCAGCGCGGCGGCGAGCACCAGACGTCGTTGCAGTAATATGACTGATAAATTTCAGAGAATAATCCCCCCAGCAAGAAGATGCGCTTGTCAAAAACAACGCATTGATGGTAACCACGCGAGCTCCACGGCGCGGCGGCATTGACGCGTGTCCACG
>JAPLST010000310.1:533-3043 GCA_026398485.1 bacterium
CCACGTGATGCCGTCGGCGCTACACCATACATCATTATAATAAGATATTGGTTGCCAATTATCCAATAAAAAAAACCCACCCAGCAGCCAGATTTTATTATTGAAGACGACACATTGATGGACATGACGCCCGCTCCACGGTGCGGCAGCGGTGACCTGTGCCCAGTTTGTGCCGTCGCTGCTGGACCATACATCATTTCTGTTGAAGACACCGCCCAAAAGCCAGATTTTGTTGTTGAAGACCACACACTCATGGCCAGTGCGTCTGATCCACGGCGCGGCGGCAGTGACTTGCGTCCAGTTTGTGCCGTCGCTGCTGGACCACACATCGATCATAAAATCTCCGCCCAGCAGCCAGATCATGTTGTCCAACACGACACATTGGTGGCCACTGCGCGCGCTCCACGGCGCAGCGGCCGTTACCTGAGTCCAATTTGTGCCATCACTGCTGGACCATACATCATTATATCCACCGCCCAAGAGCCAGATCTTGTTGTTCAACACGACGCATTGATGGCCGCTTCGCGCGCTCCACGGCGCGGCGGCGGTGACTCGTGCCCAATTCGTGCCATCGCTGCTGGACCACACATCATTTGTATTAGAACCGCCCACCAGCCAAATATTGTTGTTAAAGACGACGCATTGATGGCCGCTGCGCGCGCCCCACGGCGCGTTGGCGGTGACTTCTTCCCACACGGCACCGTCTGGTTCTGTCTGCGTCGTCACCACGCGCAGCCGCGCTTGCGGAACACTGATTCTGCGATTGACGCTGAAGGAAAACGATTGCGTGCCGCTGCTGTTGAAAAACGCATTTATGTTTTTGCCGTTGTCTTGCGCCGCAATGCGGATGGGTAGGTTTGGTTCGTCCGTCAGCATGGCAGCTACCGGTTGTTCATCCAGCGCAAAGGGGAAAGACGCGCCGTTGTCAGCCGAGAGCGTCGCGTCCACATAGTACCACTCGCCCGAGGGAATGTTCAAATGGTAACTGACGACATAATTAGTCGGCGCGCCGGCCGTGTTGACGGCAGCATTTTCAACAACCGCGGCGAGCGCCGTGCCGCAGAAGGCAATTATGAACAATGTGCGCAGGATGGACATGTGCACCTCACTTTGTATTTCTGTACATGCGATTTCCAAAACCAGCCAGAAGCAGCGCAAACGCCGCCAGGCCGTCCGGCTCGGGCACGAGTTCAAACCCATACAGTTCAAACTGCGGCGAATCAGCATACCACACGGCTGCAGCAGAACTGATGAGAAACGCGGGCGAGTCGGCGTAGACGACAGCCGGACCGCCGGCGCCGTCCAGTGCGAACGCCGCGCTGTCGGCATACTCGGATGCTGCGCCGGCGCGTTGCGTGGCGCCGCAAACTACAAGCAACATCGCCATGTACAAGATGCGCATCATCTGACTATTGTACCATGTTGGCTGAACTGCGGCAAGCCGCCGCCTGAGGAAATTCGTTCAGGACGAACGAATTTAATCTTCGTGGCCAATAAAGTGATCACTGCCTTTCACCGTGTGTGGGTGGCGCGCTTCCGCCGGGCAGATTCAGCACCCAGGTGCGCGACCCGGTTTGCACCAAAATGCCGGCGGCGTGCACACGCGGCAGCAGCGCCGCGCGCCACGCGGCATAATCCTCAATGTGGCGTTCATCGTTCATCGTTCATCGTTTACTTGCGTGCCATGGCGACCCGGCCGGTTTGCACAATCTCCTTGATGCCGAACGGGCGCAGCAACTCGATCATCGCCTTGATCTTGGCTTCCGGGCCGGTGAGTTCGATCGTCAATGTCTTGAGCGAGACGTCAATAATCTTGGCGCGGAAGATGTCCACCAATTGCATGATCTCGCTGCGCGTCGTGGCAGTCGAGTTGACTTTCACCAGGGCCAGCTCGCGAATGATGCATTCCTGCTCACGAAAGTCATTGACCTTGAGCACATCAATCAGCTTGTTGAGCTGCTTGGTGATCTGCTCGAGGATTTTCTCATCGCCCTCGGAGACGATCGTCATGCAGGAAAATTCCGGGTCGTGCGTCTGCGCGACGCACAAACTGTCAATGTTGTAGCCGCGGGCCGAGAACAGCCCGGCAATGCGGGCCAGCACGCCGGATTGATTGCGCACCATGACGGAAATTGTGTGTTTCATAAATTGTCAATTGTCAATTGTAAATTGTACATGTTGTGGCAGCTTCAGGCTAGGCTATCCATCATTTGATCGAGGCGCGCGCCGGCCGGCACCATCGGCCAGACGTTTTCCTCGCGGGCGACGATATACTCGATCACCACCGGACGCTGGTCGGCCCGCGCCGTTTTAATGGCCTGGCGCAGGACAGGCTCGATCTGGTCGCGGGCGCTGACGCGCAGGCCGACGCAGTCGTAGGCCTCGGCCAGCTTGACAAAATCCGGCACGTATTTCGGGCACGGGCCAGCCTGAGGATTGCTGCACAGCAGCAGGCAATCGTGGTTGCGCTCAAGGCATGACATGGCATAGTGTTTGTCATAAAACAATTC
>JAPLST010000306.1 GCA_026398485.1 bacterium
CGCGGCGCCTCGGTAGGGCCCCCGGCTTTACCGCGGCTGCCGTCGTGGCGCTCGCCCTGGGAGTGGGGGCCAGCACCGCCATCTTCAGCGTGGTGGACGCGGTGCTGATCCGGCCCCTGCCGTTTCGCGAGCCCCGGCGCCTGATGGTGCTGTGGGAGAAGAACCCGGCCCTCAACCGCTACCGCCTGTTCGTGGCGCCGGTGAACCTGGCCGAGTGGCAGGATCGCGCCACCTCCTTCGAAGCCCTGGCGGGCATGCAGGCCGCGCGCGTCGAGTGCAATGTCCACCTCATCAGCGTCGACCGCACCATGATGGAAAACCACGCCCGCGTGGTCAATCAAGCCGGCTTTAATGTCAAACAGATATGTTTCACCGGTCTGGCCGATGGCCATTGCGCCTTGAGCGAGCAGGAGAAGAAAGAAGGCGTCCTGCTGGTTGACCTTGGCGGCGGCTCGACCGCCTATGTCGTGTATTGCAACAACGCCGTGCATCATTCAAGCGTCTTTGCCGTCGGCGGCGAGCATGTCACCAACGATCTCGCCCTCGGCCTCAACCTGACGATGCCGCAAGCCGAGGAACTGAAGTGCACGTATGCGCGCCTGCTGCGCTTTACCGATGCGAACGCAGACCCGCATGCCATTCGCATCCCCACCAACGACAAGAAGCCGCGCACCGTCCTGCGCCAGGATGTCGACCTGATCATTGATTCGCGCATCGAGGAATTGCTGCAGTTCGTGCATGAAGACATTCAGCAGCGGCAACTGCGCCCGCTGCTGACGAGCGGCGTCGTCTTTGTCGGCGGCGGCACCCAGTTGCACCATTTCACCGAGCGCGCCGGGAAAATCTTCGCGATGCCCGTGCGCGTCGCGGTGCCGCGCATTCTCGCGCCGAATGACGCGCATGCCGCCACGGACTTTTGGTCGGATCGCCATGAATTCCTGCGCGATACCACGTTCACCACCGCGCTCGGCTTGGTGCGCCACGCCTGCGTGGCACATGCCCATGCCAAACGGCCCGGGTGGTTAGCTCGTCTGTTTTCACTTTCGTAAGGATGGGGGTAAGGCAATCATGAACAACGGCGTCGTTCGTATTCAAGTTGTCGGTGTCGGCGGCGGCGGCGGCAATGCGGTGCATCACATTGCCCAGCGCGCGCCGCACGGCATTGATTTTGTCTGCATCAACACGGACGCGCAGGCGCTCGCCACCATGCAGGGCGCCCGCACGCTGCAAATCGGCGAGAAACTCACCCACGGCCACGGTTCGGGCGCGTGCCCGGACATCGGGCGCCAGGCAGCTGAGGAAGATTACCAGCGCTTGTGCGAATCGCTCGCCGCCACCGATCTGGTCTTTATTGCAGCCGGGCTGGGCGGCGGCACAGGCACTGGCGCCGCGCCGGTCATTGCCAAGGCGGCCAAGGAAATGGGCGCGCTCACCATTGCCGTCGTGACCAAGCCGTTCCAATTTGAAGGTGTGCGCCGGGCCGAAATTGCCAACGCGGGCCTACTCGAATTGCGCAAGTCCGTGGACGCTGTCATGTGCATTCCCAATGACCGCATTATGCGCTTGATTGGCGATCAAACCCCCATTGGCGACGCCTTTCGCCTCACTGACGAAGTGCTCCGTCACGCCGTCACGGCGATCAGCGAATTGATTGCCCGCGTCGGCATTATCAATATTGACTACGGCGATATTGCCACCGTCATGCGCGAGCAGGGCGATGCCATGGTCGGCTTCGGCGAAGCCAGCGGCGAAATGCCCGCCTGCAAAGCGGTGCGCTATGCCATGGCCTCGCCCCTGCTCGAACGCACGGACGTAGTCGGCGCGAAAAAAGTCTTGCTGGCCATCAGTGGCGGGCGCGACTTGACCATGAAGGACGTGCAGGAAGCCGTCCAGTCGGTCCATAATGAAATCCGCGCTGAGGCACATGTCATCTTCGGCGTCACGACCGACGACGAACTGCACGATACGGTGCGCGTGACCTTGATTGCCACCGGCTTGGCCGACCAGAAAAAAACGGAACCGGCCAAATCGCGCATGGTCACCTCGGCCGCCGCCCCCCAACTCCAGTCGTCGTTCGATTTCTTTCCCGCCGACAGCGGCCGCTTTGCCAATATTGAACCGACCCTGATTAACAACGTCAATTATGACCGCCCCACCTTTATGCGCTGGGGCCGCAAACTTGTGTCTGACGCAGCCTGACACGGCGCCCACGGCCTCAGCGTGGGTTAGTCCAGCGCGCCAGCAGCTGACGGTCCAACCTCCCGGGTCGTCAGCTTTTTTATGGCGCTGGCTGAATGGCTGGCTGGGTGTGTGTTCTGAGACCCCCACGACCTTGCGTCGTGGGTGAATAAGATTGAGTAAAAAACACGCCGGCGTTCTATTCCCCAATCTCTGCGTCCACCGAGGCAAGCTCGGTGGGGCGCCAGACTTCAGGGAAAACTGCCCGCCGGCGTTCCACTCAATCTTTGCTTCCACCGAACCAGCCGGCGGGATCGGCGGGGAGCAGCAACACATACCCACCGCCAGATCTGGCTGTGCCTGCATGGCTGTGCCCGCAACCTTGCCGTGCCGCTTCGCTTATGCTATACTTTCGCCATGCTTGTAGTGCTGTTTTGGATAAGGAAGAAGTTGTGACAATGTATCAGAATGGGCACAGTGCAAAATGCGCTGCCGGCTTCTGGCTGCTGGCTCGCAACTATATGCCGGTATTTTCCGCTCAACTTCCCGATTGCCTGGTCCGCCTGCTGCTTGCCCTGCTGCTGTGCGTGTCACTGCCCTTGCGCGCCGCCACCACCACAGCGCCGACTTCCACATCCGCACGCGTCAATCTCGAAGACAGCACAAGATGGACGTACCCGCGCTTCGCCGCCGGCACCATCTTCGACCTGCTCGACGCCGCGCCCGATACCGGCGTGCGCATGCCGCCCGGCGCGCCACTTGAACTATCCCTTGATTTTGTCGCGTGGCTCGCGCCCGCACAAATCGAGTTTTGCGTTGGTTCCCCAATTGATGTTGATCTCGCGCTGTACACCGCCGGCACCAACGGCTTGTGCGCCGCCCGCCCAGTCTGGTGCGCCACGCTGACCAATTGCGCGGCGAATGTGCAAGTGACCGTACCCATCAGCGCGCCGATCACCGGCCGCTGGTTGCGCCTGCGCCTCGAACCACGGCGTGATGACGCCGCCGTTATCCTTGACGAGCTGGCCATCTTTGGTGCGCGCGGCGTGACGAATGTCCCCATTTGGCCCACGCGCACCTTCGCCCATGCCGAACAGCTTGTCGCGGTCAATGCGACGAACGCCGCCGACGTCATCGCGCGCAGCCTGGCGCCGACAGCACTCCATGCGCCTGCCCGCGACGGCTATCCCGCCGGTGTCTTCTGGTATTTGCTGTACACTCGTGCACTCGAACTGCAAGACAAGCCGCTCGAAGCGTTCAATGCCGCAACCTGGGCGCGCGAATACACGCCGCAGCGCACAAATCTCAGCGATGTCCTGCCTTTGGCCGAGGTGTACTGCGCGCAAGGGCGGACGCACCGCGCGATTGGCTGGGATCAAGACGCCGAGGCCTATTACGGCGCGGCCCAACAACTTGCTGTGTCGAATGTGTTCATCTGGCAGGAATGCGC
>JAPLST010000203.1 GCA_026398485.1 bacterium
CCTTCAGCCATGACAAACAGCGCGGCTGTTGGCCCGCGGGGGTCGCGCCGGCGCTTCCGGCAAAGAGAACGGCGCTACGATCCGCTCAGCCTTGATCAGGATCGTCTGTGAGTGCCGGCGCAGATCGTGTTGCATCATCCGCATTGCGTCCACGGACTTGCGGGCGCGCGCGCTGGATCGGCGGCAAAGTCTGACGGCATCGGTCAGGGCTTCGGCCGCAATGGTCAGATCGTCAATGACGGTCTCGATCATGTCACGGTTGTACTTTGAGTTCATATTGGCTCCCGAGTTTGATTAGTCTTCTGTGTCCGGCAGTGCCGGGATGTCTATGGTTCGCCGGTAGTCGGGCGTTGAATCCTTGAATCGCGGGGTGCAGAAGTCCCAGCATCCCGCGGTAGACAGACCGGCTTCATAAAGGAAACTGAACATGTAGCGCCGTTCATCATCGGTTAGGCCGGCTTCCTTGGCCATGCCGTCTGCAAGGCGAAAGAACACTGGCGCGACAACGGCGCTGCGGATCGGAAGTTGTGCATCCTGATTGCGCCCAAAGTGGTCATTGCGCAACTGGGCGGGCGTGAGGCTGCTGTTCTTGCAAGATTTCTTCATGGCTGATCCTGTTGGTGAAGCTGTTAATCTTCGCTGTGCGTCAATGCATCAACGGCGGTCATCATGTCACTGTCTGCAAATATGTCTGCCGAGCCCGGCACGCCGGCGTCGCGGCATTGCTCGGCGGCGCGCACCATGGCATCAGCAAACCAGCCTGCCACAATGTCGATCATGTCTGAATCAACCGAGGACGCCGCCACGAGCGCAGATAGGCACATGGAGTAAATGGCATAGCAGTACAATCCGTTGAATGCGTTGCAGTACTGGTTCATGATTTCTTCGTACCGGGCATGGTCTTCAGCAGCGCAGCATCGCGGCCAGGTTCCGCCAGGTCGCAGGTCCTTTGCGTCTGAGCAGAAGTGATTAAGCATCGCGGCCGCTTGACGCTTGGCAGGCTTGTGCTGGTCAGTCAGCGGATTGCGCACGTTATGCTCATGACAGACAAATGCGGTGTACCTAATCAACATGGTCATCATGATGCGGAATGTTTGCGCCGGCGGTACGTGCGCCTCGTGCCACATGGCGCTCATGGCCAATCGCGCAAGGGGCTTGATGTAGTCTGCTGCCACCCGGTCGGGTAACCTGGCGATCATGGTTGTGGCGTTCATGTGAGCTCCTAAAAAGGGCGCGCGCAGCGTTGTTCAAGACTACCGAGGTAGAAATTGACCGTCCTTGCGGATGGGTCACACTGCGCGCGCTGAATATGTGTTGAGTCTTTCGACTCGGCAATCTTGAACGGGAACAGCATACCACATTTGACGGCGTTTGTCAACAGGGAAGAGTTCGCGGAATGGCACGGAATATGTCAGAGGATAACCGCACCGGCAGTAGCGCCGGCGCCGGGCCAGTTTTACTTGACACTTGGTTGACACTTGGTATAGCGTAGAAGCCCACGTGCTGGCCTTCTTGGCTTCCACGCGCTGCACAGGTAGGGCAGAGAATGGCACGGCGTTTGTCTGAGAATAAGCCCGCGGGATCAATCGCGTTGATGTCCAGGGCAATTCGCACAGACACCCTTGCGGCGCGTTTTCGGGCAGGGGGGCTATCCTACCCTTGCCGGCAATCGGATCGCAGCAGCGTGGCTATGCGGCGCTCGCAGGCGGGCCATTGTCAAACGCGACTGACGGGCTGTTTGCTCTCGATGATGGCTACCTTAGTTGCCAACTCCTGCATGCGTTGTTCAAGCGAGCATGTGCGGATAACCGCACTGGCAATCTGTAAAAGGTAGCCCGCCACGCGGGCTTGGTCATCGCGCAGTTCGCCGGCGCAGTAGCGGGTGAACAGTGATTCGCACTGCGCGATCACCTGCTTGGCGTTGGCCAGCTTGATCGTCTTCGCCTTGCGCGTTCTCATGGCTTGTATCCGATTGCACGCAACATGTTTTGCGCGGGTGCATCGCAGCGCGGCAGCACGGCATTGTCATGCCAGGCATTGCGCAGCAGGCCCCGCTGGGATTTGTCCATGTCGGCAAGTCGTGCGTCCCACTCGGCCAAGCCGCGCTCGGTGAGCACTTCCGCTTCATCCTGAGTGAGGCTTCCGCCCGGATCAGTCCCGCATACCACGCGGGCGGCGCCGGCGTCGTGGGTGTAGCCGAGCACGGCATAGCGTTCCGGCGGCGGCAACAGTGCTCTGATCCTGCGCTCGATTCCGTCAAGGTTCATTGCGCCACCGTGCCTTTGACCGGGCGGGGATACTCAGCGCGCATGGCGGCCACTTCAGTGAGCATGAGTTGCAGTACGGCGTCCTCCGGCGCCGCGTCTTTCAGATCGGCCACGGTTTTGCGCGTCGCCGTGCGCCAGTCCTGAAACGGTTTTGACTGAATGGTTCTTTGTGCGAGTGCAAGTTTCATCGTGTGTCGTGATAGGGGTTAGAGCGTTTTGACCTGCGCGGCAATATGTGCGCAGCGTGCGGTGCATTTGCATAAGTTGGTCGGTGACGGTGTTCTTGTGCGGCGCGTCGTGCGACGGCGCGGCGGCCGACAGCGCCACGACAACATCGGCCAGTATGTTCGCGGCGGTCTCCATGTCGCCAATAGCCAGCTTCAGCAGCAGCCTGCGACCACCGACGGGCAGCGGCTTGATACGGTCGCGGAGTTTCATCACGCAGAACCAGTCAATGCCGCGGCCGTTGTTGCAGTCTCTATCTGATGTCGCCATTTCATGGTGGCGCGCATCTCGCCGTTTTCTTTGAAAATGACTTCGCTCATTTCCGGGGCGATCTTGATGTTGATGGGCCTCTCGCCTTCGCCGGCGCTACCTACACTGAATTTTTCAGCGGCGCCTTGCCTGAACACGTAGCGGTTCAGCATCTGGCCGCGCTTGTCCGTATAGTTGCGATCCTCGTACTGCAAAGCTTGGCGCATGCGGTTTTGTACCAGGTCACGTCTATAAAGTTGCGCGCCACCACCCAAACCGATCATTTCAGAAGCGTCACGGCCAAGGGTACGGCGTGGGTCTTTGTAGTAATTATTAACGGCTTTCTGGCGATCCTTTTCGTCCATGCCAACCCAGTCTTCCGGCTTGTACTTGGCCTTTACCGGCTTTTCCATCGCCGTCCTCAGAGGGCGCATTGCGTCAGTAAAGTTACCCTTCTTGAATAGCGCATCAAACTGCTCTTTCAAGGGTGCAGTACTCGTGATGGCATCGTGAAGTTTCTTGGTAATGCCCTGCTGCTGGACTTTCTTTTGTGCCTCGATGGCGGCCAGCTCCTTTTCGCTCTTGGTGCCTTTTCCGGCAATGGCGTCGGCCAAGTGTACGCCGGCTTGCCTGACCCTATCCGCAGCACCATCCAGCGCGACGTTCAGTTGCTTCAGGGCATCGCCCGTGCGCGTGGCGGCTTGTTTGAACACCTCATTGGATCGCTCCTCTCGAACCTGCGGGTCTTCCCGCAACTTGGCTATGCCGAGCATCAACTGTTCTTGCGCCTTGGCATCCATGTTCGGTACAACGTAGCGCTGGAACATTTCTGGCGTCATGACGCTCATGAAACTGTCCATCACGGGCTGCAAGTCAAACACCTGACCTTTGGTCTTCTCTTTTGCGTAGTCGTATGCTCCTTTCCAAAAAGCATTCTGCATGCCTCCTTGCGCCTCGGCTTCTTTTACACTCGGCAATGCCGGCGTCCCTCGCCGCGTCGTGTCCGTCATGCCGCTGGCCCGCATAAGCTGAGCGCTGCTGTACCCTTTCGCCGCGCGCCCAACGGCCATTTCTCCCAAGACGGGAAATCCCGCCACCGAGGCAGCCAGCGCCTGCAACACGGCGTCGGTGATCGGCTTCACGATCAGGTCAATGGTGGCCACGATCAGTCCAAGGAACGTAGTCCAAGCGGCAGATAGAGCGTCGCCAAGGGCCAGACCCAGCGCTTTGACTATGCCCGTCAAGTATTCCGGGTCTGTCATCATGGCGTTCCAGATGACGCGCATCTTCTGAAATTCGTACGGCAAGCCGACAACGGCCTCTGCGATCTTTTCTATGATTTCACGTAAGCGCTGCGCCATCTGCACCTGATGCTCGTTGATCATTTTTTGAACCACATCGGCCAAAGTCTCGAATACCTTGGTGTTCATCTTGTTGTCGTTCAGCGTGGCAAAGAAGTTGTGCAACGCCTGGGTGACGCGCTTCTGTTGCTGTTCCACGGTTTGCAAGCGCCGGCCAAATTCATCTGTCAATGACGTGTTCTGCTGCAACTCGGCTGCCGCGCGCGCCTGACTGGTGCGCAGGCTGTCCGTGATCTGCGAAAGGGACATCATGACGCGCACGAGCCGGGCGCCCTCGCCGCCCATGTCCGCGAAGATGCTGATCAGATCACCGCCGGAGTCACGGGTGCGCTTGATTCCCTCGATGAAGCGCAGCAACGCCTCGTTCTTGTCGCGGGAGACAAGCTCCTTCCATTCCGTGTTCGACATGCCGGCGGTCTCGGCGAATATGGCAAGCGCTTTCCCGCCTTCGGCAATGCCCTTCAGCATCGCGATAGAAACACCGTTCATGGCCGTGCCAACCAACCCGGCCTCGTTCGCCGTCGCGGAAGCCGCGCCCGCAAAGCCCAGCAATTGCGACGTGCTCAGGCCAAGGATCGTGTTCATCCCTGGCATCGTGCCCATGAAATCCAAAATGCGCCGCTCGTTGGTTGCCAGGTTGTTGCCCAGTTCATTGACGGCCGACATAACGCGGTCAATCCGGCTGACCGGCTCGCCGATGCTGTTCATGACCCGCAGGACTTCCTCGGCCATGTCGGGCCCGACGTTGGTGGCGGTGGCTGCCTTGATGAACGTGGTTGCGAATTTCTCAAGGTCTTCGGTGGATCGCACGCCAAGGCGGCCGGCGTCGGCAGCCAGACCCATCATTGCCGAGCGGGATGATCCGGTGGCGTTGCTGAATGCAATCAAGCTCTGGGTCAGGTGCGCTATGGCCGCGTCGGACAGATTGGTCGTCTTCTGAATTTGCACCTGCTCGGACTGTAGGTCTCGCCCGGCATTGATCACCTTGCCGAAGCCGGCCACGGCGCCGGCGGCACTGAGCCCACCCGTGATCATCCCGATCGGGGACGTGACCATGCGGATCGGCGTGCTGGCGATACGCCCGACCGTGCGCGTAATCGAGCCGCCCAGCCCCGCCAGCGCGCGCGTGACGCTGTGGGCGATAGATGTACCCATAGTCGCGCCGATCTTG
Organism: bacterium; assembly: GCA_026398485.1. GTDB lineage: Bacteria > Auribacterota > UBA3054 > UBA3054 > JAPLST01 > JAPLST01. The sequence goes on from JAPLST010000203.1 coordinate 5,274, forward strand.
GTTCCCGCGCCACTCCAAGCCGCCGTATTGCCAGCCATGACCTTGGCCATGTTGTCGGTTGCGCGTTTCATGGCAGACGTGAGCTGACGGCTGGCCGCGTCAAGCTGCTTGTTCAGCGTGCTGACATCCAGCACGAATTCCGCTTTCAACGATTCTTTGTTCTTGTCCATGTGGTTATCCACATTGTTGTAGGTGAAGGTGCGGCGGCCGCCACGACGGCGCCGGGCCAAATGCTCGATCGGCTTCCTCTAAAATGGCGCGGCGGGTTTTCTCGATCTCGGCGCGCTCTTCCGCCGACATTTGCCGCCGGCGCAGTGCGGGCGGGCGCGGCCGTTGCGGAATCGGGTTCATGCCGCGGCCCCTGCACGATCCCAGCGAGCGCGTGCCACGCGCACGGCGTCTGAGTCGGGCGCGCCGGCGGGGACGTGCACGACCCGCATTTGCTGCTGGCGATGCAGAAGCCAGGCAGCCGGGTCGTGCTGCAGTCGCGTGTAGCAGTGGCAAATGCCCGCCGTGCCGTCCAGCTCCGAGTCGATCCCCCAACAGATCGCGCACACGACTGCCGACCGCGGTCGCTTGAGTTCAGACTTGGCCGGTGCCGCAACGGGTTCGATCTCATCCGCCGTCAACCGCAGTGCCAGTGCCGCCGCATACGCAACGCGGTCGCGGACAGCCTCGCCCCGCATCATCCAGCCGCGCGCTGCGCCACGCGCGCAGGCAGCGGTTGCCCGCAACCGCGCTTCGGCACTTGACATTCCGCCTGCGCATAGCCGCGCGCTAACTTCGACGATGATGATTTGGTCAGCGCCCATGATGATCCTTAGTTTTAATTTGAAATCGCGCTCGCTCGAGCAGCCGCAGGTCATCCCAACTCAACTTGCCATAGGCCGTGACTGCCGGAGCGCTCGATGGTCGTTTCAGCGCCATGCGAAATTGCTCACTCCGTGAACACAGCGGTTTGACGATCCCCGACAAAAGCCCGTCAAGCGCTTCGGTGGGCAAGGTGTGGACTGGCTGGTTCAAGTCGATCTGCGGCGTCTTCGCTGCCTCCCCCGCTGTCGAAGCCACCGACGAAGAAGAAGACGCCGCCGCCGTCTGGCTGCCTGCCTTTCTTCTAATGTCTACTTACACTGGAGACACCCCCCCCGTGACACTGGAGACACCCCCCCACCGCTTTGTCGCCACCTGAAGCGCGCGGGGGAAATGAAACTTTCCTGACGACCACGCCCGAGTGGGTTCGCTTTCCGTTGGCCCGAACAAAGCCGGCCTTATCAATAGCCGCCAAGCCCCGAAAAACGTCGCGACGACTTAACCCTGTTTCGTCCGCGATGCGCGCCGCGCATGGCCACGAAAGACCGTTCGCGTTGGCGTGAGCGGACAAGCACCACAGGACGCGCAACGCGGCGAGTCCTAGTGATCTGCAAGCGCCAGCCATATCCGCGTTGATCAACATCAGGCCACCCGACGCGCATAGTTCCGCAGCAAATACAACTCGATGTCGCGCTCGAAAAACCGCACCGCCCGCCCGACGCGCACGACGCCGATTTCCTTGCGCGCCACGAAACGCTGCAACGTCCGCGTCCCGACGGTGAGTCGGGCGGCGGCGGCGCGCAGGGTGAGCAGGTGGCTTCCGGTTGTCATGCGAACATTTTAACGCGCCCAACAGCCAATTGCAATGTACAAATTCGCGTCTTTTGTACATGAGCATCAGAATGCCACGCCACATGCAGAAAAGCCCGGTGCGTCTAAAGATTCAGCGAGATTTTGGATGTGCAAATGCAAACGCGTTTTCGGAATTATTGACAAAAGCCGTCACTTATGCTATGCTAAAACGTCAACCTGGTTATGAAACTTATCACGATCACACACGAATGTAGAGGGACGCGCCAATCGCAAGACGCGCACCAGCCTTTTTTATGGTCGGGTTGACACCCCTCTACATTCCTCTTTTACATTTATGCCACGACCCGCACGACACCACGTAGCAACAAAGACCGAGTTGGAAAATTCAAAGCAACCAGAAAACAAGCTGCACGACATTGCGTGTTTTCTTCTTTGTGAGCGAACCACGAATGGCAATCTTGCCGATGTTCCTGCTGGATTTGATTTGTTCGTTGCTGTAGTAGCAGGAATTCGTCACCGAATTGAATCGCTTTCCAAAAGCAAGGCGACAAACAAGTATCATCGCCAGGCAATCAAATGGTGTGTTGATGAAATAGATTGGCACACCCATTGTGTTTTTCAAACATTGCTGAAACCGGGCCTGTCAGACAAAGATGTACGGGAGTTTGTTGCCCGTGAAGTAGTCAGCGCAAACAAGCCCCGCACTGCAACCGAAAGAGTTCTAAGGGACTCGGGCTTCGGCGAATCGGCGGCCCACGATCGCATAGCGCGGCCCGGTCGCTACAAGAAAACGAGCGGGGGAAAGTAGCGCCGGCGGTGCGGGCACCGGCCGCGCGCAGGTGTGATCAATGCTTGTCGATACCAGAAGCGCCGCCGGGCGCCATAGGGTTGAAATCGTCTGTCATGGCTTTGAGTTCGTCATCGAGTACCCACGCATAGCGGGCGGTCGTCTTCACGTCCGAATGGCCGGCATAGCGTTGCACGGCGGCTATATCGTGGGTATGGCGCAAGAGCGCGGTCAGGGCGGTGTGCCGCAAAAGGTGCAGGTAGAAGTGCCAGCCGCCGCGCTGTTGCACCAAGGCGGCAAGGCGGATGATGCGGAATCCGATATACACGTCGCGCGCGCCGCGCAAATTTGGAAAGATGTAGGGAGCGCCAACGGGCTGGGCGTCAATGATCGCGCGGGCCTCACGTGGCAGGGGCACGATGTTGACGCGCTTTGATTTCTCGGTGTGATCCGGGCGGGACTCAAGCACGATGCAACCACGCTCCCGGTCGTACTGTGACCAAGTGAGGCTTGTCATCTGCGAACGGCGCAGCCCGGACAGCAGCAGGAAACGAATCCGGGCCGCGTCAAACGTGCCGTCAGCATTGTACCACTTGCGCGCGGCGCGTTCCTTAACCTTCGCCGCGCCGGTGTTCGCGCAAAGCCGCTCAGCGTCAATCTGGCGTGCGCAATCGAGCAACAGGGCTATCTGGTCGGGCAGCAAGTACCGTGGCCGTGCGGCGCGCGGTGCTGCGATCTTCAGGCCGGCGCTGGGATCGCTGCTGATGTACGCGCGGGCTATTGCCAGACGGAATGCGGCACGCAACGATTTGATGTAGTTGGCCAGCGTGGCCGGCGCGCATTGAGTAGCGCGTTCATCAGCCCATTTGCCCAGCATGCTGGCGTTGATCTCCTTCAGCAGGTATGGCCCATAGATTTGCTCGATCAGACGCAGCCTGTAGCCAACCGAGCGCGCCCAGCCGGGACTGTAGCCGCTTTGCGCCGTGTTCGCCCAGGCGACTGTTTCTTCCACAAGTTGGGCAAAGGTCAGATCAGCACGTTCTACGATTTCGGGCAGTCCGTCGTCGGTGCGCTTGCGCTGCACCAGCCATTTGGCGAATTCGCCCTCGGCTTCGTCACGGTTGATGCCGGCCTTCTTGACGCGCCGCACGCATCCTTCCTTGCCACCGCGATTGACCCGCAGTCCTATGCGTTCGCCGGCATAAGCATGCATGGCCTTGTCGAACTGTGCCACCGTGCCCACGCGCACGCTGCCCGCGAAGATGATCAGATCGCCGCGGCCGATGTAGCGCGTCAGCGCGTGCTCGCGCGGCGGATCCACAGCAACCATGACACCGCGCGGCGTGTCGGTCAAACGCAGTCCGTGTTGTGGATCGGCTTTGTAGGGGGCGACGCGGATATCCGCTCGCGGTTCATACCATGCGATGTACCAGCCTTTGCGCCCCTTGACGCTTGTCAGGCGTGCGCCTCTGACGCGCTTGTGCTTTCTTGTCGCATGACTGAACATGGCGGTACCAAAAGAAATATCCCAGTGGTGTAGAAACTTGTCGTGGCCGAAAAGCGGGCACGCTCGCGCAATGCCCCCACTGGGATGAACTCTTTTTGCGGGACTGCCCCGCAAGTTTCTGCGACATCATCATACCAAATCGCGCCGGCGTTGTCACGAATCTGTTATCGTACGTGTTATCGTACAGAATGACACTTGACGACTTTTCGTGTCGTGCAATGGCGTGAGCATAAGCCGGGTGAAGTATCAGTAAACAAAGGGCATTCGGCCTGTTTTCGGGGGGTTTTTCGACATCCCAGTAAAACGGCATTATAGAGCGTACGCGGCCCGTTTGTTTTTTGTGCAAAATGAATTACGGCAATTCATTTTCATAACCAAGGAATGATCCATCCGAGTAGGGCAGGCTACCTAGCCTGCCATCTCCGTTCCAATTGCCAAGGCCAGAAGGTGCAGCAATGGCAGGCTGGGTAGCCTGCCCTACCTCAGATGCGTAACCACTTGATGT
>JAPLST010000235.1 GCA_026398485.1 bacterium
AGCGGGCCCGCCATGGGGGCGCTCACGGAGAAGTCGTTCAGACCAATGGGGGTGCGGCTCACGCCGGCCTGTAGCTCGCGCCATTGCGCCGTGTAGGTGTCCGCCAAGGCTTGGCCATTGGCGCGCGCACGCTCGATCACGTCGAGCTCTTGGCCGAGCTCGCCGCTGAACGCCTCGATGGCCCACGGCGGCAAATTCTCAAAGGGGCAGTCCGTACTATACAGCTTGAGCGGGGGTGCTGTGTCATCGGCTCGCACTAACACGAAGCCCGCTGGTGTCAGATGTGCAATATAGCCGAGGGTGCGGCCGGCGCTGTCGCGCAAGGGCTCAAGCGTGGTGACGGCCAGCGCCGATTGGCCAGCCGCCGTCTTGGTCTGGCCAGCCGCGGTGGCGGGTGCCGGATAGCGCAAGCAGAGAAATGTGGCAATGACATCTTGCGCATTGCGCTCGCTAACCGGCGCCGCACAGATCATGCCGGCAACGCCAAGACCAGCCAGCATGCCAACAACAAATATTTTCAAAGAACACCAACCGCTGGTCAATGCTTTTTTCACTGGTGCCTCGCAAAGTAATGATTGATTGTTGGCCTGCGCTCAACAACTATACGGCAGTAATCAAATCTTTGATTTATTATATCATATATTTGTGCAAACGTCAAAAAAAGATCTTATGGGTGTCATCAGTGCGCGTCCACGGGCGGGAAGTCGCGATGCTGCACCTCAGCCTTGTTAATCCGCATGCGGCGCGGCGGCGGGCCTGGCGCTGGCGCGGCCGCCGCCAGGGGCGGCAGGTTCGTCAGCCGCAGCAGCGCATAGACATAGTCCTGCTCGCGCTGCTCGGCCACCCACGCCCAGCCGATATGATTGGTCAACATCACGCCGTAAAATTGCTGTTGCTGGTCGGGCATGTTGCACCAATAGTTCCAATGCAAATAGATGCCGCCCGGATAGCGCGGCAGCAGCACGTTCGCAAAATAGTCACGCTGCTCGCTGAACAAGGACATTTGCGCGGCGCTGTGGCCCCACAGCAGGAACATATTCGGGTTGTGGGTCAGAATCAAGGCATGCGGCGGCACCAGCCGCGCAAACTCGCGCGCATACCGCACGTCATGGCGCGCCGCCCAGCCTTCTTGCGAGACGCGCCGCACGCGCGGCAGCAATTGGATGCCATTCAGCACCAGCAGGGCCACAACGCACGCCGTCAGCCACGTCCAGGGCCGCACGCCGCAGAGCCAATCCAAGCCGATGCCCGCCAGCACGACCAGTGGCATGAACGACAGCAGCGCAAAGCGCACGTCGACACCATAGTCATAGCTGCCGGCATAAAACGCCAAAAAGACGCCCCACATCACCAGCGCCCAGCCCAGCACCACCAGCGTTGCCGGCCGCCGCCACGGCGTCAGCATGCCGAGGGCCGCGCCTGCGGTGACAAGCAGCGGGAAGCGCACGTTGGTCAGATAAAACCAGCCATTGGTGCTCAGGTTATGCCAGACGACGGCAGGAGTGAATTTCGCCCCGGTACTGCCCCACGGCTCATGCCGCACGGCGATGATGTGCAGCAGTTGCGGCGTGACCAGCACCATCAGCGCGGCGGCGGCGAACCACAACGCCGGTTGCGCAAACTGGCGCGGCGCGACGGCCAGGATTAGCAGAAAGAAGAGCGGTGCCAACAGCACGGCTTCCGGGCGAAAATATATTGCATATGCCAGGCAGAGCACGGCAAACATGAGGCGCGCAGAACATGGCCGGGCGCAATACCACAAGGCGGCCAGCATGGCCAGGCCGGCCACGCAGGCCGTGCTTGGCTCCGTCGCGGCGGTGTTGCACCAGAGCAGTTGCTCCGGCAGAATCAGCATGCAGGCCGCGGCCAGCAGCCCGGCGCGATCACTGCCGGTCAGTTGGCGGGCCAATCCGAAGCAGAGCAGCACCGCGACCATGGCGCAGACATTGTTCAGCACCTGCGCCCACGCTTCACGCACGCCTGCCGCGCGATACACCACGCTCAGCAAGTGCGGATAGCCGTAGGGTTGTTTGTTATACTCCAAGCGCTGCGGGTGATATTCATCATAAATAAACTGGCCTTCATTGCAGAAGGCGGCGCGGCCCGCCAGCGCCATGGTTTGCCCGATGTTCTGATAAATATGCTCGTCGAAATACAGCCGATTCGTGCGCGGCGCGACAAACGCGCTGAGCAAGCCGGCAGCGAGTGCCAGCAGCAACAGCCATGTGCGGGTGATACGTGGCAGTGCGCGCCACGGGCCTGTCCAACTGCCGCTATCGCGTTCGCCTCTCCGTTGGCTCGGTGGTCAACCTGGCGCCCGACAGCAGTGTGACCAACCAACTGCTCGTCGCGGGCGATTGGCGATACTACAAGTTCTACCTTCCCACCAACTGCCCGACCAACTGGAACTTCACCTTC
>JAPLST010000291.1:0-15256 GCA_026398485.1 bacterium
ATGCCGTAATGTACAGTGCGGCGAAGGGAGCGCCGATCGCCAGATCGGCTGAAGGTAGGTGCGATCTCCAGATCGCATCTTCTGGCGGATGGCACCGCGCGCGGAACCGCCGACAACTTCTGCACCTCTGCAACCATACATTATCGTGTCACACGAGAATTTAACGGCGTGCCGCGTAATGTGCTGCACGCCGCACGCCGTGCGGCGGCGACGGGCGGGAACGCACACCGAACGGGCGTTCGGCGGTACCTTCAGCGGCACCGGCGTGCCGCGTTCCCTTCGGCAGCCGCGCGGAACGGCGGCGACGGGCGAAAACGCACGCCGAACGGGCGTTCGGCGGTACCTTCAGCGGGTCGGGTGACCCGCGCTCCCCTCGGCAGCCGGCCGGAAGACATTCTCTTACTGCCCTGCCGGGCCCCTTCCCAACCACGCGCATTTATGGTACTGTAGTAGCTGGATATACGTTACATGCCATGCCCATGACCCATGACGAGAAGAGCCACATGAAATCCCTCGGCAAATCCGATGCGAAGATTTTTGCCAGTTGGTTGGTGTGTGCCGCGCTGGCGGGCGTGTTCCTCTTTGCAGCGCCGGAAAAATTCCGCTTCATACTGTTGTGGCCACTGGATCGTGCGCTTGAGAGGTTCAGCCCGGATCATGCGCATTTCGGCACAAGCCCGACGCTTTGGCCGGAATTGTGCTGGCCGGTGTGGGTGTACTTCACGGCATTGGTTGGCGTGGTCTTGTTGCCAGTCTTCTACATGAGTTCGATGCCGCACCGAATCGCCAAATGCTCTTGGTATACTCTGATGATGACGTTGCTTGCCATGTTCCTCTGTCTGATTTTACTGCTCTTTATATTGGCAATATTCTGCCCAATGGGCATGATGTAAGGTCCGCACGGCGTGCGGCGTGCAGCACGGCCCGCGGAACACTGTTCCGCGGCTACATCTGCGCCGAAGCGTCCTTTTTTCATTCTCTGCTTCCTCGATCCCGCCACCGGCATGCGCGCAACACCGCGCGCTTTTTGCTATAATCATGGTATTGTAATAATGACGTTTTTTAATTGCCACTAAACCGCGGATGACTGCACCGTCGAAATACACCGAGGCCGGCGTCAATATTGACACCGGCAACGCCATTGTGCGCGACATCAAGCAACGCGTGCGCACCACGTTCACGCCCGAAGTGCTGACCGACATCGGCCTGTTCGGCGGGCTGTTCGACGCCAGCGCGCTGCCGGATCAGCAGCCGGTGCTGGTCTCCTCGATTGACGGGGTCGGCACCAAGTTGCACATCGCCGCCGCGCTGGGCCGTTTTGGCGGTGTGGGCCATGACATTGTCGCGCATTGCTGCAACGATATCGCCGTGCAAGGCGCGCGCCCGTTGTTTTTCCTGGATTACGTCGCCGCCTCACGCCTGACGCCCGCGGCGGTGATTGCGATGGTCGCCGGCATGGCCGATGAATGCAAGGCCAATGGCTGCGCATTGATCGGCGGCGAGACCGCCGAAATGCCGGGCACATACGCCGATGGGCAGTACGACATTGTCGGCTGCATTGTCGGCGTGGTCGCGCGCAACAAGATCATCAATGGCTCGACCATTCAACCGGGCGACGTGGCGATTGGGATCAGTTCCAGCGGCTTGCACACCAATGGCTATTCGCTGGCGCGCAAAGTATTGTTGCAGGACGCGCAGTTGGCGCTGGATGCCGTGCCGCGCGAGTGTGACCGCAGCTTGGCCGACATCCTGCTTGAGCCGCACCGCTCGTATGCCCCGCTGATTTTATCACTGGCGGCGCAGTTCACGTTGAAGGGCTTGGCGCACATCACCGGCGGCGGGCTGCTCGAAAATGTGCCGCGCATTCTGCCGGCCACGGTGGATGCCGCGTTTGACGTGCGCGCACTGGAGATTCCACCGATTTACCGGCTGATCGCGCAGTTGGGCGGCGTCGCCCCGCGCGAAATGTTCCGGGTCTTCAACATGGGCACCGGCCTGGTCATTTTTGTTGATCCCGCGCAGGCTGACGCGGTCTGTGCGCAGGCGCGCCAGCAGGGCCACACCGCCGCGCGCATCGGCGAAGTCGTGCCCGGCACGCGCACGGTGCAACTGCGCCACCTGCCGGCCACCCTCTGACGTATGCTGCGCAATCAACGCCAACTTGACTATCAGCCCGGCGACGAAAACCTGTGCGCCGGCTGCGCCATTTGTTGCAACTGGCCGGGCGATGTCTTGTTCGAGCCCGGCACCTTGCCGGACATCGCCGCGCATCTGGGCCTGGATGAGCACACCTGCGCCGAGACCTTTTTCGACTTGACTGAAAACCGCTGGCATCTGAAAGTGAAGCCCAGCCGCACGGGCGGCTGCTGCTTTGTCAGCGCTGCGGGCTGCCGCGTCTATCCGCATCGCCCACAGCAATGCCGCACCTTCCCCTATGTGTGGCGGCGCACCGAGACAAGTTTGATGCGGCAATGCCGCTTGTACCAAGCCGTGCGGGCACGCAATGAGAAGCAGCAATAGGACTTATAGGACCTATATGACATATAGGACCTATTTTACAATCACCCACTAAACGATCATGTCACGCACCCACAAAGAGATTGAAGAAGGCACAAAATTCGCCTTGGACTGGAACAAGATGAGCAAAGTCGTCGCCTGCGGCCAGCCACTGGTGCCGGTCGCCGTGCAGGATGCCGACACCAAGGAAGTGCTGCTGGTGGCCTACGTCAACAAGTTTGCCCTGGATCACACGCTGGCGACGGGCAACGCGACGTTCTGGAGCACCTCGCGCAACGAATTGTGGGAGAAGGGCGCGACCTCCGGCGATTTCCTGAAGATCGTCGAACTCCGCGTCAATTGCGAGCAGAATTCACTGCTGTACCTCGTCCGGCCCGCCGGCAAGGGCGCCTGCCACACGAAAGGCGGCGATGGCACCGTCCGGCGTGGCTGCTATTATCGCACGCTGGTCAACGGCGCATTAGAGATGTGCGACCATGCGTAAAGCACTCTTCACCGGCCTGCTGCTGCTGACGTTGCCCTGCGCCGCCGCACCGTACTTGACCAACAAAGTCTGGCTGGTTATTTACGACCCGTTCCCGACCAACAGCGGCGTGCAACATTTATGGGAAGTGTACGACCCGCCGGGCACGTGGACCCTGTGGAATGACCCGAACCGCCAGAATGTTGATTTGACGACGCTGCTGACCATGGACACGCACACCAACATTGTGTTCCTATGCACGCGCACCAATATCTTCCGGTTTTTCCCGCGCCTGACCAACGGCAAACGTTACTATTATGATCAGACCGGCGCGAACGAGACCAACAATTACCACTGGTCGTACGAGTCGCCCTGGGTGCAGCGGCCGTGGCCCAATGCGATGCTGGATTATGACTGGATGCTGACCAACGATCTCAACGCCGAGGCAGCCATGGGCACGGGCGTGTGCGACGACGTCTGGGTCTGGGCTCCGCCCATGGCCGGCGCGTACGAATCGCACATGTTCGGGCCGGGTTCGTGGTGGTGCAATTCCGGCGGGCACACGGGCAACAACGGCTATCGCGCCTATCCCCGGCGTTTCATCGTCTATTGCTACAACTATGAGCGCGGCACCGACATGGCCAACCATGATTTCGGCCATGCCATGGAAAGCCACATGAGCCATGTCAACAGCGGCGGCCATTGGAACTACGGCACCTGCATGGACGCGACGATTTGGACCGACAACTATTGGACCACCTTTGCGGCCTTCGACCAAGCCATGCCCGGCCGCGCCAGTTGCGGCGACAATCACCGCATGCCCAACAGCACCAACTCCTACGAATATCGCAGCAGCAAATATGTCTGGTCGTTCAAGCGCAACTGGGAAGGCACCAACTGGCTGAGCTGGCCGCGGATGTCGCTGTCCAATTCGATCAATTACCTGGCATGGAACGACAATGCGCTCGAGAACAACATTTATGAAAGCGAGGGCGAATGCTCGCATATCCGCTGGTGGTTCCAGCACATGCCGCACGAACAACCGGGCAGCGCCGCGTACATGACCAATGGCCTGCTGATGAATTGGTATGAATACATGTGGAATTACAATTCCTACGGCCTGCCCCTGCAAAACGGGATTGAGCGTTATGACGGGCCGCTCGCGGATCTGCGCGGGTATTTGTCGTATTATATTGATGTGCCGGCCGCGCACACCAACCGGCTGATGATCACCACCGCCAGCAATCGCAATGTTGATTTGTATGTGCGCAAGGGCTGCGTTGCCGTGCCGCAGGACAACGGCGTGACCTATGGCGTCTGGGACGCCAAGGCGCAGACGGCCAGTGGCAGCGAAACCATCGAATTAACCCCGACCAGCACGCCGCCGCTGACGGCCGGGCGCTGGTACATCACGGTCAGCGCGCCCTACCAAAGCAGTTTGGTGCGCGGCTGGGCGCGCGTTACCGCGCAATACTCCAGCTTCCTTGCGCCGCCGGCGATTCAGGTGCCGGTCGTCGTGCCGGCCGCCAGCAACGGCATGTTCGTCACGACGGTGGCGTCGAACATCGTGGTGCAAGGCACCAAGGCAACCGGCATGTGGCTGACGGTGGATGGCAGCACCAACGCCGTGGCACAAACACAGGCGGACGCCGCATGGCAGTATGCCTGCGCGCTGCAACCGTTGCAGACCCGCACCCTGGCGTTTGGCGTGCGCGACGAAAATGGCATTGCCAGCGCGGCCACGCGCTTGACAGTGCAGACCGGCGACGGCCCGCATCTGTTTGCCTATGATGGCGCCGAGTATGATGCCGGCGACACGCTGGCCGGCGCGAATGGCGGCTTCAATTGGTTGGGCGCGTGGGGCGGCAACAACGGCGTGGCGGTGCCCGGGCTTGACTACACCAACAATTTGTACGCCTTAACCACGCGCGGCAATCGCTTTGTCATCAAAAGCTGGCAGGGCGAGTCGCACCGGCAGGTCGGCAGCAGCGCGTTTCAATCCTCCTTCGCCGGCACGAACATGGCGCCGGACGGCACGAGTATCTGGTGCAGCTTTGTGGTGCGCCAGGATGATCGAAATGTAGATAGTTGCTTTGGCGGCTTTTATTTGAAGAATGCGCTGGGCAGCGACAGTTTGTATATCGGCAAGCAATGGGCGCTGCCGCACTGGCGGATTGAGGGCAGCCCGGCCGGCGGCATCACGGTCACCGCGTCGCAGACCACCAACAATCAGGCCACCCTGGTCGTTTTGCGCATCGACTTCAAAGCCGGCAATGACGACGTGCGGGTGTGGTTCGACCCGTTGCTGGGCGGCACGGTGCCGGACGATGCCACGGCCTATTTGTACAACAGTCTCAACCTGCGTTTCAGCGATGTGTTCATCGCCGGCGGTGGCGCGACATTTTCGTTTGACGAGCTGCGGATTGGTGACACATGGGCGGCGGTGACGCCCGCCACGCCGATACCCGAGCCCGCCGGATTGCTGCTGCTCGCCGTGCTCGCGGGCGCCTGCGCGCGACGCCACCCGCGGGGCCGCGCGTGACAACCCCCACCTTTGATGCCTTTGCCGCGCAGGCGCAGGCCGGCGCCATCCTGCCAGTCTATCGTGAACTGCTGGCCGACATGGAAACACCGCTCGCAATTTATGCGCGCGTCTGCCGCCGCGCGCCGGCGTTCCTGCTCGAATCGGTCGAAGGCGGCGAGCATGTCGCGCGCTATTCGTTCATCGGCGTGCAGCCCTTGCTGGAATTCAGCGCGCGCGGCACGCAGGTCACCATCCGCACCGCCGACGGCACGACCACGACCACGGTCGCCGACTCGCCCATCGCGGAATTGCGCCGGCGGCTGGCGGCCTATCACGCCGTGCATCTGCCGGGCTTGCCGCGTTTCTGCGGCGGCGCGGTCGGCTACATTGGGTACGGCGCGGTGCGCTTCTTCGAGGACATCCCGCAAGTGAATCCGAATGACCTGGCGCTCCCCGACCTGCATTTCATGTTCACCAAGGCGGTGATCGCCTTCGACCATGTCCGCCATCGCATTTTGGTGATTGCCAATGCGCACTGCGACGGGCGGCCGGCCCGCGCGGTCTACGACGAGGCCTGCGCCACCATTGCGCAGGTCATCCAGCAATTGGCGCAACCCCTGCCGGTGACGCCGGTCGAGCCGCTCAGCCCGGCCGGCCTGCAGGACCTCAGCGACCGCCAGCCGCCGTCGAACATGACGCCCGCACGCTTCATGGAAATTGTCGAGCGCTGCAAGGAATATGTGCGCGCCGGGGATGTCATCCAAGTCGTGCCGTCCCAGCGCTTCGCGTTTCCCACCACGGCCTCCGCCTTGGATTTGTACCGCGCCCTGCGCTGCGTCAATCCCTCGCCCTACATGTTTTTGCTGCAATTCGACGGCTATGCCCTGGCCGGCTCGAGCCCGGAGTTGATGGTGCGCGTGCAAGACGGCACGGCCGAATTGCGCCCGATCGCCGGCACGCGCCGGCGCGGCCTGACGCCCGAGGAAGACCTGGCCCTCGAGCGCGAACTGCTGGCCGACCCGAAGGAGCGCGCCGAGCACATCATGCTGGTCGACCTTGGCCGCAATGACCTTGGCCGCGTCTGCGCTTTCGGCAGTGTGCGCGTCCCGGAAGTGATGGTGGTCGAGCGCTATTCGCATGTGATGCACATCGTCTCGCACGTCAGCGGCACGGTCAATCCCGGCCAGGACGCCTTTGCCGTGCTGGCCGCGACCTTTCCGGCCGGCACCGTCACCGGCGCGCCGAAAATCCGCGCGATGCAGATCATTGACGAAATGGAAGCGTGCGGCCGCGGGCCGTATGCCGGCACCGTCTGCTATTTCGGCTACGATGGCACGCTCGATTCGTGCATCACCATCCGCACCATGGTGATCAAGGACCAGACCGTCTACGTCCAGGCCGGGGCCGGCATTGTCGCCGATTCCGTGCCCGAACTCGAATACCAGGAGACGGTCAACAAGGCGCGCGGCATGATGAAGGCCATCACGCTGGCGGAGCAACTCAAGTCCAGGATTTGAGATTTGATATTTGATATTTGAGAAAAGAACATGCTGATCATCATTGACAATTACGATTCGTTCACCTACAACCTGTACCAGTATCTGGGTGAGATGGGCGTGGTCATGCACGTCGTCCGCAACGACAAGGCCACGGTCGCGGAGCTGGCGGCGCTCACGCCGGACAAGCTGCTGGTGTCGCCCGGGCCGTGTTCGCCGGCCGAGGCCGGCATTTCCTGCGCGGCCATTGACTATTTCGCCGGCAAGATCCCGGTCTTCGGCGTCTGCCTCGGGCATCAGTGCATCGGCCATGTGTTCGGCGGCCGGGTCGTGCGCGCGCGGCGCTTGATGCATGGCAAGACCTCGCCGATCCGCCACAATGAATGCGGCTTGTTTGCCGGCATACCCAATCCCTTTGCCGCGACGCGCTACCATTCGTTGTTGATTGAGGCGGCCACCTGCCCGGCCTGCCTGGAGGTGACGGCGCGCGCCGACGACGACGAGATCATGGCGGTGCGCCACACGACGCTGCCGGTCGTCGGCGTGCAGTTTCATCCGGAATCGATCGCGACGGATCACGGCAAGACCTTGCTGAAAAATTTTCTGGCGCTGTGACCGGGTGGATAAAGATAATGATGAATGATGAGTGATGAATGATGAATGCAGAACAAAAATCATAGCAGGTGTTACATTAGGGCTGGTTCATCCGAGTACCTGCCATCTCCGTTCCTCAGCACGTCACGCCACATAATTGCCAGCCCGGTCGCACGCGTGCCGCGTGCCGGCATCCTTGCGCGCGGCCGGCGAGTTTTGTATAATAGCCCACAGAAAGTATGCGTGGCGTTGAGCAGTACGCGCGCGGTAACCGCCAATGAACACTATGGACACACCACCAGTACAACCGGAGCAGAGCGCGCCGCAAGCGTTGCCGTTTGATATCCGCACGTTTGGCGTGGGCCTGTGGCGGCGGCGGCGCTGGCTGGTCTTTTTCCTGCTGATCTCCGGCGCGGCCGGCATCGTCGGCGGGCTGATGATGGGCCAGCAGACCTTTGAGGCGCAGACCGTCCTGCTCTACAAGCCATCCAGCGACACGACCGAAGCAGACCGCCCGTCGCTCTTCACCCTGCTCAGCATGGTCAAGCTTAAATCCAATTTGATGGAGACGCGCGACCGGCTGCACCTGCCCACCACGATCAGCGCGATCGGCGCGGCCGTCAGTGTTGAAATTCAACGCCAGACGACCTTGATGAGCATCCGGGTGGAATGGAGCGATGCGGACAATGCGGCGGCGATTGCCAACACGATCCGCGACGTGTTCATCGAGAATCAGCGGCGCGTGCGCAGCGAGAAGGCCGGCGTTGAAATCAAAGACTCGGAATCGCAGTTGACCGAGATCAAGCGCACGCTCAAGCAAGCCGAGGACGCGCTGCAGACCTACAGCATCAGCAATCGCATTGTTGATCTCAGCAAGGAAGCGCAGTGGTACCTGGAACAAGTGACCACGCTGGATGTGTTGTACGAGAAGACGCGCGCGCAGAAAAACACGCTGGACTTGCAGGCCGACAACATTGTGCAGATCATCTCGAATCTGCGGGTGCGGGTGCAGCAAGAATCGCAGTCGCAGGGCCAATTGGGCGACGTGACCGAGACCAACGTCAAGATCCAGCGCTATCGCGAGATGATCAGCGAGGACAAGCTGGCGCGCGAGAACCTGGCGCAGATGACCAAGACCAAGCTGGAATTGGACCGCATGGAACACCTGTTGAAGATCGGCGCGGTGGCGCAGACGCAGTACGACCAAGCCCTTGCGGAATACGAGAAGTTCAAGGCGCGCACGCTGGACACGCAGCAGATCAAGGAGTGGAAGGGCGAGGTTGAGAAGTTGAACGAGATTGTCGTGCCGGCCAATGCCGGGTCGACGCCCTCGGGCGACTTGCTCAAGAGCATGATGATGCGCGAGTTCGACATTCAATTGCAGCAAGTGGGTTTTACGGAAGAGACCGAGCGCTTGGGCGAGGCGGTCACGCGCGCCAAACACAAGCTGGAGGAGCTGCCGAAGTTCCAGCGCATCTATGCGTCATTGCAGCGCGAAGTTGAAACGCAGGAAATCAAAAAGAAAGAAGTGGAGGGCTTGCTGAACACGGCGCGGCGCCAGCAGGAGGCGGGCGCCATTGAATTTGCGCTGGTGTCGGAGGCGTTGCCGCAAGCGCGCGCCAGCAAGTCGACGCGCAAGAAGATCACCATGGCGATCATGGGCGCCGGCGCGCTGTTCAGCGTGCTGCTGCTGGTCGGCCTTGAGCTGCTTGATTTCACGATCAAGTCGGCCGGCGAGCTGGCGCTGCGCGTGCCGTATCCGGTGCTGAACGTGCTGGCGCGCCACCAGAACACGGCGCGGATCATGCCGGGGGCGCGCGAGTCGGTCTTCATCGAGGATTTCCGCACGATGGCGTTGACCGTGCGGCGGATGATGCCCGGCAAGGGCACGCGCCTGATGCTGGTGGCGGCGCGGCATGGCGAAGGCGTGACCACCGTGACGGCCAATCTGGCGGCCTGCTTTGGCCGGCTGGACGAGCGCGTGCTGGTGCTTGACACGCAAGTGCGCGACGATGCCGACCAATTCAAGCACCACGCCCACGCCGACGCGCGCACGCTGCTCGCGACGCCCGCCAACGCGACGCGCGGCTTGGGCGAGTATCTGTCGTTCGAGGCGTTCGATGTCAATGAAATCCTCTCGGCCACGGTGCTGCCGGGCGTCGAGTGCATTCCGCGGGTCGGCAAGGCCGTCATCCCGGATTTGCTGAATTCGCACCGCATGCGCGAGTTGTTGCAGGAATTGTCGCAGCGCTTTTCCATTGTCTTGATCGATGCGCCGCCGGTCAACATCTATGTCGACGCCCAAAATCTGGTCAGCAATGTGGACGGCATCATCTTTGTGGTGCGCGCACAGTATGACACGTACTTCACCGTGCGGCAGGCGGTCCAGAAACTGGCCGAGTTCAGCACCCCGATCATCGGCACGGTGCTGGTGAATGTGGATCCCATTTACATGGGTTAGTCATGCTGAAGCTGGCGATCATCACCAATCTCTATCCGCCTCAGATTTTGGGCGGCTACGAAATTCTGTGCGCGCAGGTATGCCGGCATTTGCGCGACCGCGGGCATGCACTGGCGATCATCACCAGCGACGGCGGCATTGACGGCGCGCCCAGCCCGCCGCCGGAAGCGGGCATCACGCGCACCTTGCGCTTGTATCTGCCGTTCAACCGGCCGGGCCGGCTGCTGCGCGGCGCACGCTGGCGGGTGGGCCGCGCGAATTATGCGGCGACGCGGGCGTGGCTGCAGCGCGAGCGGCCGGACGTCGTGTTTGTCTGGAGCCAGTTGCGCCTGACCTTGGGCCCGGCGCGGGCCGCCCACGATCTCGGCCTGCCGGTCGTGTACACGTTCAACGACCTGCATCCGGCCAGCTATGTGCCGGTGCGCTGGCGCTGGTCGCCGCGCGGCAT
Organism: bacterium; assembly: GCA_026398485.1. Lineage (GTDB taxonomy): Bacteria > Auribacterota > UBA3054 > UBA3054 > JAPLST01 > JAPLST01. The sequence goes on from JAPLST010000291.1 coordinate 10,504, forward strand.
GGCGGCCTGGCTGCTGGACCACGTGCTGCTGCGCTCGATTACCTGGCGCGGCCTTGATCTTGACCGCGCCCAGACCACCTGCATCAGCCGCATCGTGAAAGACGATTTACTGGCGAGCGGCATGCCGATCGCCGGCTCGCGCGTCATCTATCAAGGCATTGAGATCGAGAACTTCCCGCTCAAGCCGGCGCCGGGCCTGATCCATCTGCCGGCGCGCATTTTGTACACCGGGCAGTTGCACGCCTACAAGGGGGTGCATCGCATCATCGAGGCCGTCAACCTGCTGGCGCGGCGCCGGCCGGAATTGGTGCATTCACTGACCTTGGTTGGCACCGGCCCGCAGGCGTTTGTGGACGAGCTGCGCGCGCTGGCGGCTGCCGGTGCCGTCCCGGTCGAGTTTCCCGGCAAAGTCGCGCACGATACGCTGCCGGCCATCTATCGCGCCCATGATGTCTTTGTCTTCGCCTCCGTGCGCGAAGCCTTCGGCTTGACCTTCATTGAAGCGATGGCATCCGGCACGCCGGTCATCAGCACCGCCACGGGCGGCCAAGGCGAAGTGTTGCGCGACGGCGAGACGGCGCTGATATTCCGCACGGATGACAGCCATGACTTGGCCGCCAAGCTGGAGTATCTGCTGACGCAGCCGGACACGGCCCGGCGCATTGCGCTGGCGGCCCGGCAGTTGGTCGAGCATTCATTGAGCTTGACGCCGTACGTGGACCAGCTCGAAAAATTTGTCACCGCGCAGATGCGCGCCCGCCCATGACCATCATTCAAGTACCACGGCGGTTTGTGCGCACGGACTGGGGTGGCACGGAAACAGTGGTGCTGCAGACCAGCAAGCAACTGTTGGCACGCGGGCATCACACCGAGATTATCTGCCCCAATGCGCTGGCCGCGTCGAACAGCGAGAGTATCGACGGCGTGCAGGTCACGCGCGTCCCCTATTTTTATCCATATTTCGGCTTGTCGAAGGACGCACGGCATGCACTCGACAAAAAAGGCGGCAATCTTTTTTCGTTCAGCATGCTGCGGCGGTTGCAGGCGTATCCCGGCCTCGATCTGATTCACGCGCACGCCGGCAAGCGCCTGGGCGGCATCTGCCGGCATGTCGCGCGGCACCGCAACATTCCCTACGTGATCTCGCTGCATGGCGGCGTCTTTGACGTGCCGGCCGAGGAGGCGCGGCGCTGGACCGAGCCCACCCGCGGCGCCGTTGAGTGGGGCAAGGCCCTGGGCTGGTGGGTGGGCGCGCGGCGGGTGCTTGACGACGCGGCCGCCGTGATTTGTGTCGGCCGCCAGGAGTATGAGGAAACGCAGCGGCGCTTGCCCAACACCCGCGTGGTCCTGCTGCCCAACGGCGTGGACAGCGCGCGCTTTGCCACCGGTGACGGCGCACGCTTCCGCGCCGAATATCGCATTCCCCCGCACGCCTGGGTCATTCTGCTGATCAGCCGCATTGACCCGCAGAAAAACCAGCTCGCGGCCGTGCGCGTGCTGGCCGAATTGCTGGGCGTCGGCCAGGACTACCATCTGGTGATGATCGGCCATGTGACCAACGACGCCTATCACGCCGAACTGCAACACACCATCCGCACGCTGGGCGTGGCCGACCATTGCACGCTCATTCCCGGCCTGGATGCCGGCGGCACCGCCCTGCTGGATGCTTATCATGCGGCCAATGCTTTCCTGCTGCCGACCATGCATGAACCGTTCGGCATCGTGATTCTCGAGGCGTGGTCGGCCGGCCTGCCGGTCGTGGCCAGTCGTGTCGGCGGCATTCCCTCGTTTGTGACGCATGAACAGGACGGCCTGCTGTGCGAGCCCAACAACACGGCGGCGTATGTCACGGCCTTGCGCGCCGTGCATGACCAGCCGGCCTTTGCGCGCGCCCTGGCGGAGCGCGGCGCGGCCAACGCGCGCACCCACTATGACTGGCGCATCGTCACGGATGCGCTGCTCGATGTCTACACCACGGCCTGCGCCAACCACGGCACCTGCGCCGGCGCCGGCTGACATGACCATTCTTTTCGTCAACGAGCGCTGCGGCTACTTCGGCGGGGTTGAGCAAAACATCGCCGACGTGGCCGCCGGTCTGCGCGCCCGCGGCCATCACTGCCATTTGCTGGCGCAGGCGGAAACCACGCGGGACGTGGCCGGCTATCGCGCCTTGTTTGATGCCTGCCATGCGTGCAACCTGGCGGATGCGGCCGCCATCGCGGCCTGCGTGGCGGCAGTCCGGCCCGCGGTGGTGTATGTCCACAAGGTCACGCACATTGCCCCGCTGCTGGCGTTGCCCAAGCCGCTGCGCATCGTGCGCATGATTCACGACCATGACGTGTGTTGCCCGCGCCGGCACAAATATTTTGCGTACAACAGCCGCATTTGCCGGCACGCGGCCGGCTGGCGCTGCTGGGCGGACGGCGCCTTTGTGGCGCGCGACCGCACGGCGCCGCTGGGCGTGCGCTACCACAGCATTCCGGCCACGCTCCGCGAATTGCGCGCCAATCACGCGCTCGACGCCGTGATTGTCGGCAGCCGCTTTATGCGCGACGAGCTGTGCGACAACGGCTTTGCGGCGCCGCGCGTGCATGTGCTGGCGCCGATTGTGCGCTGGGACGCGCTCGCCGGCACGCCGGCGCCCGACGAGCCGCGCATCGTGTACATTGGCCAATTGATTCGCGGCAAGGGCGTGGACTTGCTGCTGCGCGCCATGGCGCTGGTGCGCGCGCCGTGGCAGGCCGAAATTGTCGGCGATGGCAATGCGCGCGCCGCACTGGAGTGCCTCTGCCGGCAGCTTGGCCTGGGCGAACGGGTGCAGTTCCGCGGCTGGGTGGACAACGCGGCGCTGGGCGCCGTCTACACGCGCGCCAAAGTGGTGGTCGTGCCGTCACGCTGGCCGGAGCCGTTCGGCATGGTCGGCTTGGAGGCGATGCGCCACGCGCGCCCGGTGGTTGCCTTTGCCGTGGGCGGCATTCCGGATTGGTGTGTCGACGGCGTCACCGGCATTCTGGCGCCGGAGCAGGATCTGGCGGCGTTTGCGCGCGGCCTCGAGCAGGTCTTGCACGACACGCCACGCGCGCGGCAGATGGGCGCCGCCGCACTCGCCCACGTGACGACCGCGTTCAATTTTGATGCGTATCTTGGCGCGCTCGAACGCGTCTTCACCCACACTTGACCAGCGAGGCGGCTATGCGTATCGGCGTGACAACCTTTGGCTGCGACGGCGGCAAATCCGGCATCAGCCAGTACCTCATCAATCTGCTGGCCGCCTTCGACCGCCTGCAGACGGGCGCGACGTTCGAGGTGCTGGTCTGCGAAAGCGAGCGCGATATCTATGTGAACAAGACCATGCAGATGACCACCCATGTGGTCGCGCCATCCGCCCGCACACCCGTGCGCGATATTCTCTGGCATCTGGCCCGCTTGCCCGGCCTGTGCCGCGCCCGCGGCTATGATCTGCTTTTCCTGCCGGCCGGCAACCGCCGCCTGCCGTGGCGGTGCCCGTGCCCGACGGTCGCCACCGTGCATGATTTCTCATGGCTGCACATGCAAAAGAAATACGATGCCACGCGCCTGGTGTACTTGAATCACCTGCTGCCGATGTTGATCGCGCGCCTGACCCGCGTCATTACCATCAGTGAAAGCAGCCGCCGCGATATCCTGGCCCATACGCGCACCGCGCCGGACAAGCTGGTGGTCATTCCCAACGGCGTCGACCACACCTGTTACTACCCGCGCGACCGCGCTGTGTGCCAGGCCCACGTTGCGCGCACGTTTGGCGTGCAAGGCCCCTATCTGCTCTACATCTCGCGCCTCGAACATCCCGGCAAGAATCATGTGCGCCTGATCCGCGCCTTCGAGCAGCTCAAGCAGCGCCACGGCATTCCGCATGAGCTGGTGCTGGCCGGCGGCGATTTTCTCGGCGCCGACCAAGTGCATCGCTGCGTCGCGGCATCGCCGGTGGCGTCGGCCATCCGGCTGACGGGCTTTGTGCGCACGGCCGATTTGCCGATGTTGTACGGTGCCGCCACGGCGTTTGTCTTTCCGTCGCTGTACGAGGGCTTCGGCCTGCCACTGCTCGAGGCGATGGCGTGCGGCATTCCGGTGGCGTGTTCGAACACGTCCTCGCTGCCGGACGTCGCCGGCGATGCCGCACTGATGTTCGACCCGTCCAGCAGCGATGCCATGGCTGATACCATCGCGCGCCTGCTGCTGGACGAACGGCAGCACACCCAATCACAGCAGCGCGGCCTGGCCCGTGCGCGGGAGTTCTCATGGGACGCCTGCGCGCGCGCCACGTATGCAACGCTGGTTACCGCCGCACAAACTGGGAGATAAGCCATGGCCTATATCACGACTCCATCCCCGCGCGTTGAAGTGCTCGAGGAACTCTACGCGCGCTACGGCGCCAGCAGCGACCTGCGCCGGCGGCTGCGCTGCTGGCGCAAACGCTATGCCTGGCAGTGCATCATCGGCGGCGCGCGCCTGCTCAAGCGCAGCGTTGATGTGCTGGTCGCCAGCGCCGGTTTTCTGGTGCTCGCACCCGTGTTTGTCATCGTGGCGCTGTGCATTAAATGCACCGATGGCGGCCCGATCATCTTCGTGCAAAAGCGCGTGGGCCGCTTTGGCCGCGAATTCGATTTCCCGAAATTCCGCTCGATGGTGGTCAATGCCGAGAAGTTGAAAGACCAGCTGCTGACTCAAAGCCATCACGGCACTGAGGGCGTCACGTTCAAGATGAAACACGATC
>JAPLST010000291.1:15338-18537 GCA_026398485.1 bacterium
ATTCAGCATCGACGAGTTGCCGCAACTCTGGTGCGTGTTCAGCGGCGACATGACCTTGGTCGGGCCGCGCCCGCCCGTGCCGCGCGAAGTCGCCTTGTACACCCTGACGGACCGGCGCCGGCTGGATGTCACGCCCGGGCTCACCTGCATCTGGCAGGTCAGCGGCCGCGGTGATATTCCCTTCAAGCAGCAAGTGGCGCTGGATGTGCAATACATTGAAAGCCAGAGCATCTGGCTGGACATCACCTTGTTGCTCAAGACGCTGCCGGCGGTGCTGCTGGGGCGCGGCGCCTATTGAGCGGTGCGGATCATCGCGTGAACGCCTCTGAACAATTGCGCGACGAGCTGTACCAGCGCTTCTCGCCGCTGGGCCGGCTGCGCTTGCGGCTGCGGCGCGCGGTGCGCATTGCGGCGTGGTGGTTGATCGTCCTGCCGTTGGCGGCGGCCAAGCGCATTGTGGATGTGCTCGGAGCCCTGCTGCTGCTGTTGCTGGGTTCGCCGCTGTTCGTGGTCTACTGGCTGAGCGCGCGCAGCCTGGCGTTCGCCCGCATTGAGCGCACGGGACGGTATGGCGTCGTCTTCGCCGAATTGCGGTTCCCGCCGCCGCGCGGCATGATCAGCCGCGCCATCCACGCGACGGCGCTGGTGCGCCTGCCGATTTTGTTGAACATTTTGCGCGGGGATCTCTCGTTCATCGGGCCGCGCCTGGTCAATGCCGGCGAATTAAGCGCGCGTGATTATGCGGTGCGCAAGCGCCTGAACGTGCGCCCCGGCTTGGTCTGCCTGTGGTGGATTCGCCGGCGCGCCAACATTGCCTACAGCGACGAGTTGCAGGATGACGCCGAATATGTCGACACGCACACCTTGAAGAGCGATATCGGCATCGCCCTGCGCGCGATACCGGCGATGCTGTACGGCGAAGGCGTGGCGGCCGCGCCCGACGAAATCACCCTGCTCGATATCCGGGTTGACAACATGACCATGCAGGAGGCGATCGACGCCTTGCTGGCGCGGATGCAGGCGCGCCAGCCGGCGCAGGTGTGTTTTGTCAATGCGGACTGCGCCAACTGTGCTTTTCGCAACCCCACCTATCATGACATGCTGCGCCGTGCCAGCCTGGTGTTCGCCGACGGGATCGGCATGAAGCTGGCCGGCAAGCTGCTGCGCAGCGAGATCAAGCAAAACGTCAACGGCACGGACATGTTCCCGCGCTTGTGCGCGGCGCTCGAGCAGCAGGGCCTGCGCCTGTTCCTGCTGGGCGCCAAGCCCGGCATTACCGAGCGCGTGCGCGCCTGGATTGCCGCGGCGTATCCGCGCCTGATCGTGTGCGGCACGCAGCACGGCTATTTCAGCCCGGCCGATGAGCCGGCCATGCTGGCGCGCATTGCCGCGGCCAAGCCCGATCTGTTGCTGGTCGCCTTTGGCGCGCCGCGCCAGGACCTGTGGGTGGCGCAACACCAGGCCGCCACGGGCGCGACCGTCGCCATGGGCGTCGGCGGCTTGTTCGATTTTTATTCCGGCGTCATGCCGCGCGCACCGCAATGGATGCGCGAAATCGGCATGGAATGGCTGTTCCGCTTCATCCAGGAACCGCGCCGCATGTGGAACCGCTATTTCGTCGGCAATGCCGTGTTCCTTGGTCGCGTCGCGCGCATGCGCCGGCGCATCCCGCGTGCAACAATGACACCCCTCACGTCCGCCCCTGGAGACCCCGCACCATGAGAGCCCTGATCCTCGCCTCGAGCGAACATCCCGGCATGGAAGCCCTGAACGAGCATTACCCAACACCCCTGCTGCCACTGGTGGACCGGCCCTTTATCCAGCATCTGGTTGAAGTGCTGGTCGAGCAGGGCGTCACCCACTTCGACATGATTCTCACCCATCTGCCGGAGCACATTGAAGCCGCGCTGGGCAACGGCACGCGCTGGGGCTGCACCATTGCCTATGCCTTGGCGCGCAGCACCAGCCATGCCTATCGCACGCTGGCCACCCTTGCGGTCCAGGACACCGAGCCGCTCCTGCTGGTGCATGCCGATGTCTTGCCGCAATTGGCCGCAGGCCAGCTGCAGTCGACCAGCCCGTCCCCGACCTTGTTTATGTACGACGATGCCGGCGTGGAACGCTGGACCGGCTGGGCCGTCTTGTCCGGCGTGCATTTGCGCGCCTTGCCCAGCCACGCCACGCCGGAAAACTGCGGCTTCGCCCTCAAGACGCTGGCGCGGGAATATGGCCAGTGCGTCAGCGTGCCGCAGGTGCTGCGCTTCACCAGCTATGCCCACCTGCTCGCCGCGCAGGAACGCGCGCTGGGCGGCGCGTTCCCCGGCTTGATGCTGACCGGCACCACGCCGGATGACGGCATCCGTCTGTGCCGCAACGTCAGTCTGCATCCGACGGCAACCGTGACGCCGCCCGTGTTCATCGGCGAGAACTGCCGCATCGGCGCCCACGCCAAGATCGGCCCCGGCGCGGTCATTGCCGGCAATTGCATTCTCGAAGATCACTGCAGCGTGCAACACAGCTTTATCTTTCAGGGCTCCTACGTCGGCGAAGCACTCGATCTGCAGCAGGCCATCGTCGATAAAAACCGGCTGATCAATGTCGCCATCGGCACGTCCATCACGGTCACCGACACCTTTATTCTTGGCAGCATGACCGAGCGCCACGTCGGCCGCATGCTGGCGGCCGGCATGATGCGGCTGGCGGCCGTGCTGTGCCTGGTCCTGCTGGCGCCCGTGCTGGCCCTGACGGCCGCGTGGCTCAGGCTGACCCGCCGCGGGCCGGTCGTGCATGCGCAGACCATTGCCCGCCTGCCGGCGCCCGACAGCGACGCCGAGCTGCCGGTCACCTCCTTGCTGACCTTTGCGCCGGCGCACACGGCGCAGCCCGGGCAGCGCGTGGCGTATTGCCGCCATTTCTTCCTGGTCTTTCTGCCGGGCATGCTCAGCGTGGCGCAAGGCCACCTGCGCATGGTCGGCGTCGCGCCACGCACACCCGACGAAGTGCGCGCCTTGCCGGCCGACTGGCGCCGGCTCTACTTGGGCAGCAAGGCGGGGCTGGTAACCGAGGCGTTGATTGCCTATCCCCATCTGCCCAACGAAGACGAGCAATATTCGGCCGATGCATTCTACGCCGTGCAATCATCGTGGCGCCACGACCTGGGCTTGTTGTGCAAATATCTGGCGCGCGTCGTGTGCGGCGG
>JAPLST010000152.1 GCA_026398485.1 bacterium
AACAGTACAAAGTTTACAACGTCAAACTATAACAAAACCCCCGTGACGATGTCAAACGCATCGCGGCGGCCGTTCTGAAATTCCGATTTGACAAATCGGTTTTTATGATGTATACTATGCTTCTCCAATGCGCCGCGCAAATGAATAACTGCATGCACCAAGCGTCTATAGCATACAATGTGCACAGGGCTACAGGTGATCCCCGTGCGCCAACACCCAACACCTAACAATGAACCCAACTCACACAAGGAGCATTATGCACAACACTCTACTGGTAGGTACCTTTTTCATTCTGGCCGGCTTGCTGCTGGCGGCCCATGACGCCACAGCCGGCGTGGTCCGTGACGGCGCGAGCGCCGTCAAAGAAGTGACGAAAGACGGCGCGATCGCCGTCAAAGAAGTAGCGAAAGACGGTGCAACCGTCGTTAAAGAAGTGGCTAAAGACAGTGCGATCGGCGTCAAAGCGGCGGCACAAGGCAGCGTGCCCGTTGTCAAAGAAGTGACCAAAGACTCAGCAATTGGTGTCAAAGCGGCGGTCAATGCCAGCGCGACCGGCGTCAAAGAAGTGGCGAAAGACGGCGCAGACGGCGTCAAAGAGGTGGCACAAGGCAGCGTGCCCGTTGTCAAAGAGGTGGCCAAAGACTCCGCAATTGGCGTCAAATCGGCAGCCGCTGGTGGCGCGGTCGTCGTCAAAGAAGTGGCGAAAGACTCCGCGGCCGTCGTCAAAGAGGTGGCCCATGACGCCGTTACCCCGAAAAAAGCCGAGCCGGCCCCGAAAAAATGGTGGAAGTTTTGGTCGAAAGACTGACCAGCACCATACTACAATTGTCTGCACCGCACGCCCCGCCGCTCGGGGCGTGCGGTTTTTTTAGGCCCGCGTACCGGTGCGGATGTGTGGCACACATCCGTGAGTACCCGCGCCCGGGAAGCCATGGCACCTGCTCGGTAATCGGTAATCGGTGTTCGGTATTCGGTAAAGAAGCAGAGGCAGACGTGGCGTGGATTCTGCCGCCGCCCCTGCCGCTGCCCCATCCTTCCATCCCTCCAATCTTCCATCCTTCCAATTATCGCCGCCGCTGCACCATCCCTCCATCATTCCATCCTCACAGTTCCGACAGCCGTGGCCACACCGGCGTGGCAGCAGATGTTTGCCTTAAAGCAGCATTTCAGGGGATGCGCGGTGGGTTTGACATGCTCTATCCATCGCGGTATACTAATTGGCGATATGATCTGCGTCACCACATTAGGAGAGTCAGTTATGCGCCCATATCTTATCAGTGCCGTTCTGGCAGCGTTCTGCTGTGTGACTGTCTTGCTGGCTGCGGATCCCGCGCCCGGTTCAGGCCTGGCCCCGCCACCCATTGCGCAGCTCGGAGCACCGGCCACCAACGCCGATCCGTTGCCCGCGCGCGGTGCGCTTGATGTTGCCGGTATCACTGCGGCCGTGAAGCAGCAAGTGCAGCGCGAGGTGCAGGAATTTATGCGGGCATACAACGCACGTGATGCCAAGGCCATCGCCGCGGAATGGTCGCCGCACGGCACGTACACCGACCAGGACGGCACGGTGTATAAAGGGCGCGAAGCCATCGAGAAGTTCTACCAGGACGCCTTTGCCGTGAATCCCGAAGCCACGGTGACGGTGGCGGTGGAAGAGGTCAGGCTGATCAATGCATTCACGGCGGTTGAGCGTGGCACCACCACAGTGAGCGCGAAGCCGGGGGCGGAACCGACGGCCGAACAGTATATCGCCACGCATGTGCGCCACGGCAAGGAATGGGTGATGGTGAGTGTGGAAGACTTGGCGGACAACACGCGGGACAACTACGCCGTGGTGCATGACTTGGCATGGCTGGTAGGCACATGGCAGGCCAGCACGAACGGTCTGCGCACCGAGATGACGATCACGCGCGTCGGTGACGGCCCGTTCTTCCAACGCGCATGGATTACACGGGCGGACACCAACGTGCTGGTGCAGGGCGTGCAAGTCATCGGCTGGGACCCGGACCTGCGCCAGGTCGCCTCATGGACGTTCGACTCGCGCGGCAATACCGACAAGGGCCTGTGGTCGCCGGAAGAGAACGGCTGGTCGATCGAATGCAAGGGCATGCTCGTCAATGGCACGCCGTTCAGCGCCACGTATCTCATGACATGCAACGGCGACGACACGCTCAGCATCAATTCCATGAACCGTCTCGCCGGCGATGTTGCCCTGCCCGATGTGCCGGAACTCACCTTGCAACGGACGGCCCACTAGACTGTTTGCCGCAACCCACTGCGATAACACTATACCATCGAGGTTTCCATGAAAACATTCACGCACATTATAATTGCAATCCTCGCCGTAATGCTTGCGATTGAGCCATCAGTATGGGCTCGTGGCGGCGGCGGTGGTGGAGGCGGCAGTCGTGGCGGCGGTGGTGGAGGCGGCAGTCGTGGTGGTGGCTCACGGCCCAGCGGTGGTGGCGGTGGTGGCAGCATGTCGCGGCCCAGTGGTGGTGGCTCACGGCCCGGCGGTGGTGGCGGCAGCATGTCGCGGCCCAGCGGTGTCGGCTCACGGCCCAGCGGCGGTGGCGGTCGCATGTCGCGGCCCAGTGGCGGCGGCGGATTTTCAGGTGGCGTCTCGCGGCCCAGCACGCCGGCTACCCGGCCGAGCGGTGGCGTCTCGCGGCCCAGCACACCGGCCAGCCGACCGGGAACAGGCGGATCACGGCCGTCTGCGGGCCAAGTCAATGATTTTCTCGGATTGCCGGGTGATGCAGGCGGTGGCCGGCCTTCCACGTTGCCAGCACAGCCCGGCGGCGGCAACCGACCAGGCACCGGCGGCCGGCCTTCCACGTTGCCGGCTGGTGGCAATAAGCCCGGTGGCATCGGCGGCGTCGGGGGTCCTGGCAAGCCCGGTGGCATCGGCGGCGTCGGGGGTCCTGGCAAGCCCGGTGGCATCGGCGGCGGCGGCGTCGGGGGTCCTGGCAAGCCCGGTGGCATCGGCGGCGTCGGGGGTCCTGGCAAGCCCGGTGGCATCGGCGGCGTCGGGGGTCCTGGCAAGCCCGGTGGCGTCGGCGGCATCGGGGGTTCTGGCAGACCCGGCACCCGGCCCGAGCGCGGCAACTGGCAGCAAAACAACAACAGCCGGACAATCCAGAACAACTTCTACGGCTACGGCGGCTATCATGGCGGCTATCCGTATGGCGCTTCGTGGTACTCGATGCATCCGGGCGCGGCCTGGACGATGTTCGGCGTGACGGTGGGCGCGTTTGCGCTCAGCTCATTTGGAACCATTGCAAATTTCTTTGACGATGATGACGTGGTGGTGCAGGATCCGACGCCGTACTATTACGGCTCGACGATCTACTACGAAGGCGATACCGTCTATGTCAACCAGCAGCCTGCGGGAACAGCCGAGCAGTACTATGACCAAGCCAGCACCCTGGCATCCGCGGGTGCGCCGGAAGAGACGACGCCAACCGAGGACTGGCTGCCGCTGGGCGTGTTTGCGATTGCCGCAGCGGACGATACCAATGCCACGCTGACCGTGCAGCTGGCGATGAACAGGCAAGGCGTGCTGCGCGGCAACCAATTCGACATGGCCACCGGCACGAACGCGATCGTCAAGGGCTCTATTGATAAAAAGACCCAGAAGGTGGCGTGGACTGCCGGTGACGACACCAGCGTGGTCTATGAAACCGGCCTGGCGAATCTGACCCAAGAGCAGTCCACCGTGCTGGTCCATTACGGCAAAGACGACGCCGAAGTGTATTCGTTAATGCATATCAACGAGCCAGCGGAAGACGCAGCGGGCAGTTGAACACACCTACGAAAGGCTGGCAATGAAAACCAAGGAAATCGTCAAACAGGCGCGCAAGTACGCCGCGCCGTTCCGCATTACGAACGGTGCCAAGTTCCGTCTCAAGGATCATGATCCCGGCGACACCCTCGACTTGAAGGCCGAGGACAAACCACGCGCCAAGGAAGCACTTGCCAGCGGAGTGCAGGCGCTTGCGGAACTGCAGGACAAGCTCTACGCGCAGGATCGCTGGGGCATTCTGCTGATTTTCCAGGCGATGGACGCGGCGGGCAAGGACGGTGCCATCAAGCACGTCATGTCCGGTATCAACCCGCAGGGCTGCGATGTCAGTTCGTTCAAGTCGCCTTCCGCGGAGGATCTGGATCATGATTATCTGTGGCGGTGCATGAAGGTGCTGCCCAACCGCGGCAACATTGGCATATTCAACCGCAGTTACTACGAGGAAACGCTGGTGGTGCGCGTGCATCCCGAATACCTCGCCAAGCAAAAGCTCCCGCCGCAACTGGTCACCAAGCACCTCTGGCAGGAGCGCTTCCAGGACATCCGCAGCTTCGAGCGGTACCTGACGCGCAACGGGATTATCGTGCGGAAATTTTTCCTGAATGTTTCCAAGGGGGAGCAGAAGCGCCGGTTTCTGGAACGCATCGAGAACCCGGACAAGAACTGGAAATTCTCCAGCAGTGATGCGGCCGAGCGCGGCCACTGGGACGACTACATGGCCGCCTACGAGGACATGATCCGCAACACGGCGACCAAGGAAGCGCCGTGGTACATTGTGCCGGCGGACAACAAGTGGTTTACGCGCGCGGTGGTGGCGGCAGCGGTCATTGACGCGCTTGCCTCGCTCGATCTGGCGTATCCCAAGGTCAGCAAGGAAAAACTCAAGGAATTGGCCGTGGCCAAGCGCGCGTTGCTGGCGAAGAAATGAGCGCCGCCGTGCCGGCGTCCCTTTCTCAATCTCTGCGTCCACCGATCCCGGCCGCGGCGGCGGTCGGCGGGGCGCCTGAGACCTGAATGCGCTGAGACCCCCACGACCGTGCGTCGTGGGTGAATGAGATTGAGTAAAAAGGCGCGGCGGCGTTCTTTTCTCAATCTCTGCTTCCACCGAGGCAAGCTCGGCGAGGAGCAACAGCACAAACAATCCGCCGGACCTGGAGCCGCACGGCTTGGATGTCCGCCTCTGCTTCTTCACCGAATACTGAACACTGAATACCGAATACTGAGTTGTGCCCGCATCCTAAACCGCATATCGGAATTTCAAGGCAGCCTCCTGAAATTCCGCTATACGGCTCGGCTATGAAAAGCGGGAGCACGGCTCCCGCACTCCAAGGTTCGGCTGCGCCGAACGAAGAGGTTATCCGCGCCACGGCTGCGGCTCACTTCCTTATATCGGAATTTCAGGGCAGCCTCGCAGCCTCGTTCCGCATTGACGCAGCCTGTGACTTTCAATATAATGCACCTGCGGGATCGATATTGGTTTTTCGTTTGGTTCTAATGAAGAAAAAGGCATGGCATGACTGCTGAACACATTCGTCTCGAAGAGAGCCGGAACCAGGTTCTTGCCTGGAAGAAATGGGGGCCGTACCTCAGCGAGCGCCAGTGGGGCACGGTGCGCGAGGACTATAGCGAAAACGGCGACGCCTGGAATTTCTTCACGCACGAGCATGCCCGCTCGCGCGCCTATCGCTGGGGCGAGGACGGCCTCGCCGGCATTTCCGACGAGCAACAGCACCTCTGCTTCGCGCTGGCCCTGTGGAACGGCAAGGATGCCATCCTCAAAGAACGGCTCTTCGGCCTCACCAACAGTGAAGGCAACCATGGCGAAGATGTCAAGGAGTATTATTTCTACCTCGACAGCACGCCGACCCACTCGTACATGAAATATTTGTACAAGTACCCGCAGGCGGCCTATCCCTATGCCGACCTGGTGGCAACAAACCGTCGGCGCAATCGCAACGAGATGGAGTATGAGTTGCTCGACACCGGCGTCTTCAATGAGGATCGCTACTTCGACGTCTTTGTGGAGTACGCCAAGGACGGGCCGGAAGACATCCTGGTGCGGATCACCGCGATCAACCGGGGGCCGGAGGCGGCCGAGCTGCATCTCCTGCCGACGCTATGGTTCCGCAACGACTGGGCGGCGTGGATTGCCGAATCGAATCGAACGCCCGTGAAACCCACCATCAAGCAGATTAAGGCACCGGTGGGCACGAGCGCGGTCGCGGCGGCTCATCCGCGGCTGGGTGAATTCATCCTTGCCTGCGACGGCGAGGTGCCGCTGCTGTTCACCGAGAACGAAACCAACCACGAGCGGCTTTTCCCCGGACGGCAAAAAAACGAGAGCCCCTACGTCAAGGACGGCATCAACGACTGTGTGGTGCAAGGCAATCAGGGCGCAGTGAACCCCGGCAAGCAGGGCACCAAGGTCGCTGCGCACTACCGGGCCACTGTCGGCGCCGGTCAGACCAAAGTGATTCG
>JAPLST010000284.1 GCA_026398485.1 bacterium
AGCCGAACGGGCGTTCGGCTAGACCTTCAGCGGGTCAGGCGACCCGCGCTCCCTTCCGCGCCGCGCGCGGATTCGCGCAGCGGAGGTCGCTCCCGGATTATTGCTGCCGCCAGCCTTCGGGGTTGGCAGTGCGTTGGCCCCAGTTCCGGCTATCCAGTGGCACGACGCCGTTCGCCTCGGCCCATTGCGTCCAGGCTTTTTTCAACGACTGGAGCTCGGCAGGGCGTTGGCCGGACAAGTCATGAAGCTCGGCGGGATCGCTGGCCAAGTCGTAGAGCTGCCAGGTTTGGCTTTGCGCCAGGGCCACGGCTTTGAGCGGGCCACGGCGCACCGCCCGGCCACCTTCGTGTTCAAAGAAAATGTTGCGGGCCGGCAGCGTCTGGCCGGCCAGCGCGGGCAGGAATGAAATACCATCCGGCTGGACCAGCGCGTGCGGCTGGCGCCGGCGGGGGAGCGGCGCGCCGGCGGCGGCGGCGCACGTGGGCAGCACGTCGATCAGGTGAACCGGGTCGGCAATGCGCTGACCGGCGGCGACATGCGCGGGCCAGCGGACAAACAACGGCGTTGCGACTCCCCCTTGCAATGGCTCTGATTTCGAGCCGCGAAACGGCAGGTTGCTGATTGCAGCCCACGCTTTGCCATAGCTGCTGCGCAGGGAGTTGGTCAGATTGGCCGGCAGGGGCGGTGCTTCCAGCATCTCGGCGCTCGCGCCATTATCTGAGGCAAAAATGATCAGCGTATTTTCGGCCCGGCCGCTGTGGGCGACGGCATCCAGGATGCGGCCCACGCCGCGATCCATGTCCTGAATCTGGGCGGCATACGCGGCCATCCGGCGGGCTTGGTCAGCCTGAATATCCGGGGTGAGCGTTGTCCAGTCGGGCCAGGAATTAGGTGCGGCTGGCTGGCCGGGGGCGAGCAAACCGAGTTTGCGCAAACGGTCCACGCGTGCGCGACCGATACGTTCGTAACCCGCGGCGTACGTTTTGAGATTGCGCTCTACCGCCTGGGGCGCGGCGTGCAGCGGCCTGTGGGGCGCGGTGTAGGCCACATAAATAAAACGAGGCCCGGCCAAGGGCGCTTGGATAAACTCGACCGCCGCGTCGCTGATGGCATCCGTGAGCTGAAAGCCGGGGCCCGGCTGCACCGGCGTTTCGTTGCGCACCAGAAATGCAGGTGCCGTGTAGGAAGACCCGCCGCCGAGGATGCCAAAGAAACGATCAAAGCCGCGCCGCGTCGGCCAGCTGGCGGTCGCGGGCAGGCTCTGGGAGTATTTCTCGGCGGTAAGGTGCCACTTGCCGGACATGAAGGAACGGTAGCCGGCACCGGCCAAGACCTCGGGCAGCGTGGCGCAGTCAGCCGTCAACTCGCTGCGGTAGGCCGGCCGCCCCAAGTCAGCCTGCGTCATCCAGCCCATGCCCACGCGGTGGGAGTAGGCGCCGGTCAGGAGGCAGGCGCGGCTGGGGCAACACCGGGCGGCGCTGGAAGCGGCGGTGAAGCGCGCGCCTTCGGCGGCCAGGCGGTCAATGTTCGGCGTGGAGATTTCGCCGCCTTGACAGCTGAGATCGCTGAATCCCAGATCGTCGGCGAGGATAAGGATGATGTCGGGCCGCACGTGCGGCACCCCCGCGTTGGCCGCCGGGAGCATCGTCATGGAAGCCAGCGTGGCGGCCAGGACGGTTGCGCGAAGTGTGCTGGCTGGACTTGTGCCGGAGGTGGTGCGGCGGGTGAGCGGCCCGATGGCCGTGTTGCAGCAGGCCATGGGGGAAGCGGCGGCGGGCGAGTGGGTGACAGTCATTGTTGTTCCTGCCGCTGCATTGATCTGCATCCTAACACCTTTCAACCTTTGCGGCAATACTGAGTGTCGTGAAAATATGCAGCGGTGTTTTCATACGGTCATCATACCACGCCACGTGCCGTAAATCCATAACAAAATTGACATAGAGTAGCACAATATGCGCAGCGGCATTCAGCGTGGCACGGCCCACCGAACAACGATTGTGGGAGCCGGCTGCCTGGAGTCCTGATTGAACCAAAAAAAACACAAAGAAGTTACAAAGAGTAAAAGAGTGCGTGAGAAAACAAAGAGCTTTCTTGATGAATGCATCAACTTGAATTTTGACAAGCACCACCGTCATTGCTGTTCCTGCCGCTGCATTGATCTGCACCCTAACACCTTTCAATCCCGCCGTTGGCGGGATCCACGCCATGGCGGGACTCCGGGCAGCTCCAAGCAGCCTAAAACCAAGAGCAGCGGCAACAGCAGCGCCGGCTCTGGCACCAGCGGGATCACTTCCTGCCACGTCTCGCCGAGGCGCAGTTCGTCCATGGCCACCTTGCAGTATTCGCCGCCAAACGGCGGATTCAGCAAGACCAGGTGCTGGAACACGACTGCACCCGAGCCATTGGTGCCTTCGCGCAGCACGCCGCTGGTCGGCTCGTCAATCGGCAAACTGTCCTGGCCGGACTGATAGGCCCACCACTCGCTCTGGCCGAACGTCCGGCGCGGAATCGTGTCAGTCATGCTCAGCGTGAGTTTCCCGACCAGCAGATAATTCGTCCCGGTGAGATAAGGATTCGGGCCGAAACCAGACGTGCTGGAGGTGAACACATACGGCCGGTTGACAAACGTCTTGCCATTCCACGTCTTGCCAATCGTGACCACCGGCGACCACTCGCTCGGATTGGCGCCCGTGGCCAGCGCGGTATAGCATGAGCCGCTGGTGGCCAGGTCGCCACTCAGGTCATTGATCAGGAAGCTGAGCCAGAAGGTGCGTGGGCCGGCCGTGCGCGGCGCTTGCACCGCCGTCAGCAACGGGCGCGTGACTTCGGCATTGGTCAACGACGAAACCACCACGCACAGCCCGATCGTCTGCAAATCGAAGTCACCCGGATTAACGTAGGTGAGGCCATAGTTGGTCACCGCAATCAAACCCGGGCCGTAGCTGCCATTGGTCCACGCCGCGCCGGCGGCAAAGCCCCAGCCGCCGCCTGCGTTGGCGACTTGCGCCAGATCCTCGCCCGACGCATAGTCAAAGCCATCGTAGACGGAGATGGGCGCGACAATGTCCAGCAACATGCTGGCCGTGGCAATGTCGCCGAGACTGTTGACCACACTAAACACGGTCGTCACCAAGCCGGCGGCGGCATAACTGTGATCCACGCTGGTCAACGCCGGGCCGCTTTGGACGGTGCCGTCGCCCAAGTCCCAGATATAGTTGGTGATGGTGCTACCTTGGGCCGTGCCGCTGCCCTCGAAATGGACCGTGGCATTCTTGTGCGCCCACGGGACGGCCGGCTGGGTGATCGTGGCGGTCACGCGGGCGTTGACGGTGATGACGCGCTGGTCATAGCCTTCATAGGCGTTGGCGTCGGTCACGACGAATTTGGCCGTGCAGACATTGGTGGCCGCATAGGTGTGCACGACGCTGGTCAGCGCCACGCCACTGGTGACGACGCCGTCGCCGAATTCCCAGCGGTAGCCGGTGATGGCGGCGCTGCCGGTCGTGCCCACGCCGGCAAAAGCAATGCTGGCGCCGAGCAGGATCGAGGTCGGCCCGGCCGGCTCGGTGATCTGCGCCGTCGGCGGCGCGGGCGCGCTGACCGTAATCAGCACCGCCTTGGCGGTAGGATCATGCACGATGCTGATGATCGTCGCCGGCGGTGTTGTGCCGACCGTCAACCCATTGTCGGTGCAGGTGCCGACATAGGTCATGGCCGTGTAGGTGCCGTTGGCAAAGCCCGGCAGTGCGGCAATGTTGATTGTGCCATCCAGCGTCAGATCGCTGTTGACGGCCACTTGGTCATAATCGCCCGGCGCTTGCGAGCCAAGCTGGTAGTTGAGGATCGACGAGGAGTTCAGCGCCAGACTGCCGACCGTCAGCGTGCCGGCCGAGTTGCCCGGCGCCAACGTCGCATTGTCAGCGATCGCTACGCCGCCGGCAATGATGCCCGCACCGGCCAGCGCCGCGCCCGTCAGCACGGACACATCGCCCGTGCCCGTCGCCGAGCCGCTCGAGTTGTTGACCACCAGCGTGCCGCCGTGGACAATCGTGCCGCCGCGATAGCTGTTGCCGTTGTTGTAGGCGAGTTCCACGGTGCCGCGGCCGATGCTGTAATCCAGAATGTTGGTCAACGGCGTGCGATAGCGGTTGATCTCGAGCGTGACCGGCCCGAAGCCGCTGGTGTCATACACATAGCCCGAGAAGACCGTGCGGGCCGTGGCCGATGTCGTGGCGAACTGCGTCAACAACTGGCTGCCGGCAACATACCCTTCGTGGGTGCGCCGCAGGTTGATCTCGCCGGCAAAGGTGGCCGTACCGGCGGCGTGGAAGCCGCCCAGCATTTGAATGCCGTAGACACCGGCGTACTGGCCGTTGGTGCGCGTGTTGCCCAATTCAAAAATATTGTTGACCGTGAACGGCGCGCACAGAAACACGCCAACGCCGTAGCCGTTATCATAGTCAATGATCCAATTGGGCGGCGCGTTCTGGTCGCCGGCCGCTTCGGGCAGGTACAGTTCGATGATGCCGTCGGAGTCGGTGCGGAAACCCAGCACGTCACTGTTGGAGAGCGTGTTGGTGCCCTTCAGCCGCAGCATGCAATCATAGTTGTTGACACGCGGCGCGAAGCGCTGCGTGCCGTTGGCGATCGTGCCGCTGATGTTGCCCAGCATGGTCATGATGCTCGGCCGGCCGGACGGCGGACCGGTGGACTGGACTTGGCAGCCATTGATGGGATTGGCGTAGACAAAATTGTTGTGGATGAAAATCTCCTGGCCGGCCGCCAGGATTTCGCCCCAGAACGCACTGGCCGTGTTGGTATAGATGATCGTCGCCGTGCCGATTGAATAGTCCGAGGCAAAGCCACCTTGCAGCGCGCCCGTGCCGTCCACAATAATCGTGCCGCCGAAGTTCGTGCCGGCATTGCGAAAGCGCAGCGACTGGCTGCCCAGCTTGGTCAGCACACTCTGGTTCTCAACGTTGCCCCAGTATTCAAGCCGGACTTGGTTATACTTGAGCGCCTGATCGCCGTCGAAACGAACTTTGCATTTGGCGTTGACCAATTTGGCGCACCAGGTCTCAACGCCGTTGCTGAGCACCAGCGTGGCATCCTCGTTGTGCAAGGCCAACTGGTCAATCGGGAAGGTGTTGGTGAGGAACAAACCATTGATATAAATATTGGATGGCGGCAGTTCGACCTGCCAGACGCTCTGCGTCATGTTGGCCCCGCCGACCGGCGCGCCCGTCCAGTAATTGGTGTACTTGACTGAGGTGCCCTGGACAAAGCCGAGGCCGAAGGTGACGGCGTCGCCGTTGGCCGGCACAATGCCGCCCTGCCAGTTGCCGGGCGTGGTCCAGAAATTATCCGCGCCGGCGCCCGTCCAGACGGCTGCGCCCAGCCACAGCGGGGCTGTCAATAGGAATGCCACGGCAATGCTGCACTGTTTGGTTCGTCTCGTCATCTTGTCCATCTCAGGTAATGGGGCGGCCCGCCCACATGGCGAATCCCCGTGTTAAACACGATCTGCGTTGTGTAAATAGCACAGGCTGCATGAAGATACTATACAACATATTTAGGCGTATTGCAAGAACAAATGGACCAGAAAATGCAGCATAT
>JAPLST010000508.1:0-3255 GCA_026398485.1 bacterium
AATCGCGATCCACGCCTCTGGCGGGACTGGCGGGTGCCTTAGTTTGCTGCCAGCGCGGAGGTCGCTCCCGCTTTGCAGCAACCAGCCGGCAGATGCGGCAAGAAGGAGAAGAAGGGAGATGGGCCGGCGCGCGATTTTTCTCAATCTTATTCACCCACGACGCGAGGTCGTGGGGGTCTCAAGCGCAGAAAATGAATGATGAATGATGAGTGTCCATTACGTAGCATGTAACATTTGATCTGCTTCTTGTTCTGCATTCATCACTCATCATTCATCACTCATCATTTCTACAGTGGTCGTGGGGGTCTCTGCATGCAAAGAAAGTGGGAGCCGCTTAATAATTGCGCGTGCGGCGCGGGCGATTGGTGCGCCAGGCATCCATGCGCTCCTGCATCGTCTGCAACTCGTCGCGCAGCCGGCCTTCCGATTCGGTACTGCGGGTGCGCGTGTCCATCCGCTGCAGGGCCAGCTCAATCTGACTGCGCTTGGCTTCGACATACGCCAGCAAGGCAGTGTCCTCGCCCGTGGCGCTGATAAGGTCGTAAAAATAGAGGGCGTTGTCGCAGTACAACTCATAGCCCGGATCGTCATTTTCGATCAGCGGCAGGGCGGCCGACAACCATTGGTCGCCTTTGCGCTGCAACTGCTTGTGATAGGCCGTGCGCCGCTGCGGCTCGGTGATGCTTTGCAGCAGCGCCCGCACTTGCTCGCCGGATTGGTCGCGGTCAATCAGGGCATCCAGCGCGCCCAGCTCATCGGCCGACAAGACAATATTGGTTGCCTGCATGCCGGGCAGCCAGCGCATGGCGCGCCGCGCGGTCGCCTCCGGGGTGTTCTGCGCGCTGCTGCGGTCGCGCCGCTTGGCCACCTTTTGTGTCGCGGTCAGGTCTTTCACGGCAAATTTGGATTGCAACAACACGACCCGCAAATCCTGCAACATGGTCTCAAACGTGGCGATGCGCTGCTCCAACCGGGCCACCAATTGCGTGTCGGCCACCAGCACGATGCGTTCGGCGGGCGGCGCCGCCGCGCGCGGCCGCAGTCCAATGATCAGCAGCAGCAACAGCACGGCTACCGCCGCCAAGATCACGGCCGCATGCAAGAGCTGATCTTGGCGCCGGGTCAGCTGCGTCGCGGACGCCAGTTCTTTGCCCAAGTCAATCTTCATGGTGGCGTGCGCGCAGTGCCGCGCGGCTACTCTGTTTCGGTGGCAATCCCTTGGATTAATGCGCGTTCGCGCTCCAGCAGGGAGGACGGCGTCGCTTGCTCGGGCGCGGGTGCGACGTCGCTGTCACTGGGGCTGGGGCTGGCGCTGTTCGGCGCCGTTGCTGGCGGCGTGGCTGGCGTTGCCTTGCTGTCGTCTTGCCAGACCCCGCCTTGGAACGGCGCCGATTTGTGGATTTCCTCATCGGGCGCGAAGTAGAACATCGAGCGCTTGCGCGATTCGGGTGTGTCGCCGGGCAAGTCGCGGATCTGCAGATAGGTCTCGGCATCTTCAATGTGTTTCTCAAAGGTGCGCCAATCGTCGTAAATGGTCGTGTCCAGTTTTTCGTGATTGACGTCGTCATACAGGGCGGCGCGGTCACGGCTGGAGATGAAGCTCGAGGCGCCGCGATATTTGGCGTTCATGGCGGTGGTCAACTGATCGCCCTCGAACGAGCTCTCGACCACATGCGGCGTGATGAAAATCATCAATTCCGTCTTGGACTTGGTGTCGGCCTTGGTGCGGAAGGCATGCTTGAGAATCGGAATGTCGCCCAAGATCGGAATCTTGTTCATCGTCGTCTTGAAGTCGTCCTTGATCAAGCCGCCAATCACCAGCGTCTGGCCGTCCTGCAGCACCACCTTGGTGTAGGCTTGGCGGCTGAGCTTGATCGGCGGCGCGTTCGGATCATCCGGATTGGCGCGCCCGCCGTCTTCGTTGACATCCACCGTGGTTTCGAGGGTCACCTCGCGATATTTATTGATGATCGGCACCACATTCAAACGCACATTGATTTCCTCAAAGTCGTACGAGTAATTGCGGGTGGTGGAGTCTGTCCCGGTGGTGTAGTTGACGTACGGGACGGATTTGCCGACGTTGATCTCGGCCTGCTCGTTGTTCGAGGCCAGAATGCTGGGCGTCGACAAGACGTTGATGTCAATGATGCCTTCGGCGGTTTGAATCGTGAAGTACGGATCAAAGTTGCCGTATTTGTCGCGCTGGCCAAAGGCATAGGCGATGCCTTTCTGGGCCGGGCTGGCGGCGATCTTGCCATTGGCGTCGAGGGCCGGCGCCAGCGACGTGTCCAAGACTTTGATCAGACTCTCATCCGAGCCGGGGCCGTTGAAAATATCTTTCCAGCCGAGTCCCAGGTTGAAACTCTTGTCGCGGCTGACTTCGACAATCACGGCCTCGATCCAGACCTGCGGCACGCGCTGGTCCAGCCGGTCAATCAGGCGCTTCACAAAATCCAGATACTTCGGCGAGCAGATCAGAATCAGCGAGTTCGACGGCTCGTCGAAGAGCACATCCACTTTGCCGGCCAAGTGCGTCAGGGTATTGCCGCTGCGCGACTGCTGTTGCGGCGTGGACGAACGTTGGGTGGTCGGCGGCTGGGACCGGCGATCACCGCCGAAATTGCTGGGGCTGTCCGCCGACGTGCTGTTGGAACTGCGCGAGCGCGCAAAGGGCGATTCGCGCTTGGATTGCTCGAGGCCTTGCGCCGAGCGCTGGGTCGTGCCTGACGAGAAAATGTCGTTCAGCAGGCCGGAAATCTCATTCGCCTTGGCATGCTGCAGCGGATAGATATTGACCGTGTCGTCCTTCTCCGAGCTGGGCTGGTCGAGCTTTTCGATGATGTCACTGACCAAGCCGAAATAATACTTGACGCCAATGACAATCAGCGCGTGCAGGCGTTCTTCGGCGATGAACGACACATCCGCCTTGGCCTTCAAAATATCGAGCTGAGTCGAGGGCGCCGGGCCGCCGCGGGGTGCGGGCGGCGTGCCGGGCGGCGGTGGTGCGCCGGGCGCGCCGACATTGCTGCTGAAAGTCAGCTTCTGCGCCGTCGGCGACTTCAAGGCCGGCGCCGTGAAAATCTGGTTCAACAGCGTGGCCAGCTCTTTTTCGTCCGAAAATTCAAGCTTGATGATCTTGATGTCAATCTGGCCGGCATCCACCTGCCGGTCGATCAACTCGGCAATCTCAAGCAAGCGCTTGATGTTCGCGCCCGTGTCAATCAAAATCGCCGCGCCCGTCATTTCATTGACAAT
>JAPLST010000508.1:3320-15130 GCA_026398485.1 bacterium
GCCGGCGCCGGGCGTCATCAGCGGCTCAATGAACTTCTGCAGCTCCAAGACGCTGATGTAGCGCGGATACACCACCTGCGCGCGGATCAGATCCTCAACATCCATGGCGCTGGTGACCAACTGGCCAAACTGGTTCGTGGGCGGCGGCTTCAAGGTCGGGATCGGGCTCGTCTTGGCATTGCCGGACATAATGACCTTGATCAAGTGCGGATACTTGACGATCGTGAACGTCATCGTCTCGAGAATCGAGAAAATAATATCCTTGGCTTCTGCGGGCGTCACCGGTTTCGGATTGATAATCGTGACCTGGCCGCGCACATTGGCGGCCGGCAAAATCGTCTCGCCGGTGATCTCCGCCAAGTAAAGCAGGACGGTGCGCAGGTCGGTCTCTTCAAAATTGAGCTGGATCAGGGCGGGCACATTCGTGCTGGTGCCAATGCTCAGGCGGCGTGAAAGCAGGTTGGTGTCGCTGTCTTGTTCATCCGCCACGGGCGGGTCGGCGATGGCCGCCGCCGTCTGCGCCACCACGCCGGTCGGCGCCGCCACGGTGGGGCACGCCACAAATATTTGGGCAATCAAGAAGGCCGGCAGCGTCACTCGCCCGACCCACTGATGCCAACGACTCAAAGCGCACATATGCACGGCATAGCTCCAAAGGTACAAAAAGTATGTTATGGCAGAGTATACCAAAATGTTGTGCAAAAAGCAAGAGGAAACCGCAAACTGTAGTGTGTCGCACACCGTTTATCAGGCGGGCGCAGCTCTGCACTCATGCAGAAAAGCAAGTGGCGTTCCAGAGCGGCATTCCGCGGAATTTCAGGCTGGGTATGGTGGTCGGACAGGTCGGGCAGGTCGGACACGTCCGACATGGTAGACATTCCGGGCAGGAAATGCCCGCGCGCGCTTGCACGCGGGGCAAAGGTTGGCATGGCGCGCGCGGCGCGCCGGTCACTTACAGATAGATGTGGTAATCCATTTCCGCGAAGATGTTGTTCTGCGCTTCAAGATGCGCCAGCCATGGCAATTCCAGCCGGTTTTCCATGATTTGCAGATACAGCCCGTAGAAATTGTGGATGTGGTCGCGCGTGCGCTTCTCGGCATCCGGCACCATCGTGCCGGTGGTCATGATGAACGCCCAATCGGACGCTTGCGCCAGCATCAATTCGCGCGCGATCTGATTCAACGCGCGATCCAGTTGCGGCGATTGATCGTGAAAACGCCGCACCAGCTCCAGCATGAACTCCTCGGCCTTGTGCAGATGGCGGTAAATCCAATGATTGCCGCCGTTGAGCCACACCTCGAAATAGCCCTTGTCGCCCCATGTCGACGCGCACGGCTGCACCACTTGGTTGACCGGAAAACGTTCGAGATACGCGCTCGGCGTGATGGCCCCGAGCTCCTGCTGGTCTCCCGCGATTTTGCGGAACAACGCTTCGATGAACCACGGGCCCTCAAACCACCAGTGGCCGTACAACTCGGCGTCGTACGGCGCAACGATCAGCGGCGGCCGGCCAAAGGCGTCGTGCAGATAGCGCGCCTGCTGCTGGCGGTTGAACATGAAATTGCCGGCGTGATCGGCGGCCAGATTGCGTGCCACGGCCGGATTGTACAGTTCCTTGGCGTGCAGCGGCATCTTGCCGGTAATCCGATAATACTTGATGCCCAGATTGCGGCGCCGCCCGTCCTTGTGCAGGAACGGGCGAATGTAGGCCTCGTCCGCGTCAAAGCCAAGATCGCGGTAGAACTCGCGGTAATTGACATCGCCGGGATAGCCCACTTCGGCCGACCAGACTTGCTTCGACGATTCAACATCGCGCGCAAACGCGGCCACCCCATTCGGGCAATAGACCGGCGCGAAATTGCCGAAGCGCGGGCGCGGCTCGCCGAACAAGACCCCGTGCGTGTCCACAAAGAAATAGCGGATGCCGGCCTCTTCAAGCAGCTCCTCAACGCCTTCGGCATAGGCGCATTCGGCCAGCCAGATGCCGCGCGGCGGGCGGCCAAAGTGCTTCTCGTAATTGCGCACCGCCATGCGCACATGCGCCCGCGCCGCCTCTTTGGTCGCACACAGCGGCAGCACGCAATGCGTGCCGGTGCAGGTGATGATCTCCAGCTGGCCGCGCTCCTGAAAGTGGCGGAAGCCGGCCACCAGATTGCGGTGCCAGCGTTCGAAGGTGGCGCGCGTCTGCGCAATCCACGCGGCGTAAAAACGCGCGCCGTCGTGCAACGGCGTGTGCTGCGTGCGCTGCAATTCGGCGCGCGTCAGGCGCTCCAACGTGCGCAGATACCGGTCGAAGCGCCCCACCAGCAGGCGATCCGTCAGCATTTCGCACAGCGGCGGCGTCAGCGTCATGGTGATGGCACACGGGACGCCGTCACGCTCGAGCTCCTCAAAGGCATGCAGCAGCGGCAGGTACGTTTCGAGCATGGCTTCGTACAGCCAGTCTTCCTCGAGAAATTCCTCGTGCTCGGGATGGCGCACGAACGGCAGGTGCGCGTGCAGCACCAGCATCAGATAGCCGCGCGGGTCGCTCATGGCAGCTTGGCAACGCGTGCGCTTGAACCGGCCCCGCCGCTGGCGCCCAGCGTGCGCGCCTCTTCGGCCAGCTTCTCGAGAATCTCAATCTGCTCGCGGGTCACTTCCTTGAACCGCTCGGCCGAGGCGATCGGCCGCTCCGGCCCGAACAGTTCCGCTTCATGGCCCAGGTGCAGCATGTGCAGCAGGTCGCGCTTGAGCACCAGCCAGCGCTCATCCACGCGTTCCGAAATCGCATTGCCGGGCGTCTTGACCGTGTTGGAGGTCAGCACGGCGACAAACATATTGCCGTCCATGAAGCCCAGCTCGGCCCGGTACGTGCCGCGCGGCGTGACGTGCAAATACCAGTTGCAGGCCTCGAGAAACACCGCCGTGGCGTGCATGTCGCCCGTGGCCATGTCATGCAGGCGGATGTGCCAGGGCTTCTCGTGCAGCTCGATGAAGCGCGAGCGCAATTGGCGCAGGCGTTGCGGGGTCAACTCCCAATAGACAAAGAGCCACTCGGGGTCGCGCGGCATCAGCCGCAGAATGTCGGCGCCATAGGCATCCGGTATCGGCCGGCCGTGATCAATGTACGGCCCGGCCGGCGCGACGGGCGCGGCGGGCGGCGGGGGCGGCGGGGCGGCCGGCTTGCTGGTCGAGGCCGGCGCGCGCGCCACCCCGATCTTTTTAACCGCCGCCGCGACGGCCGTCTCGGCCTTCTTGCTGGCGCGCATCTGCTTGCGCAGCGAGCCGGTCAACTGTTGCTTGGACATCGCGCTGCGGCCCGTGATGCCGAGCAAGGCGGCCAGCGCGCGCAACGTCCGCATGCTCATGGTCTTCCACGAAACTTCAATCCGGGGGCTTTTCATTTGTCACCTTGTTGGTTGATGCCGCGTCTCACTCGACTTCGCCGTCATCGGTGGCGAAACGGTAGCGCTGCACTTTGGAAATAACCGTGATCCAACTGTCGCCATAGGGCACAACCGTATAGCCGCGCTGTTCATCGGCGGCGCGATCATAGCCGACGACATCGCCGGCCTCAATCCGCACATGCTTGTCAATAATCACATTGCGCAGGCGCGCGCGCTCGCCCACGTCCACATCCTCAAGCAGGATGCAGTTCGAGACCGTCGCATAGCTGTGTACCCGCACCGACGGCCCCAGCACCGAGCTGTCCACCACCGCGCCGCTGATGATGCAGCCCTCGCTGATGAACGCGTTGATCGCATGCCCGATGCGCGGCAAGCCGCAGGCGCCGACCGGCTCGTTGTGCACAAACTTGGCCGGCGGCAGGAACAGCTCGCGCCCGCGGATCGGCCATTTGGTCGCGTACAAGTTCAAGTCCGGCTGCACCCGCCGCAAATCCATGTTGGCCTCGAAATAGGCCGGGATCGTGCCGACGTCGCGCCAGTAAATGTTGAACTCGGTGCGCAGGCCCGGCACCATGTTGGTGTGGAAGTTGTAGGCAAACAAGCGCCGCGTATCCACCAGCGCCGGCAGAATGTCGCGCCCAAAATCATGCGTCGAGCCCTCGTCGCGCGCGTCGCGCTTGAGCTCCGCTTCAAGGCATTCACGCGTGAAAATGTAATTGCCCATCGAAGCCAGGGCATACTGCTCGTTGCCGGGGATCGGCGCCGGATGCTTGGGCTTCTCCTCAAACCCGATGACGCGCCACTGGTCGTCAATCTGAATGATGCCATACTCGCTGGCGCTGGCCAGCGGGATCGGCAGCGCCGCCACCGTCGCAAAGGCGTTGCGCTCGCGATGATACGTCAGCATCTGGCGCACATCCATCTTGTACACATGGTCGGCGCCGAAGACCAGCACGTCATCCGGCCGGTAGTCCTCGAACAAATGGATGTTCTGGAAGATCGCGTCGGCCGTGCCGCCGTACCACGTCTTGCCGACCCGCATCTGGGCCGGCAGCGGGAAAATAAACTGGCGCTGCAAGATGCTGCTGAACGACCAGGTGTGCATCAAGTGCTCGGTCAGGCTCTGCGACTTGAACTGGGTCAGCACAAAAATCTGGACAAAGCCGGAATTGATCATGTTGCTGAGCACAAAATCAACGATCCGATACTTGCCGCCGAACGGCACGGCCGGCTTGGCACGGTCGCGCGTCAGCGGATACAGGCGCGTGCCTTCTCCGCCCGCCATGATCATTGCCAGCAAATTCTCAGACATCTCGGCTCCCTACCTCAACGGTTGAGTGATCCACCTGCGCGTCGCAGGACAGCATGCCATGCGTGCCACGCGGCGGGTTGCACTTAGTATACCAAATCCGGCCTGTAATTGTCACGCAGATTGCATTTCACGGGTAAAAATGATACACTAAACCGTGCGCGCATGCATATTGTGGTGGAAAGGGCGTGGGCGCACCAGCGTTGGTCTTTGGCTTCTTGCCGCTGCGCAGGCGCAGTGCCGCGCGCAGGCAAGGTTGGTGGAGAATACCGGGTTCGAACCGGTGGCCTTCTGGCTGCCAGCCAGACGCTCTCCCAACTGAGCTAATTCCCCACGCAGCATGCATAGTGTAACAACTGCGGGAGTTTTTGTCAAATGGTTGCTCTGTATCCGCTCATGTTCAAGCCGATCTACAAGCCAAAACTGTGGGGCGGTGGCCGTTTCGCCACCCTCCTCAATCGCGAAGTCCCGGCCAGCACGCACCTCGGCGAGTCGTGGGAAATAGCAGACCGGCCGGGTGATGTCTCGGTCGTGGCTGATGGCGACTTGGCCGGCATGCCTCTCTCGGAGTTGCGCCAGGCGTACCCGCGCGAGCTCTTCGGCGAAATGGCCGGCGAATGCCGCGACCGCTTCCCCCTCCTGCTGAAATTCATCGACGCCGAGGCAAAGCTCTCGCTGCAAGTGCATCCCGACAATCGCTTCGCCTTGCGCCACGAAAACGACCTCGGCAAAACCGAGGCGTGGTTCGTCATGGAAGCCTCGCCCGGCGCCAAAATCACCCGCGGCTTCCGCGCCGGCGCCACCCCCGATAAAATCATGCGCGCCATTCAGCAGAAACGCCTCGAACAGCTGGTCGACACCTTCGACGTCGCCAAGGGCGAAACCATCTTCATTCCGGCCGGCACCTTGCACGGCATCGGCGGCGGCTTGATGCTGGCCGAGATTCAGCAGAATTCCAATGTCACCTATCGCGTCTATGATTACGACCGCTCCGATCACCACGGCCACAAACGCGAATTGCAGATTGACAAAGCCCTGCAGGTGATGAGCTTCAAGGATATCGGCGCGCCCAAGCTCAAACCCGTCAAGGTCGAGCCGCTGCATTTCCGCCTGGTGCTCTGCGACCATTTCTCCTTGTACCAATACGTCTATCGCGAACCGATTCACGAGTATTCCATCGACCGCTTCCGCATCCTCTGCAACATCGAGGGCCACGGCACCATCATCTCGCCCGAAGGCATGTTCGAAGACATCGAGTATCATCCCGGCACCACCATTCTCATCCCGGCCTCCGTTACCGATTTCAGCCTCGTGCCGGCAACCCATTGCGTCACCCTGGACATCATCCCCGGCAAAATGCTGCTGAAAAAAGGCCGCAAACCAGCACCCTTGGCGTAGCATGAGTGATGAACGATGAACGATGAACGATGAACGATGAACGATGAACGATGAACGATGAACGATGAACGATGAACGATGAACGATGAACGATGAACGATGAACGATGAACGATGAACGATGAACGATGAACGATGAATGAACGATGAACGATGAACGATGAACGATGAACGATGAACGATGAACGATGAACGATGAACGATGAACGATGAACGATGAACGATGAACCGCACCCTTGACAAGTTTTTGCGCGGGCCATGCACATGCACCGCGGGCGTCTGCCTGCTGCTCTGGCTCGCGGCTGCCGACGCGCACGCCCTCACCAAAATCCATAAATGGTTTCCCGGCCGTTGCGAGGGCCGCATCAAGCATGGCGCCAAAGTCACCGTCGCCGTCACCAATGGCTGGGTCATCTTCAACGGGGCAACCCCGCGCACCTATTTCCAGTTTACCACCCTGCGCAACATTAATCTGCTGGTCAACACAGCCGACAAGCTCTCCTTCAAGCGTTCGCCCAAGCAGCGCGGCGGCATCGTCAGCAACCTCTGGTTTGGCACCAGCGCCTCCTTGATGAAACAGACCAACGACTTGGTCTACACCGGCAGCGACGTGTTGGATGTGTTGTTCGACTATGTGGATGTGCGCAGCGTGCGTGCGCGCGCCGTGCATTGGGTGAAGCTCGGCGCCTTGCGCGATGAAATGGCCGGCGGCTGTTTGAGCGGCCTGCACCTGGATGTCCGCGACGTTATTGGCGGCGCGTCAGCCAACGCGCGCCTGCGCCTCGGCCTGCCCGGCTTCTTTACGCCCGTCGTGCAAGTGCAATCCCAGACGCGCATCGAATGGGTTGATGCCCGCCAGATCCTGCCGCCGCAAACCCAGCGCAACGCCCGTGTCCTCTGGCAGTCGCACTATTATGCCTTGGGCGACATCCTGGTGCGCGACGACCAACGCGATCTGCATCAAGGCAAGAACGTGGTGCTCGTCTACCGCGCCGACTGACGCCGCCGCGCCGGCGCTGACCTTCGCGGCGTGACTGGTGACCATCTCCCTGGCACCCCATCAACAAGCCCGCCTTCACGTACGCCACGCGCTCCGCGCGGGGCATGCTGTCACACGGAATCCGTGGTTACTAACGAGCGCGCTTTCTAGATTGCAGCGTCCTTGTAGCCGCCCGCGGCGAGGGCGGTTTCTGCAGCCGCGGTCATCCGCGCCGTTGGCGGGACTCCAAGCAGGCGCCCGCGGCCACAACTGGCATGACAACAAGCAAGCGCTCTCATTAGTAAATTCGTCATTGGCCGACGAATTTTCTCGGCGCGGCACACCCCAAGAAAAAACAAAGCACTTCAATCGACATTTTTTGTCGATTGTCGCGGTGCCTATCAAGCGCGGCGCCGAGGCGCTTCGCATTCTGCCGCAGCATAGCGGACACGAAAAAACACAAAAATCTATAGAATCGGACCGTGGTTCTGCGATCACCTATCAATTTCTGACACCCGCTCTGCTTCTCATCCGTAAAGACCATACTATCAAAATAGGTGCCAATGATGAAGCCAATACGATCCCTATAATCGATCCAAAATGCGAAACAATCAAGTCAGATCCCCTATTAAGAAAAGCCTCTGATAGAAGAACACCCAAGTATATTATATAAAACACCGCGGGAATTAAAATGAACTTAATGTACTGCCAGCCTTCTATATGAAGATGAATCATTATTAGAGATATGCTGAAAAGCAACATTGTTACACAAAAAGATTGTGTCATTCCTAATAGATAGATCGTCCAGTTGAAATTTGATGCCACTGCTTGAATTAATATATTGCTTATCATGACTGATAATACAATTCCGGTCAACATCGAAATTACAGCGAAAGCTGCAGCTAAAACAACTCTTCTTATATTTCGATTCGGGTCCATTTTTCGACTTATCTTAGTAATGTAAAATGGTATCAGGTGCTTGCACTTGACATTTTACGACGTCTGCGCGGCCAGTTTCAGCACGCGCAGGGTCTCGCGCGTGCAGCGCTCGATTGTCAGCGCGGCCACTTTGTCGCGCGCACGGGCCGAGAAGGTTGCGCGATGGGCCGGGTCAGTCATTGCCTCGCACGCCGCCGTCAGTTCGTCAATCGCCTCCGCGCGCTCGGCCACAAAACCATTGACGCCCGGCGTGATCATTTCGGCGCCGCCGGCCTGCTTGGTCGTGATCACCGGCAGGCCGCAGCACAAGGCCTCGCCAATCACATTGGCAAATGAGTCGTACCAAGTGGGAAACAGCAGCACATCCGCGCCGCGATAGAAATCGGCCGGATTGTTCACGCGGTCGAGCCAGAGCGTGGTGAGCTGGCCGGCCGTGCGGTGCTGCAGCATGGCTTTGCTGCGCGCATGCGCCTTGCCGATCACGATCAGCGAGAAGGCGCGCGGATTGCGCGTGCGCAACAGCGCGGCGATGCCCTCTGGCAGGCCTTTGCGCACATAATTATTGGCGGCAAACAGCACCAGCGTCGTGGCCGGATCGAGCTGGTGGTCGGCACACAATTGCGCGCGGGCATCCGCCCGGTTGCGCTCATGGAATTCCTCGAAATCAAATCCGTTGTAGACCGTGTGCACCCGCTCCGGCGGCACCTTGTAGTATTCCAAAATCAACTGCCGATCCATCTCGGAAATGGCGATGAGTTGGCGATAATTGCCGGGCGTGTACATGGCACGCTCGAACGTCAGGGCGAAGTGCACGCGCGGCCGCAGCAGGTGCAGCGGCAGCATGCGCCCATATTTCCGTTCATACCAATAGCGATAGACACCGCCGCCGAAACGATGCACATCTTGCGGGCATAATTGCGTCAGGCCGAAGACCACATCAAAGTGCGCATGCCGGCACAGTGCAGCATGCGCCGCGTGCGAGAACGCATACCAGGGATGGCGCCACGAGCGGCCGGGCGGGATCTGCACCAGTTCAACCGGCAAGGCCGCCGCGCCTGCGTCCCATTCGCGGCAGAAGACGGACAGTTCATGCCGTTCGGCCAGCAAGCCGCGCAGCAGGTTGCGCGTGAAGCGTTCGGCCCCGCCGCGGGCCAGCGCAAGGCTCTGAATGACCAGCGCGATCTTCATTTGCGATCGTAGATTTTGCCGGGGAGCACGCGCACAAGGCCTTTCAACTCGAGCATCAACATGGTGGTGGTTACTTTGTCAATGCTGATGTCGCTGCGTTGCGCCAGCTCGTCGAGGGTCAGCGGTTCGATCAGGATTTCATACAGGCGTTGTTCGAGCACATCCAGGAGCGGCGCGGGTTGCGCGGCTGGCGGCGCATCCTTGCGTGGCTGCGCGTCGCGCGGAAACAGAAATGAAAATTCATCGGCAATGTCATCCACGTTGCGCACCAGCGTCGCGCCGTCGCGGATCAGCCGGTTGGTGCCCATCGAGGCGCTGCCATTGACCGGCCCGGGCACGGCACAGACCGTGCGATTGTACTCATTGGCAAAATGGGCGGTGATCATCGCGCCGCCGCTGTCGCGCGATTCAACCACCAGCAGCGCGCGGCTCAGCCCGGCAATCAGGCGGTTGCGCAAGGGAAACGAGGCCTTGCCATGATAGCGCTTGTACGGATATTCCGTGATGACCGCGCCGGTTGCGGCAATCGCGTGATAGAGCTGCTCGTTTTCGCGCGGATAAATATAGCCAAAGCCATAACCCAGCACGGCGATCGTGCGGCCCTTGGCGTCGAGCGCGCCGAGGTGCGCATGCGTGTCAATCCCGCGCGCCAAGCCGCTGATAATCGTGAAGCCGCGCGACGCCAGTTGGGCCGCCCACTTGCGCGCAATCGCGCTGCCATAGCCGGTCGCCATGCGCGTGCCGACAATGCCAATGCTGGTCGCGTCCTCGGCTTTCAGCGTGCCTTGCACATACAGCAGCAAGGGATGATCGTAAATCTCGCGCAAGAGCGCCGGATAGTCGGCGTCGGTGTAGGTCAGCAGGCGAATGTTCTCCTGCTTGATCACCTGCCAGACCTTGTCGAGTTTGACTTCGTTGTCCCAGTTGCGAATGCGCTGCACGTTTTCGCTGGCAATATTGGCGGCGGCGCCGAGCTCGCCCGCGCCGGCGCGGAAAATGGCGGAAGGTGCGCCAAAGCGATCCATCAGGCGCCGCGCGGTTATCGGCCCGACCCGCAGATGGTTCAGAATCAGCAGTGCGTCAAGATCGGTCATGGATTCATCTTAAATTTCAAATTTCAAATCTCAAATTTTCAAATTTCAAATTTCAAATCTACGCCTGCGCGGCGCGCAGGGCGGCGCGCAGGGCCGCCACCGGCGGATCATTGACCAGCTCAACCTGGCCGATGGCGCGCGGCAGGACGAAGCGCACGGAACCCGCGCTCGTTTTTTTGTCATGCTGAAACGCGGCCATGACCTGGTCGGGCTCCAGTGCCGGAAAGCGCACGGGCAAGCCGGCCGCCTCGAGCAGCGCGCGCTGGCGTTGCACCAGCGCCTGCGGGCACAGGCCCAACTCGCAGGCCAGCAGCGCCGCGGCATGCATGCCCCGCGCCACCGCCTCGCCGTGCGCGTATGTGCCGTAGCCGGTCAATTGCTCGATGGCGTGGCCAAAGGTGTGGCCATAATTAAGGATGGCGCGCAGGCCGTTTTCGCGCTCGTCGGCGGCCACGACGCGCGCCTTGATTGCACAGCAGCACTCGATAATGCTGCCGACCACATTCGGTATAGTCGGCGCCGCCGCCGTGATCGCGCGCAGCAGCGCCGGCGTTTCGCGCTCGAGCCGGGCAAACAGGTCGGCGTCGGCGATCATCCCGTATTTGATCACCTCGGCATAGCCCGCCCAGAATTCCCGCGCCGGCAAAGTCTGCAGCGTACTCCAATTGATGTACACGCAGCGCGGCTGGTGAAACACCCCCACCAGATTTTTGCCCGCCGCCAGGTTCACCCCGGTTTTGCCGCCGACCGAGCTGTCAACCATGGCCAGCAATGTCGTGGGGATCTGGACGAACTCGATGCCGCGCATGAACACGCCGGCGACAAAGCCGGCAATATCACCAACGACACCGCCGCCCAGTGCAACGACGAGACTGCCGCGATCAAGCGCCGCCGCCGCCATTTGTTCGAGCACGCGCTCGGCCGTGGCCATGGTTTTGTGCTGTTCGCCATCCGGCATGACCAGCAGGTGCGGCGTTGCACCCGCTGCAATCAGCGCGGCCTGCACTGGCGCGCCGTATAATGGCTGCACCGTCGTGTTGGTGATCACGGCGCAGCGACGCCCGCGTACCAGCGGCGCCAGCGTTGCCGGCAGCGCGGCAAATGATGCGCCGCAATGAATGGCATAGGAACGCGCGCCCAGCGCGACAGATACTTTGGTTGCGTCACTCATTAACGTCTCCCTCGCTGGCATTCGTGAGCGGGCCACAGTAGGCCACTTTGCTGATCTCGGCCAGGCGCCGTTCACCAATGCCGGCGAATTGCAGCAGTTCGACCAGCTGTTCCAAGGGCTTGCGCTGGCGCGTCGCAATGATGACCTGCGCGGTCTTGCGGCTGATGCCCGGCA
Source organism: bacterium (assembly GCA_026398485.1). Taxonomy (GTDB): domain Bacteria; phylum Auribacterota; class UBA3054; order UBA3054; family JAPLST01; genus JAPLST01. The sequence continues at coordinate 14,962 of JAPLST010000508.1, forward strand.
AGCCATCGAGTTGCGCGCAGGTTGCCATGTTGAGATTGAGCCGGGTCTCCGGCGTTGTCTGCAATTGCGCCGTGTGCACCGCGCCGGTCAGCGGCAGGGTCAGCACATGCCGCCAGTGCGGCCGGCTCTGCTGATAGCGCGCCAAACTGACGATGGTGACGGCCGCCAG